>CAJCIM010000014.1 GCA_903970395.1 Acidobacteriaceae bacterium
GCTTGCTCGCACCAGCAGACGGAGTCCTAAGTGGTCTCGGGGCGCTGTATCTCACCTTGCCCTATCAATAAAACTCCGGGGCGACTTTATCTCTTGTTTGTCGCCGAGCACGTTTGTAATTGCGCTTGATCTTGTATGCCATCGTCGCCCGTCGACTTGAAAAGTCGGCGGGCGTCTTTGCATCCGCCGAGTTGCCATCTTTAACAGCGAGCCAGCACGATTGCGATGGCTCGAAACGTAACTTTGTCGCAACCATGAGAAACCGTGACGCATAGAAAACCGAAGGGCCAGCCGTGTGGGCTGGCCCTTCAGAAATGCTTGAATCTTGGAGTGGTGCGGAGGAGGGGACTTGAACCCCTATGCCTTGCGGCGCTAGCACCTCAAGCTAGTGCGTCTGCCAATTTCGCCACCTCCGCATGGAGCCTGACACACTCACAGTGCGACAGTTGCGACGTCCAATCCGTTCTTGAGTGTAACACCTTAGACCGAGAATTTCTAACTCCCCACTCAACGCACGATATACGCGTCCAGAACCACCTCGGGCACATCCGTCTCGACCCGAAACTCACCGTCTGAACGATAGGAAACAAACGTCAACATTGTCCCCGGGCACACCGCACCGCCAAATGATAACTGCTCCTCAACCAGAGGGTCAGGCTTTGTGGCTGCTGGAGTCGAGATCAGATTTGCCGCACTCGGCTGACTCTTTCCACTTACACTGCAGGGTTGTTGCTGCACCATCCCACTCACCCTCGTTGGAGGAGGCCCCACAAAAGCATACCGGCAACTCATGTTATTGCTGCCTATCTTCGTGACATCCAACACGCACACTCCGTTATCAGGCACCTTGAAGTAGTCCGCCGCCACAACCGTCTGCGGCGCATTCGGCGTAAGTCGCTCCGCAGCCAGCTCAATATGCAGGCGAACCTTCTCGCCACGCATCTTGTCCAGCACCTCACTAGGCAACATCACTCCAATGCCATCGTCACTCACAATCACATCCCTCCACGGAGTCTCGTAGTGGCTATTCGCTCCGTCGAGCGTGAACATGAGGCTCTCCCTCCTCAGCCGCGCTTCGCTCTCAAGGCCCTCAAGATGCAGCGGTAGATTTAGAGCCACGAGCCCTTTCGGTGTAGTTCTGTCGATCTGTCGGGCATCTGTCCCAACACTCGTGTCCAGCACCAGGCGCAGCGGCGACCCTGTCTCCATCGGATGCTGGTGCCGTATCATCGCGTTCACTGGTCGCACAAAACCCGGGCTGCTGAAGCTACAGAACCAGAGCAGGAGAGCCGCTGCCACTGTCAGCAGCGCCACACGTGACCGCTCCGTGTGGAGGGTCGAGTATTGGTACACCAGCACCGCCGTCAGCGAAACGGCTGCCACAAAACCCACCGCTGCCGACAGGTGCAGAGGCAACGTGCGCATCACCAGGTCTCCGCTGAAAGATATCAAGATCATTGCCCACCCAACCACGGTCATCAGCAGGGCCAGAAACGCACTCCCGACACCTCTCGTCACCGTTGCTACAGCAAGAAACGGAAGCCACACAATCAGCACGAAGTACAGCAGTGTCTGCAACAGGCCCGGAATCGCTGCCAGCGGATTCAATCCTGCGCGCAACACCAGTGCCCACTGCATTGACACAAACGGCACCACAATGCACAGCGCTACAAACAGCAGCTTAGCGCCCAGCAGCGAACCCCGCCCATACGGTCTCGTCACCCAGAACTGTTGATCGCCCACAAGGCACTCGTCATGCACCAGACGCGCAATCATCACCAGCCAAAGAATCGGAATTTGCACCTTCAGCAGAATCCCCACAAGTCCGGCCACGATCGAGTTGGAGTGTGATACTCCACTCCATGCTTGCGGTGTCACCACCGCAAAGCACAGCAGCAACAAAGCGTAGACGGCGAGGTCCTTCCACTGATGGCGGACATCCTTACGAAAGATATGCAGCAACTGCATCATACGTGGCTCCTATCCCGCTCACGGCTCGACTTCACCAGGGCCAGAAAGATGGTGCGCAGTGTCATCGGTTCAGCTTGGATAAATGTGGCGTCGGGCAGCACGTGGCGCACATGCTCCTCCAGCGATACGCCGTCTTCGCCCGCATATACAAAACGCACGGTGCTTCCAGTAGCCTCTGGCATCAGCCAACTCACGGGAAACACCTTCGGCAGTGGTGACCCAACGGCTGACGGTACCACCACCGTCACATCACGAAACCGTGCCGTCAACGTGCTCATCGGCTCGGCAAACAACAGCTTGCCCTGGTGCAGAAACGCGACGTGCGTAGCAAACGACTCCACCTCGGCCAGGTCGTGCGATGAGATCAGGATCGTCGTTCCCGCATCATCCGAGCTATCGTCGCTGATCCGATCCATCAGCGCCTCAATCAACTCATCGCGCACTAGCGGATCCAGCCCGGAGAATGGCTCATCCATCACAATCAACTCAGGGCGAAACGCCAGCACGCTCGCCAGCGCCGCCTTCATCTTCATCCCACGCGACAGTTCACTCAGCCGCCGGTCACGCGGTAGATCAAGCTCGTTGAGTAGATTCCTCTCATCCCAATTCGGATAGAACGGCCGCAGATACTCCATGAACCCTTCTACGGTCATCCACTCCGGCATCTCCTGGTTCTCTGACACATAGCCGATTCGCGTAAAGGCAGATCCCTTCAGCGTCTTCGACGGAAGACCAAGCACACTCGCTCTCCCACCTGTCGGTTGAAGGATGTTCAACAACAGCTTGATCAGCGTGGTCTTGCCGGCGCCGTTGTGCCCCACCAGCGCAAAGATCGCGCCACGCGGCACCTCGATGTCCAGCGGAGCCAGCGCCGGTGTCTTCCCAAAGCTCTTCTGTAGTTGCCGCGCTTCAATTGCGTGTGACGAAACATTCATTCAGACTCCCCTCCTTGGGTCTTCGACGAAAGCCGGTTCCAGTGACGCTCAATCGCACTCGTCACATCCTCCAGCGGAATAGAGAGGCGCTTCGCCTCCACAACAAGCTCTTCAATCTGCTGCCCCAAAAGGTCCGTCCGCTGCGTCGCGGTGGAACCGGGCAGAGCAGCCACTACTGTTCCAATCCCGGGCTGAGACTCGAGCAGACCGTCGTTGAGCAGCTGCGTGATTACCTTGTGCGCGGTATTGGGATTGATCTTCAGCTCGCGTGACAGAGCCCGTACGGAAGGGAAGGGATCGCCCGCCCGAAGTTGGCCCGCCACAATCGCGCGTGTCGCTGCATAGACCACCTGCTCGGAGATCGCAACACCTGGCCTTAGACTGACGCGGAAGGGAATCACATCTGTACTAATACAACTGGTACACCAAGAGCGCAAGCTTTTTCTTCACGGCAAATCCTTGACAGCGGTTTTACGATAAAAGTAGTCAGGTGCAGCAATGCTGGCAACCTTCGCGCCAAGAGCTTCGGTACAAAAGGGGATGCAAGCCTAAGTCTTTATTTATGCGTATCTTGCAAGAAAAGCCGGCAGGGGGGTGCGGTATCTAAAACCGGCTCAGAAGCTCACGTATCGTGGACAGTTCCAGAAGCTCTTGTCCCGCGCCTGGCTGGTCCACAACCTCGTGCTCCAGCACCCAGGTAAAGTCATGCGGTATAAAAATCGCATTCATGCCGACGGCCAGCGCTGGGTTGATATCGGATCGCGGTGAGTTACCGGTCATCCAGGTCTTCGACCGATCCAGCTGATGCTTCTCAAGAAGAGCGGCATAAGCCGCTGGATTCTTCTCCGCAAGCACCTCAACACCGGAGAAGTAAGGCCGTAGGCCAGACCGCTGCAGTTTGTCGGTCTGCTCTTCAACGTTGCCCTTCGTAACCAGTATGAGCGTATGACGCCTGCAGAGCTCGCGCAGTGTTTCTTCCACACCAGGGAGCAGCTCAATCTCCTGCGCCGCAATCGCCTCCGTGAACGCGATGATGCGCCCATGTTTCTCCGGCGTAATCGGCTCATCGCTCAGCTGCTCGAAGCAATCGACGAGCGACCGCCGAAAGCTCTTGAGCCCATAACCGTGCGCTGCAATCGTAGCCCGTTCGCAGAGGTTCAGGTGCTCTCGAACCTCCTCCGGCGAGTGAACGCGATGATCCAGATAGGAGATGAACGCCGCGATGGCGCGCTCGAAGTAGATGTTGTTCTCCCACAACGTATCGTCTGCGTCGAACAGGAGAGTCAGCCCGCCACTCTTCGGCTTTGAGATTTCTTCATTCGAGGACGTCATAGGCACGTATCGCGATTATAAAGAGACGCAGTTCATGCAATTAGGAAGAACAAAATCAACTCTCCGTTGCGTATCTTTTCGTTTATCTGCAATTTTGCACATCCGCGAGGCACTTTGGCGCGTCTGATGAGGGAGATACACGGTTAAACCGTTGGAGATTTTGGTCTGTTATGACGAACGCCTGTATTCGGTTGTCTTTGCTTGCATCGTTTGTATCGATGACTTTTTCCCCCTTGCTGCCTTCTATCAGCGCACAGGAAACGCATGTTCAGTTGGCCATGGCCGAATCATCGTCCCTGCCAAACGCGCCGCTGCCTCCCGATAATGACGATCAGTCGACCGTGCCAGCAGCGCAGCAAGCCCCCGAGAGCGCTCCGTACCAGACCAAACGAATCCTGGGAATAATCCCTAATTTTCGCTCAGTGACCGCCGACATGAAGCTGCCGCCCCAGACCGACAAGCAGAAGCTGGTCACCGGACTTCAGGACAGCTTCGATTACTCCAGCTTCATATTCGCCGGGGTTCAAGCGGGAGCGAGCGACGCTACAAAAGCTACGCCGCAGTTCGGACACGGAGCAGTGGCGTACGGCCGGTACTACTGGCATACGCTGGCAGACCAGGCGGACGAGAACCTTTGGGTCGAGTCGATCATTCCGGCCGTCACTCGTGAAGACAGTCGCTACTACACGCTCGGACACGGCGGCTTCGTCAAGCGCGTAGGCTACTCTCTCAGTCGGGCATTCATCACAAAGAGCGATGCTGGCTCCGAGACGTTCAACGCCTCAGAGATCGTCGGCGCAGGAGCAGCTGCAGGTATCTCCACGCTGTACTATCCGTCGGCTGACAAGACTCTCACCAAAACCTATCAACGCTGGATCACATCGATCGTGATCGACGGAGCCACGTTTACGTTCAAAGAATTTTGGCCGGACGTCAATCGTGCAATCTTTCACCAAAATGCGGACACCACAAACTAGGCAGGTGCTCTGCTTGATACCAGGTGGGAATAGCTCGAGAGTTGTTTTACTTCGGGCTGAGAACTGAAGGCGAAAGTCATCCGCCCAAAAGCAGAGAAGCATAGGTAGAAGTTAGGAAGTCTACGAAGCGCGGGTGAGTACGCTTAGGCACGATTGGGCTGTCTGGAGGTATGTGGCGGAGAGACAGGGATTCGAACCCTGGATACCTTGCGGTATACACGCTTTCCAAGCGTGCGCCTTCAGCCACTCGGCCATCTCTCCGCTCGGGTCGAGCAGGCAACATCTTCAAGATACCACGGGTGAACCCCT
>CAJCIM010000015.1 GCA_903970395.1 Acidobacteriaceae bacterium
GAGCAGCCCGTTGTCGAACTTTACACCGCCGGTAGCTAACGCTCAAGGCCAGATTCCGATCACGGCATCTATTCCGGGAGCAATCCCAGCAACTACCATCGGCCAATCCGTAAGTGTAAAGGCGCGTCCCTTTACCGAGCGGTTGCCGACGCTGGATGCCTGGAATGCCGCTGTTCAGCGCTCGCTGACTCCAACGCTGTCGGTTGAAGTGGCGTACGTTGGCAACAAGGGCTCGCATACGCTCAGCGACGGTGATGGTAACAACACCAACCCCAACGAGGCTGCCATTGTTCTGCCTGCCTCATTCAACAAGGTTACCAACGTAGCGCTTCACTATGATCCGGCAGGTGGTACTTGCTTGGTAGTTGGCGCGGGTTGTACTGCAGCGCAGGTTGTCGGCGCAAGCGGTGCGACCTCAAATACCACACTGCTGCAGCGTTACACCAATGGAAACCTGCCTGCCTGCGGTACTGGTCCCTGTAACTGGACCCAAGGAATCTCCTATTACGGTGATGATCAAGACACCCACTACAACGCTCTGCAGATCAAGGTGACGAAGGCGTTTACCAAGGGCCTGAGCATCAACGGAAACTACGCGTATCAAGTTGGTAGGGACAATGCCAGCAGCTTCGCTACGTGGAACAAGCAGGCCGTTATCGGCAACGATCAGGCCATCCGCCGGAGCGCCTTCACGGGCTATGGGCTATGGGACCTGCCGTTCGGGAAGAACCAGATGTTCCTCAACCAGGGCGGTCTGATGAATTACATCGTCGGCGGATGGGAGTTCAGTCCTGTGTTCGCATGGCAGAGTGGCTTGCCGTTCTCGCTCAGCTATGACGAGTGCGCTGCCTCCATTCCTGGTGATGCACCTTGCCAGCCCAACGGCAGTGCGGGGGCCCTACACACAGGCCTGACCGGCTTCGGCACGAGCGCGAAGTACTTCAAGGCTCCTGGACTGGGCGGAGCGTTTAGTGCTCCTGGGCTGGATACCATCGGCAACGTCAACCGCAACTCTGCCTGGGGTCCGCGTTTCTTCAATGCGGACATGTCGATCATGAAGAACGTGACGTTCCACGAGCGTTATGTTGCGCAGTTCCGTATGGATGCCTTCAATGCGTTCAATCACATCAACTACGGCAATCCAGCGGGCTCCGTCGAAAGCGGTGGTGGTATAGGCGGTGGCCCGTTCCCAGCGGGTTTAGCTGGAACGACCAACCCGCGTCAACTGCAGTTCACGCTGCACTTCCAGTTCTAACCTTGGTACGGCGAAAGGGTGGTGGGAGAGAGCAATCTCCCCCACCCTTTGCTTTTGCTGGCGGAGAGCTTGTAGTAGTTTGATTTGTAGAAGTCCAGGGGCTTGTTACTAGATGCGTCGAATTCCATCGTCTCGTGGTCTGCATCTCGTAGTCTGCCTCGCAGTTGCGTCTTTGTTCCTGTGTGGGAGTACTGAAGGGCAGTCCACTTCTGAAGCGGTATCGGCACAGCCGGTAAGCGCAGCGGGCATACAGCACAATATCGACACGGGACATCCTGATGTTGCCTTAAAACAGATCGCCACATTGCGTGCAGAACGCAGCGCGACGCCGGGATTGAATCGGCTCGAAGGCTTGGCCGACTACGCGCTGAATAATCTGCGCGCTGCGGATGGTGCGTTTGCTGCGGCGCTTGCTGAAGATTTGCACGACTCTGAAGCAGCGCAGATGCGTGGGCTTACGCTGTTCCGGCTGGGGCGGCCTGCGGATGCGATCCCTTTGCTGGAGAGCGCGAGCAAGCAGGGATCGCTTGGGAAGGCTGATCCTAACTACATTTTGGCGCTTTGCTATATGGATACGCGCCGCTATGACGATGCGCGTCGCGCGTTTGCCGCGCAGTATGGATTCGCGTCGGACAGCGCACCGGCGTACTTGATTGCGGCGCGGATGCTGCTACGCCGTGAGTATCTGCCGGTGTCTCAGAGCTTCGCGCAGAAGGCGCTGGAGATTAATCCAAACATCCCACTAGCGCATGAGCTGCTTGGCGAGATTGCTCTGGCTGGCAATCATCTGGACGATGCGATCGCGGAGCTCGAAAAAGAGAAGGCTGCCAATCCGCTGGAGCCCAGTGTGTATGAGGGGCTCGGTGATGCTTATAACCGTGCAGCCAAGTATGATGACGCGCAGCGCAATCTGCAGGCAGCGGTGCTGCTGGAGCCGAATGCAACCGGGCCGTACATCTCTTTGGGCAAGACGATGCTGAAGAAGGGAGATGCTGTGGCTGCGGTCACGTATCTGCAGCACGCCGATCAGCTCGATCCCGATAACTTCAGAACGCATAGCTTACTTGGACAGGCTTATCGGGCGATGGGTCGGCCGGAAGATGCTTCACGAGAAACTGCCACGGCACAGAGACTTCAGGCGGCGAGCGAGCCCAAGATTGAGACGATGCACTGAGTTCGGCCTGATTGCGGCGCCGCTGGCGCTTGGGTGGTTGCTTTCTACGCCGCTCTTTGCGCAGAGTATGACGCGGCTTGCTGTTGGTGAGGTGTCCGCACCGATGGGTGACCCGAGCGCTGAGCCGCTTTATGAGAGTGCTTCGACAAAGGAGATGGCGCAGCGTCTTCGCGATTCCTATGCGGCCACTGACTGGCGGCTCGATCCGAGCAAGGCTGCTCTGCGCGTTCGGTACTACAGCGCGATTCTGGCGAAGAACACGCTCTCTCTGCATGATGACACCACAGTGCGGGAGCAGTTGGCGAAGGAGCTTCTCTACCAGGGTGATAGCGACAGTGCGGTGCGTCAGCTCGAAGAGGTGAGGCGACGCTGGCAGCGTTCGGGAGAAACGATGCCAGTTGTCGGGGTGAAGGATCTTGGGCAATGGCTTGCTCTCGCGTACCTGCGTGTGGGGGAGCAGGAGAACTGCGCGATGATGCATGGGCAAAAGGCTTGTCTGTTTCCTTTGCAGAAGGGTGCGGTGCATCAGATGCCTCGCGGGGCGGAGGGTGCAGTTCGAGAACTGACAGCACTGCTGCAGGCGGATGCGAACGATGCGCAGTCGCAGTGGCTGCTGAATGTTGCGTATATGCAGCTGGGGCGGTATCCGCAGGATGTTCCGAAGCAGTGGTTGATTCCGACAGCTCGTTTCGCTTCGGAGTATCCGTTGCCGGAGTTTCCGGAGGTTGCAGCGGCGGCGGGGATCGACATTATGGGCCATGCCGGAGGAGCGCTGGTGGAGGACTTCGACGGCGACGGTAGGCTGGACGTGATGGTGACATCGTCGGGCCCGATGGACCAGATGCATCTCTTCCATAACAATGGCGACGGTACGTTTACAGATGTGACGAGGAAGAGCGGCCTTGTCGGTGAGACAGGTGGGTTGAACCTCGTTGTTACGGACTACAACAACGACGGGCATCCGGATGTGCTGGTGCTTCGCGGTGCGTGGTGGGGGAAGCAGGGGTGCTATCCGATGTCTCTGCTGAAGAACAATGGTGATGGGACGTTTGATGATGTGACGGTGAAGGCGGGTCTGCTCTCTGCTCACCCAACAGGTACGGCGGCGTGGGCCGACTTTGATGGCGATGGATGGCTCGATCTATTTGTTGGGCATGAGTCTTCGGCTGCCGATCCGCACCCTTCGCAGCTGTTTCGCAACAATCACGATGGGACGTTTACGGAGATTGGTGCCATTAGTGGTTTGGCGGAGTTGGGCTTTGTGAAGGGTGTGGCCTGGGGCGATTACAACAATGATGGCAGGCCTGATTTGTATGTGTCCGTGATGTATGGGAAGAACCACCTCTTCCGCAATGATGGGCCGCGCGATGCGAAGGATATTCGCGCGGGGTGGAGGTTTACGGATGTAACAAAGCAGGCCGGCGTGGACAAGCAGGACAACAGCTTTGCGACATGGTTCTTTGACTATGACAACGACGGCTGGCCGGACCTGTTTGTCGCTGGGTATTCGCTGGAGGAGTCGTCGGATGTGGGGGCGTTTGAGATGGGCAAGCCGACGCACGCTGAGTTGCCTAAGCTGTATCGGAACATGCACGACGGGACGTTCAAAGATGTGACAAGTGATGTTCATCTGGATCGTGTGATTCTTACAATGGGCGCGAGTTTTGGGGACCTGGATAACGATGGCTGGCTTGATGTCTACATGGGCACGGGCGATTCGACGTACCAGGCGCTTTTGCCGAACCGCATGTTTCGCAACGATGAGGGGCGAAAGTTTCAGGATGTTACGACTGCAGGAGATTTTGGGCATCTGCAAAAGGGACACGGCGTTGCGTTTGCCGATCTGCGTGGCGTGGGTTTTGAGGACGTGTTTGAAGAGATGGGTGGAGCGCAGCCGGGTGACTCCTATGAGAGTGCGTTGTATCGCAATCCCGGGAATGGGAACCATTCGATCACGTTGGTGCTCGAGGGCGTACGGTCAAATCGCGCAGCGTTTGGTGCGCGGATCGATGTGATTGTGAAGAGAAAAAACGGTGAGGTGCGGCATATGTATCGCACGGTCGGATATGGGTCGAGTTTTGGTGGGAATCCGTTGCGACAACATGTTGGGACCGGCGATGCGGCGCGGGTGAGTGAGATAGTCGTTACATGGCCTGCAACTGGGGTGGTTGACCGCATTCGCGATGTTGCGGGTGATCGGACGTATACGCTACGTGAAGGTGATGGGCGTTTGCAGCAGTTACCGCTGCGATAGGGTTGTGTTGTTTGATTGATGTGTCTGTTAGCCGTTCAATATACTTCTGCTCGAAGAGGGACGACAATGATTTGGACGCGACGTGGGTTTATCAGTTCTCTCTCCCGGACGGCGCTGGTGCTGACGTTTGAGGATGTACTAAAGCTCGCCATGCCTGCGAAGGCTCAGCAGCAGACGCCGCAGATTGGATCACGTCCTACCTACGATGCGAAACCAAAGCCTGCGCCGAAGACGCTACCTTCGCCTGTGACTGGAACTCCGCTGGGATACAGCTTTGTCGATGTGGCGAAGCAGAGCGGGCTGAATGCCAAGACGATCTATGGCGATGAACACAAGAACCGGTTCCTGCTGGAGACTACAGGTTGCGGTGTGGCGTTCTATGATTTTGATCACGATGATTGGCTCGATATTTTCCTTGTGAATGGGACGCGGCTTGAGGGGTTTTCGAAGGGGCAGGAGCCGATCAGCCGACTCTTCAAGAACAATCGCGATGGCACGTTCACCGACATCACCGCGAAGACGGGGATGACGCGGTCGGGATGGGGGCAGGGATGCTGCGTTGGTGATTATGACAACGATGGTCTTGATGATCTCTTTGTCAGCTACTATGGGCAGCCGATCTTGTACAAGAACCATGGCGATGGCACGTTTACCGATGTGACTGTGAAGGCTGGATTGACACAGTCGAAGATGCGATGGAACTCCGGGTGTGCGTTTCTGGATTATGACAAGGACGGACATCTCGATCTGTTTGTTGCGAACTATATCGACTTCGACATCAAGACGGCGCCTTTGCCGGAGGCTGCGGGTTGCGCTTACAAGGGCATGCAGGTTGCGTGCGGGCCGCCGGGGTTGGATGGTGGGAAGAACATCCTGTATCGCAACAACGGCAATGGCACGTTTACCGATGTGAGCGAGAAGGCTGGAATGTGGGACACCATTGGAACGTACGGGTTGAGCGTGACGGTGGCGGACTTCGATAACGATGGCTGGCCGGACATCTATGTGGCGAACGATTCGACCGCTGCGACGTATTACCAGAACCAGAAGGACGGTACGTTCAAGGATGTGGCGATCGAGGCGGGCATTGCATACTCGCCTGACGGAAAGCCGCAGGCCGGAATGGGCGTTGCGGTGGGAGACTTCAACCGCGATGGGTTGCTGGATATTGTGAAGACGAACTTTGCGGGCGATACGGACTCGCTGTATCAGAACCTCGGTGACGGGACGTTTGAGGACCATACGTACCTGTCGGGGTTGGGGATCAACACGCGGTATCTCGGTTGGGGTGTCAGCTTTGTGGATGTGGACAACGATGGCTGGCTCGATATCTTCATCTCCAATGGGCATGTGTATCCGGAGGTTGATGGTTCGCATCTCGATGCTCCGTATGCTGAGCACAAGTATCTGTATCGCAACCTGCGCAATGGGCAGTTTGAAGAGGTCACGACCAAGGCAGGCAGTGGCATGACGGATGCTGTTCCGGCGCGGGGTTGCGCGATTGGCGACTTTGACAACGATGGCGATATGGATATCGTTGTGAACTGTGTGAACGCTGCTCCGCAGCTGCTGCGGTGCGATACGACGATCCAGCGGAACTGGATCAAGGTGAAGTTGGTCGGCACGAAGAGCAATCGTACGGGAATCGGCGCGCGGGTTACAGTGACGGCGACGACGGCGTCGCAGGAGATGTCGGGTGTTGCGAAGCAGCCGATGAAGCAGATCGACGAGCTGCGCAGCGGTGGAAGCTACTACTCACAGAACGATCTGCGGATGCACTTCGGGCTCGATCAGGCGACGAAGGTGGACCTTGTCGAGAT
Source organism: Acidobacteriaceae bacterium (assembly GCA_903970395.1). Lineage (GTDB taxonomy): Bacteria > Acidobacteriota > Terriglobia > Terriglobales > Acidobacteriaceae > Granulicella. The sequence continues at coordinate 6,504 of CAJCIM010000015.1, forward strand.
TGCGTGGCCTTCGGGTGCGAAGGACTCGCTGAAAGACCTTGCGGCGAATCATCTGTACGTTATTGAGGAGGGCGGCAAGATCCTGCGGACGGTTGCGATGGGTGGAGTTGCGAAGGCTTCGGGAGCTGCTAAGTGAAGCTGCTTGCTGTGTCTTTGTGGCTGGCTGCGAGTGTGATGTGTGCGCAGACGCAGCAGAAAGTGTATCCGGCGAGCGCGGAGCATCCGACGCCGGCGTGGTTTGTGGATGTTGCTGCGAAGGCTGGTATCACGGTGCGGAACGTGAATGGCAGCGCGACGAACAAGCGCTACATTGTGGAAGCGACTGGTTCGGGCGTGGCGATTGTGGACTACGACCGTGATGGCTGGCTTGATATCTTCCTCGTCAATGGGCAGGAGTTGAAGGCTGATGCGAAGGACAAGGATGCGCCGACGAGTCATCTGTTTCGGAACAATCATGATGGAACGTTTACGGATGTGACTGCGAAGGCTGGGCTGGTTTCGACTGCGTGGGGACAGGGCGTTTGCGTTGGTGATTACGACAATGATGGTTGGGACGATTTGTATGTGACGGATTATGGCAAGAACAGGCTGTTTCACAACCAGGGTGATGGAACGTTTCGCGAGGTTGCGGAGCAGGCTGGTGTTGCGGGTAACGGCAAGGAGTGGGGCACGGGGTGCGCGTTTGTGGACTACGATCGCGATGGGAAGCTCGATCTGATGGTTGCGAACTATGTGCACTTCGACCTGGCGAAGACGCCAGCGCCGGGTGCGGATGCGGGGTGCATGTGGAAGGGTGCGCCGGTGATGTGCGGTCCGCGCGGGCTGCCGAGCGCGAAGAACATCCTATATCACAACGAGGGTAATGGACGGTTCAAGGATGTGAGTACGGTGAGTGGCGTGGAGAAGACGGATGCGCATTACTGCTTCTCCGTTACGACGCTGGACTACAACGAAGATGGCTGGCCGGACATCTATGTGGCGTGCGACTCTACGCCTTCGGCGCTGTACAGGAACAACCACAATGGCACGTTTACGGATGTTGGCGCTGATACGGGTGTGGCGTTCAACGAGGATGGCCGCGAGCAGGCGGGAATGGGATCGACTGCTGCGGACTACATGGGCGATGGGCACATAGGGCTATTCAAGACCAACTTTTCCGACGATACTTCTACGCTGTATCGCAACCATGGTGATGGAACGTTTGAGGATGTGACGTTTCCGGCAGGGCTTGGCATCAACCTGGATGCGCTGGGTTGGGGCGTGATGTTTGCCGATGTGGACAACGATGGCTTTCCCGATCTGCTGGTTGCGAATGGGCATGTGTATCCAGAGGTCGATAGCGCGGACCTTGGTGCGAAGTTCAAGGAGCCTCGCTTTCTTTATTGGAACCAACAGAACGGCAAGTTCAAGGATGTGTCCAAGACGAGTGGGCCGGGGTTGACGGAGCCGCTGTCGGGGCGCGGGCTGGCGGTGGGTGATCTGTGGAACGATGGGCGGCTGGAAGAGGTGGTGAACAACCTGAGCGACCGGCCTATGTTGCTGGTGAACGAGGCGGCGAACGGGAACCACTGGCTGGGCGTGCGGCTGGTAGGGACGACGTCGAACCGCGATGGCATCGGCGCGCGTGTGACGGTGCATGGCGGCAAGCGCAGCTTCGTGGATGAGGTGCGCAGCGGGTCAAGCTACTCGAGTTCCAGCGATCTGCGGCTGCACTTCGGGCTGGGTGCGGAGACGAAGCCTGCGAGCATCGAGGTGCGCTGGCCGAATGGCGAGAGTGAGACGTTTCCGGTTGAGGGTGTTGACCGGTTTGTGGAACTGACCGAGGGCAAAGGGAAGGCTGTGGCGGCGAAGTAGCCGGGATACCCCGGGGGCCTCCCCTCCCATACTTTTCGGGGTTTGATCTTAGGAATCAGCGAGTTGATGTTTGCTTCGCGGTCAGGATATTGATTCTGTTTGGGTTGTAGGCAAGATATTGGAAGTGCAGGGGATAGTGGGTAGGGGATAGTGGATAGAGAAAACTCTCCCCCTTAGTTCCAGTATAGAAGGTGTAGAACGAGAACCTTCAGTTATCTTGCGGCGGCTTAGTCGTTTTGTTTGTTTGAGTTGGAGCGCACGAGGCCGGTCTGGGGGGTTGACAGCAGATCGGGTGCTCACTCCGGCGGACTAGGTATATCTCGCTCTGGCGGACTAGCTATATATAGTAGAGGCGCGCGTGAGAGCGGAGGGAGTTCGAGAGCATGGGGTTGCGTGAGGAGTTGAAGCAGACAAGACCGTTCCGGTCGCAGCAGCATGAGGCTGCGCTGTCGCTGCTGCGCACGGCGGATATGGTGCGCAGGACGATTGGGCGGGCGGTCGAGCCTCAGGGGCTGAGCTTCGAGCAGTTCAATGTGCTGCGGATTCTGCGCGGCGCGGGGCCGGAGGGTTTGGCGACTCTGGAGGTCGCTGAGCGGCTGGTGGAGGCGACGCCGGCGATCACCCGGCTGCTGGATAAGCTGGAGGCCAAGGGTCTGGTGGAGCGAGAGCGCAGCAGCGAGGACCGGCGGCGGATTGTGTGTCGCGTGACGAAAGCGGGGCTGAAGCTGCTGACCGAGAACGACGAAGCCGTGGAAGCTGCGCATAAAGAGGCGTTTACGGGGTTGAAACGCGAGCAGGTGCGGGAGCTGGTGGAGTTGCTGGAGCGGATGCGGGAGAAGTAGGGATGGTGCTTGTGGGAGTCACCATCGTGCGTCTGCGGTAGAGGTGGTTCGGATAGAACTGCAGGTCTCTCCGCGGCGCAGGACGATAAGGCCGTCCTGCGCCGGTCGAGATGACAACTCTATGCCTATAGCGAAAGAGTGCAAAATAACAAGGAGCGTTCCGAATCTATTTGAATGACATGTCATCTATTTACATGTCGGCAGGTTTCGCTGAAATCGATGACGCGACCCGCCGCAATATTTCATTGAGGTTGAAGGAGAGAGTCATGTCATTGATCAACGCGGTAGATCCGAAGCTGGCAACGGGAGCAGCGGGCACATTGCTCGCGGCGGTACAGGGCAAGATGGGAATGGTTCCAAACATGACGCGTGTGATGGCGAATGCGCCGGCGGTGCTGGAAGGGTATCTGGGCTTTGCGGGTGCGCTGGGCGGAGGCGTGCTGGACAAGCCGCTGGCGGAAGAGATTGCGCTCCGCGTGGCGCAGGTGGATGGTTGCGATTATTGCCTGTCAGCGCATTCGACGCTGGGCAAGATGGCTGGGCTGACGGCGGAGCAGATCTCGGCGAGCCGCGGCGGTACAGGTACGACGGCGAAGGCTACGGCGGCGCTGACGTTTGTGGGCCAGTTGCTGGAGACCAAGGGCAATGTTGCCGACTCAGATGTGCAGACGCTGCGTACTGCCGGGTTTAGCGATGCGGAGGTGCTGGAGGTGGTGGCGCATGTGGCGCTGAACATCTTCACCAACTACGTGAACAATACGGCGCGGGTTGAGGTTGATTTTCCGAAGGTGAGCAAGAGCCAGCTGTAGGCGGATGGTGCCCCTCTCTTCGCTTGGAGCGAGGGGCCGCCGCGGCCTGCAAAGGGCTCCGCGACGGGCGCGGGGTGAGCCAGGTTTCGCCACAGGAGTGTTGCGGGGATCAGTTGTTGCCGTCGGGGTCGGTTTTGGGGACTGGTTTGGGTGGGGGTGGTGGGATGATGTGCTTGCGCTTGGTGCGAAGGTAGGCGACGAGGTCGTCGATCTGCGGGGTGGAGAGAGAGTCGGCGAAGGCGGGCATGTCTTTGCTGCCGTCGTGGATCTGTTTGAAGACCTGTTCGGTGGTCATGCGCTTGCGGAGTTGCTGGAGGTCGGGGCCGATCTCGCCGTTGCTGCCGTCGACGCCGTGGCAGTGGGCGCAGCCGTGGGTGGCGAAGAGTTCTGCGCCGCGGGCGTGGGCGGAGGAAGAGGCTTGTGCTGCGGATGGGTGAAGCAGGTTGGTTGCGAGGATGACAATCAAAGAAGCAACGGCAAAAGCAAGAGCAACGGCAAAGGCTTTCCCGCCACGTGCGCGGAGTGAGCCAAGTTTCGCCACGGGAGTATGCACAGGGGACATTCTATAGGTAGCAGGGACGAGCCTGTGCTATTGGATTCCACCGCCGGCAGTGGTGGTTTCGCTGGCGGGGAGCATGGGGGTGAGTTCGTCTGTGCCGTGGTGGTCGAGGTCGTGGATGTGCCAGGGGACGGACTCCTGCGCGATGTCGTGGTGCTTGCGTAGGAACTCGAGGGCGTAGGTGCTGGCGGTGGGGTCGTCCTTCTGGTCGGCGAAGTAGGCGGCCTCGACGGCGGCCTTCTGCTTGTCACCGAGACGGCGGTAGAGGATCGCGAGGTTGTAGTGCGCTGCGAGGTCGTCAGGGTCGATGCCCTGGACGAGTTCGTACTCGGCTCGGGCGTCAGCGTACTTATGCTGCTGATAGTAGGAGAAGCCGAGCTCGCGGTGGGCGTCGCGCGAACGCGGGTAGGCTGCGGCGACCTTCTTAAGGTTCGCGATCGCGCCGTCGACATCGCCAGAGTTACGCTGCACGAGGGCGAGGTAGTAGAGGGCGCGAGGATTGTCCTTGCTGATGGCGAGAGATTTGTTGAGCCAGGGGATGGCGTCGTCGTACTTCTCCCACGAGATGTAGGTGAGGCCGATGCTGGTGGGTGGGTCGAAGTCGTCGGGGCGCATGGCGGCGACGCGCTCGAAGGCGGAGACGGAAGCGGCGTACTGCTGCGCGTCGAGGAGAGCGATGCCGTAGTTGTTCCAGCGCATCCAGTCGGGGTTGAGGGCCTTGGCCTCAGGCGAGTTGGGTGCGGCCGGCGGGACAGGTGCGTTGTCGCCGACCTTGAAGGTGCGCGTGGTGGAGACCATGTCCACGATGGGTTGCTGCCAGTGGGCAGCGCCGATGGGGACGCTCATGCCGAAGTCCATGAAGTGTTGGTCGAAGCGGCGGTAACGGACGTCTGCGGTGACGGTAACGCCTTCGCCTGGCTTCATGTTTTTCGGCATGGTGAAGGCGTAGCGGATGAGTTGAGAACGGCCTGACTGGATGGTGTTGTTGTAGGCGACGACGCGGTTGTCCCAGACCTGGTGGAGAGCGTTCTGGCCGCCCTGCTTGTTGACGAGGCGGTTGGTGAAGCTGTGCGCGGCGGGGTCGAGTTCTTCGTCCTTGGGCTGGATGGCGCCGGACTCGTAGATGGTTTTTCCTGCGGCGTCCTTGACAGTGAAGTCGACCCAGGACTCGTACATGTCGCGCTGCTCGGGTACGTGTGAGTGGGCGGCGCCTTTGTTCTGGATGACGACGGAGACGACGACCCGCTGGCCGGCGTTGAGAGTGAAGGGGACGGTGCCGAGTGGGGCGATGAGGTGGGGAGCTTCTGAATCCTGCGAACCCACCTTAGCCGACGATGAAGCTGTCGGCGAAGATGGGGCACCCAACTCTTTCTCTATGGCGAAGAGGTCTACGTTGAAGACCTGGTTCTGGAGGAACTCGGTGACGAGTTTGGCCTGGTCGGGGTAGTGGTAGATCTTGGGGATGGCGGTGTTGGCGCCGAGCCAGCGGTGCGAGACGATGGACTTGGGTGCGCCGTCGATGGAGCGAGCGCTGTAGTCCGAGAGCGAGCCGATGGCCTCGCGGGTCATGTGGCAGGTCTGGCAGGTGGAGACGGTGGGCTTGTGATAGAAGGGCAGCGGCGATTCCTTGGCGAAGGAGGAGTTCTGCCACTCGTCGTAGAGGGATATGGCGCGCTGCCACTTGTAGTCGTTGAGTGTGCGGGGGAGCGCGGCCTTGTGGCAGGCGGAGCAGAACTCGCTCGTGCGGTAGAAGGGCTTCATGACCGCGGCCTTGTGGCGGTCGAGGTTTGCGAGGATTTCTGCATCGGTAACGGGGTGATGGATGGGCGCGCCGCTTGCATCAAGCATTACGGCGGGGATGCCCATGACGTAGCTGCCGGTGCCGCGCGTGGTACCGGACTGGATGGAGTGGCAGACCATGCAGGTGACGCCGTCCTGATCGTAGGGGCGTGTGCGTGGGGACTTCTCAGTGAGAGCGCCGGAGACGAGTGCGATGGGGTCGTGGCAGCCTTCGCAGTGGCGCGTAAAGGCGATGCCTTTTTCAGCCGCGAGCAGGTTGACGTTGCGGAGGTAGTAGGGGACCCGGTTGGAGTTGGAGTGCACGGACTCGCGCCACTGTGCGTGCGCGGCCTGGTGGCAGTGGCCGCAGTAGGCGGCGGTGGGGAAGTCCTTGGGGTCGATGAAGGCGCCTGTGTCGGTGGTGGCGTTGGAGGGCAGGAACGGAGAGGTGATGCCGAACTTGTAGTTGTAGATCGCCGCGGTCTTGGTGTTGTAGGCGGTGCGCGCGGCCGCGTGGGTGTCGTCGTCGGTGGCGTGGGCGCGGACGGTGTGTGGGACGATCAGGATGGCAGCCGCGGCGGTGAAGAGGCCGGCGGCGAGGATCGTGCGGGTTGTGTGCGAAAGCGCCATATTTCTATGCCTGCTGTGAACTAGGAAACACTAACCCTTTAAGGGGACGATTGTCAGCGGGCCTTTGGGTGGATGTTTATCTCCATCGGAAGGATGATAAGGAAAACGCCAAGACGCGAAGGGCGCCAAGGTTCGCCAAGGAAGCTAGGGTTTGGTGGTGTCGGTGCCTTTGCCTTCGGTGAGGGTTTGGAGGTGGTCGATGGTGGGGACGGGGAAGGTTTCGATGCGGCCGCTGGGCCAGTGGACTTCGAGGGTGTCGATGGTGGTGGCTGTGCCGATGCCGAAGTGCTGACGGATGTCCGAGGTGGAGGCGAAGCTGCCGCCGGAGAAGACGTCGCGGCGTTGCTTGATGCCGTTGGCGGTGAGGTAAAGTGTGGCGCCGATGGCGTCGCGCGAGGATTTGAGGCCGTGCGGGCCGGGTTGGCCGCTGCCGATGAGGCGGAACTCGACCCAGTGGTTCTGATTGGTGTCGACGTTGCGGAGGAGCGCGGGCGTGGCGTCAATGTTGTTTACGACGGCGTCGATGTGGCCGTCGTTGAAGAGGTCGCCGGTGGCGAGGCCGCGTGAGGTCATGACTTCGGCGAGGCCAGTGTTTTCGACCGCGGGGACGGGCTCGATCTTCTTGCCTTGCTCATTGTGGAAGAGCAAGGGGCGCTGCGCCCAGGTGGTGCCCCAGTTGTTAGCGTCGGCGTTGCGGTAGATGTGGCCGTCGACTTCGAGGAGGTCTTGCCAGCCGTCGTTGTCGTAGTCGAGGAAGGCGGTGCCCCAGCCGAGGAAGGGAATGGTCATGTTGGCGATGTGGAGGTCGTCGGAGACGTCGGTGAAGTTGGCGTCGCCGTCGTTGCGGTAGAGGACCTTGTAGTCGTCGGAGAAGGTGGTGTTGAAGATGTCGAGCTGGCCGTTGTTGCGGTAGTCGCCAACGGCGATGCCCATGCTGGCGGTCTCGCGGCCGTCTTTGTCGAGCGCGTAGCCGGAGGGGTAGCTCTGGTCTTCGAAGGTGCCATCGCCTTTGTTGATGTAGAGGTAGTTGGGTGTGGAGTCGTTGCCGACGAGGAGGTCCACGCGGCCGTCGTTGTTGACGTCGACGAAGAGCGAGGTGAGGCCGAAGTAGCCGGGCTTGTCGGAGACGCCGGCTTTTTCGCTAACGTCGGTGAAGGTGCCGTCGCCGTTGTTGTGGAAGAGGTGATCGCCTTCGCCGGGCAGGCCGCGCGGGCCGCAGATGGTCTTGATGCCGCGATAGCTGCAGAAGCTGACGGGTATGTTGTCAGAGCCGGTGGTCTGTTTGGCGATGTCGTAGTGGACGTAGCCGGGGACGAAGAGGTCGAGGAGGCCGTCGCCGTCGTAGTCGCCCCAGGTGGCTCCGGTGGACCAGTTGCCGAGTTGGACGCCGGCTTTTTCTGCGACGTCAGTGAATGTGCCGTTGTGGTTGTTGCGGTAGAGGCGGTTCTTGCCGAAGTTGGAGACGTAGATGTCGGGCCAGCCGTCGTTGTCGAAGTCGGCGACGGCCGCGCCAAAACCCCAACGCCCGTTGGCGACGCCGGCTTTTTCGGTGACGTCGGAGAATGTGCCGTCGTGATTGTTGTGAAAGAGCGCGGCGTGCGGGGGCATTGCTTTGCCGTCGATGGCTGCCTGTGTGCTGCCGTTGACGAGGTAGATGTCGGGCCAGCCGTCGTTGTCGTAGTCGATGAGAGCTACGCCGGAGCCAATGGACTCGAGGATGTAGCGCTTGTCGGGCGAGCCCATGACGTGACGCCAGGTGGTGAGGCCGGCCTTCTGCGCGATGTCATTGAAGACGATGGGGCCGGTCTTGACGGTGCCGCCGGCGGTGATGGGGCGGTGCTCGGCGTCGAAGATGGGAGAGAAGACGCCGGCGGCTGCCGAACCGCCCGTGGCGGGTGCCTGCGCTCCCTCCCCGGCGGGGGCCTTCTGGGGCTCGAGCGGCGACTGCGCGTACGCAGACGAGGGCAGCAAGATTGCTGCGGCGAGTAGAACTAAAACGTGTCGGAAAACGTATTCGATCATAAGCAGAGCAGTGAGCCGCCTTCGAGAGTAGGTACCGGGCGCCGGAATCGACGAAAAACATCGTCATCATACGCCGAGTGTGGGGAGACGTGTGTTTTTTAGGGAAAGGCCTAGCCAAAGCCAAACGATGAGGGTAGTTTGGTAAGGCTGTTAGTGCTGATTTTTCCAAGCTGTGCTGCGTAAGTATGTCGATCAACGATGAGTCATTCAGAGGTTACGGATCCATCGAAGAGCGGCCCTGCGGAAAGCGGAGGTTGCACGATGTCGAGGTCTGGATCAGCTAAAGGGGTTTAAAAGGATCATGAGTCCGTCAGATAAGAAGCAGAAGTCGAATGCAGCTGTTGCAGGGGCTGGCAAAGGCAGGATAGCCAGTGCCCCGAACAGTGACGGACCGAGTTCTCCGCTGCATCGCGTGATCTACGAGAAGCTGCTGGAGGAGATCCAAACCGGTGTATACAAACCGGGTGAACGTCTGCCGAGTGAAGCGATGCTCTGCGAGCGGTTTGGGGCTTCGCGGATTACGGTGGCGAAGGCGTTTCAGAACCTGCAGCGTGACAACCTGGTGCGTCGGCGTCCAGGCTCGGGGACGTATGTGGAGAGGCCGGCCGAGCAGAGTTCGTTGAAGTTTGGGTTGCTGATTCCGGACCTGGGGAGCACAGACATCTTTGAGCCGATCTGCCAGGGAATCATGCGGTCGCCAGCGGCGCGTTCGCACTCGCTGACGTGGGGACACCAGAACCTGGATGAGACGGACAAGCTGCGGGCCACCGAAAAGCTGTGCCAGCAGTACATTGCGCAGAAGGTGGACGGCGTGTTCTTTGCCCCAACCGAGCATGCGGCGAGGCGCGATGAGGCGAACCACCGTATGGCTGCGATGCTGCAGCGGGCCGGGATCGCGGTGGTGCTGCTGGACCGGGACTTTGAACGCTATCCGCAGCGGTCGGCGTTCGACCTGGTGGGGATCGACAACCACCGCGCGGGATTTCTGCTAACGGAGCACCTGTTGAATACGGGTGCGAAGCGTATTTTGTTCGCAGTCCGTGAAAATTCAGCCTCAACGGTGGAGGCGCGGATGGCGGGGTATCGCGAGGCGCTGTATCGCGCACAGGGCGAGTGTGGCGGGGCGGTGATCAGCGGGGACTTTGAGAGTGCGAAGTTTGTGCAGCAGATGCTGACGCGGCACAAGCCGGATGGGATTGTGTGCGCGAACGACGTTACAGCGGCGCGCCTGATGAAGACGCTGGTGTCGCTGGGGGTGAAGGTGCCGGACGATGTGCGCATGGTGGGCATCGACGATGTGAGCTATGCGAAGTTTTTGCCGACTCCGTTGACGACGCTGCGGCAAAACTGCGCGGAGATCGGCGTGGTGGCTATGGATGTCATGCTGGAGCGCCTGCGCCAGCCGGATATGCCGGTACGCGAGGTGCTGGTGCGGTGTGAGCTGGTGGTGCGGGAGTCGTGCGGGAGTGCGGAAGTGCAGAGAGTAGAGGATAGAGACTAGAGGGTGGAGAAAAGCGAAGGCAGCATTCTGAGGGGTACCGCCTTTGGCAGGAATACTTTATCTATTTGGATCATCTTGCGCGCTGTGGACTTTGTTGGTGCAAATCTCTCCCCGCAGACAGACGATTGGTTCCCAAGGCCCGCTTAGGCGGGTCTTGGTTTTTCACGTTATGCAAGTTTGGACTTGATGGTGGTGAGGAGATCGGCGGGGAATTCTGGGGTGGCGCCTTGCTGGCTGGCTACGTAGCTGCCGCAGAGGTTGGCGACGGTGCTGATGTGTTCGAGTGAGGAGTTACGAAGCCAGGCGTGTACGAGGCCTGCGGTGAAGGCGTCGCCGGCGCCGATGGTATCGGCGACGGTGGTGGGGAAGCCGGGGTGGCGGCAGGTGTCTGTGCGTGAGGCGAGCAGGCTGCCGTGGGGGCCGAGAGTGATGGCGATGAGTCTGCAGCCGGGTGCGGACTCGAGCAGTGTGTATGCGGCCTGAGTGGCCCATGCGGTGAGTGCGGCAGGATCGTCGTGGGCGGGCGCGAGCGGAATCTCGGCTTTGAACAGGCCGGTATCGCGGAGCAGCAGGGACAACTGCGGGAGCTCTTCATCGCTGATCTTGAGGATGGTGGCGTGCTGGAGGCTCCAGCGAGCGCTCAGGGGTGTGCAGAAGGGCATGCGCAGGTTGACGTCGCAGACGCGGACGCAGGCGGGGGAGGCGGCGTCGAGGAAGGTGCGGATGGTGGAGGCCGATGGGGTAGCGCGCTGGGCGAGTGTGCCGTAGCCGATGACGGAGGCCTGCGCGGCGAGATCGAGAAGCTGAGGAGTGAGGGAGATCTCATCCCAGGCGACGGGGGCGTCGATCTGGTAGCGGGGACGGCCTTCGGGATCGAGCGAGACAGTAACGGTGCCGGTGGGCAGCGTGGGGGAGACCTGAATGTGGCTGATGTCGAAGGAGGAACCGGCGACGATGGCGTCGAGTTGGAACAGCGCCTGGTCGCCGAGGGAGTCGCGACCGACGCGGCTGACGAGTGTTGCCGCGTTGCCGAGACGTGCGGCGAGGATGGAGAAGTTGGCGGTGGTGCCGCCCAGGCGCTGACCTGAGGGCAGGAGATCCCAGAGGAGTTCACCGATACCGACGATGGGCGAGACTAAATTGGTGGACATGTGGCTACAAAGCTACGTAGTGGAAAGGGCGAGGACGCAGAGGGTGAAACCGCGGAATGTTATGTCGAATACATGACTTATGGCGGTGGATTGTCAGCAGCGATTGTAGCCGTATGAATCCCATGAGACGCAAGGCGAATGCCGGTTGACGATACAGGTTTCTTGCGGAAACGAACTCAATCGCGCTACGAGGAGCCTGTGAACAAAGTGTGGATTGGAGACTCGTTTTCCTTCGAGCGTTCACCGTCGATTCAACGAACTGTAACGTAGGAAACGCTATAGTCCAAGTCATGATTGACAGAAGTGTGCGTTTTTTTTGGATGGTTAGTGTCGTGCTGTTGCTGAGCTTGCTAAGCACGAGAGGATATGCGCAGTATGACAACGGCAGTCTTGTAGGCACGATCAAGGACGCGACAGGTGCTCCGATTCCGGGCGCGAGCGTGACGATCACGAACATCGGGACCTCGATTGCGATTACGACGAAGACGAATGCGACGGGTGAGTACACTGCCCCTGATTTGAAGGTGGGAAGCTACAACGTGTCGGCGACGGCGGCGGGATTTGGCAACGCGTCGGCGAAGAACGTTACGATCAGCGTGGGTGGCCGCCAGGATATTGACCTGACGCTGACTGTGGGCGGGACGACGGAGTCGGTCGAGGTGAGCGACGTGGCTCTACAGATTGAGACGCAAGAGAGCCAGCGCGACCAGACGGTGACGAACTACCAGAGTGAGGCGTTTCCGCTGGTGACTCGTAACTACAGTGACCTGCTGGCGCTGATTCCGGGATCGCGGCAGGCGCCGTCGGCGGCGCTGACGAGTTCGGTGAACTCGCTGCTGCGTGCGGGGTCGTTCAACGTGAACGGCGAGCGCAGTATGTTCAACAACTTCCTGCTGGACGGCATCGACAACAACGCGTACGGCGAGAGCAATCAGGGCTTCGACAACCAGATTATTGCGGTGCCGCCGGACTCGGTGGCGCAGTTCAGTGTGGTGACGAATAACGAGAGCGCGGAGTATGGGCGCAGCTCGGGTGCGACGATCAACGTGGCGTCGCAGAGCGGAACGAACCAGTTTCACGGAACGCTGTATGAGTTCATCCGCAACACGGATCTGAATGCCACAGGCTTTTTCAAGCCGACGCAGGTGGGTGGTTCGGGCATCACGACGCCGTTCAAGAAGCCGACTTTCAACCGCAATCAGTTCGGGTTCGACCTGGGTGGCCCGATCCTGAAGAACAAGCTGTTCTTCTTCGTGGACTATGAGGGCTTCCGGCAGGTGCTGAAGCCGCTGAACGTGCTGACTTTGCCCTCGCAGAACGAGCTGAACGGCGTTCTGGTGCAGCCGGTGCGGAACCCGCTGACGGGCAACATCTATCAGGCGGGCCAGCCGATTACAGCGATCAATCCGCTATCGGCGCAGATCATCAGCTACTTCAAGCAGATTGAGGGGGCGTTGCCGACCGCTGGCATTACTGCGGCTCCGACGGCCAATGGCGTCACGGGTCTGGCTTCAAACGACTACGCGGTGCAGGTGCCGTTTACCGACAACGCGGACAAGGGCGATCTTCGGCTGGACTACCAGAACACGCCGAACCGCTCGTTCTTCCTGCGCATCAGCGATCGCAAGGAAGATGGCGTGAACTATCCTTCGATTCCGATTCCGCTCGATGGACAGACGAACGGCAAGATCCGCGTTCTGGATCAGCAGATTGCGCTGGGTGTGACGCAGCTCTTCGGCTCGAACAAGGTGCTGGACGCGCGGCTTGGCCTGGATCGCACGAAGGCGGGCAAGTTCAACCTCTCGATCGGCAATACCGCGTTCAACAATATTCCGGGCTTGCCGACGGGCAATCCGGTGGTCGCGGGCGGTCTGCCTTCGATCGGCATTACGGGCTTCACAGGCTTTGGACGGCAGAGCACGAACCCGCAGTGGCAGGACCCCGCGCTGGCCGATCCCAAGGTGAACTTTACCTGGGTGAAGGGCAACCACACGCTGAAGTTCGGTTATGAGTATGAGCGTGTGTGGATGGCGGTGAATGACAACAATCCTCTGTATGGATCGTTCACGTATGCCGGCGGCTACAGCGTTTGCACGGCTGCGACGTCGCCTCTGTGCGCTACCAACAGCAGCGGCCTGCCGTCGGCAACGAGCGCGGTTTCGGACACGTACTGGGCGGACTTTCTGTTCGGTCTAACAAACCAGTACTCGCTGGCGAACTTCTATGTAACCCACCTGACGCGGAACATGCACAACGTCTACGCGCAGGACGACTGGAAGGCCAGTCCGAACCTGACGTTCAACCTTGGCCTGCGCTGGGAGTATGCTTCGCCTTACGGCGAGCTGAATAACCGGATCTCAAACTTCGATCCTGCGTCGCAGACGGTATTTACGACGACTCCGGGTGCGGTTGCGGGTAACGGGATCACGCCGGTCTCGTTTGGCGGTATCTACGGCAAGTCGTTGGTGAATCCGGACTTCAAGGACTTCGGGCCGCGTGTCGGATTTGCGTATGCTGCTGACGCCAAGACGGCGATCCGCGGCGGCTTCGGCATCAGCTACGCGCACTACACGCGCGCCGGCTCGGGCGACATCCTGGGCATCAACGCACCGCAGGCGCAGTTCGCTTCGGTGACGCAGTTGAATCCCACATTGCCGGGGACAACCTTCTGTTCGTCTCCGCTGCCTGCGCAGATCATTGCGCCAGGTTCGACGACACCGAGCTGCTATGCGACTTCGGATCAAGGTTTCCCGTCTGGGTTGGTGACGACCTTCAATTCGGCGACGGACAACATCACGTACATTCCGAAGAACACAAAGGACAGCTACGTTGAGAGCTACTATCTGAGTGTGCAGCGGACGCTGTTCAAGAACTCGCTGCTGGACATTGCGTATGTTGGAAACCACGGCCTGAAGCTGGAAGGCTTTCTGAATGCGAACCAGAAGAACCCGGCAGCGGGATTTGCGCGGCCGTTTGCCAACTGGCCCTCAGATATTACAGAGGCGCTGAACGAGTTCTACTCGAACTTCAACTCGCTGCAGGCGAAGTATGAGCAGCGCATGGCGGGCGGGTTGACGCTGCTGAACTCGTTTACGTGGGAACATGCGCTGGATAACGCGAGCGCTTCGCTGGAAGGCAACACGCCTTCACC
>CAJCIM010000016.1 GCA_903970395.1 Acidobacteriaceae bacterium
GTCACAGCAAGAGATAGAACGACCATCATCAACGCGACTAGCACCTTGTCAAGGCTCAAGAGACGCAAGAAGAGACACTCTGTCAGACATAACCGCAAATGTAACTGGTTAGCTTTAGATGGTACGGACGAAGCTTCACTACCGATCCTGTGCGGCCGAGTGCGCATATCAACGAGCATGGTGACCCTTTCGGTTATAAGTAATAAAAATTTACTTAGATCGTTCTATTCCGAGTAGCAACAAGATCATGATGTTCGCATTCTCTTAGGGTTACTTTGGGTGCTAGCTACTGGGTTTATTCATTCACTCGTAAGCAATTGTTCCCTTTTGGCACGTGAAGCGAGCACATGAATCTACCGTGAAATATATTTCCTAATCGGCTAACCATCGCTTCAACTCACAACCTGTCACGCTCTAGGACACCAACATTGCGTTCTCCACAGAGCACAAAGCTATAACTGGGCAATATCCGGTAGGTCGAATTCTTCGGAAATATCATGTGTACTTCTTTAGGCGTCGTCACGAAATGTTCAAGCAGGAGATATATATTCCATGGGTGCGGCGACTACGTTTCCATAAGGGAGCCCGTTCGCCCTGTGTCGACCCTCAGCTGCTTCTTGCCGTCTTCCCGTACGGCTGCGCCCGCGAATCAGCGCCCCTGTTGGATACCAAGAGTTATGTCGAGCTTCGAGCGGAAACTACCGCTCTCCTTGAGCATTTTCGCCACCTCGCATCAACCGCTTCTTCCCTGGACGAGTTACAAACGTGTCTGGTAGCGGCCATGGCGGCCCAACTTACCCACTATAGTTGGACGGGCTTTTATATGCTCATTGCCGTCGCCCCTGACACTCTGGTTCTCGGTGCGTTCGTGGGTGATCCTACGCAGCATGTGCGCATCCCTGTAAGCCAGGGCATCTTCGGAGCAGCGGTCGCGAAAGGCCTGACTCTGATGATGTGAAGTCGCCGGAGACGTATATCGGGTACGAGCGGGCGCGGAACTTTGCTTCTCCCAGCGGGCTGACCCAGGATGATCCGCAGTTGTAGCAAGCTCCGGGCGCGATGCACCGGATTCGTGACCGGCTTGTCGCGCGGCGCACAGCAGTCATCGACCGGATACGGGCTTTCCTGCTGGAACGCGGTATGGTCTTTGCGCAGAAGCCGGCCAAGCTCAAGGCCGCGATGGCTGATGTCCTAGAGAACGCACACAACGCGCTGACACCCATGATGCGCAACATGATCGGCATCCTGTGAGAGGAGTGGAAGACCGTTGGACAGCAGATCGATGAGTTGACCGACAGGCTCGAACAGATTGCCACCAACGATGCAGGCTGCCGCCGCCGCCAGATCCCTGGCATCGGACCCATCGTTGCAACGGCTATCGTCGCCGCCATCGGCAACGGCGCGGCGTTCCGCAAGGGACGAGATGTTACAGCTTGGCTCGGCTTGGTGCCACGACAGTATTCGACCGGCGGCAAGGCCAAGTTGCTGGGCATCAGCAAGCGCGGCAACATTTACCTGCGCAAGGTGCTCATCCACGGCGCACGCGCAGCAGCGATGCACATAAAACGTGACCGCTTCCCGATCGGAGCATGGATGAACGCGCTCGAAGCGCGAGCGCCGCGCAACGTACTGGTCGTGGCTATGGCCAACAAGCTCGCACGTATCGCTTGGGCCGTGCTCTCCAGCGGAGAAGACTACCGGCCAGCAGTAAGCATGGCGGCAGCATGAGATAGAGCGGAAAAGACGCCTGCGGCTTGGAAGCGCTCCGCGCTCCCACTTTCCCGCTCTACGACTCCAACTTTCCCCACCAAGGTCTGCATAGGAACAGTAAGGACGAAAGAACAGTCAAAACGGCGTATCTGAAACCTGCTCCTGATAAGCGTCTTCAACGACCGACCGACTTGTAAGGACAGATACGCAGCGGAACTCATCCTGGCCAGGAGCACGCGGCTCCATCAAAGGCCGAATACATTGCCGCAGACTTGTCTTCTCGACCAAACTCGTCCTTGCAGTCACGCGGAGGACCCTAAATTAACGAGAGTATCTTCCGGGAACACAAGAGAATCGTGGAGGCGCAAAAGCGGGAATGCTTGCCGCTCAATCCAAGAATGGAAGCCCACATCATGGCGGATCGCAGTTCCATCGCATACCGGCGTGGGCTGCGAGACATGGGACTCCGTCGATTTTTCGTCGCCTAGCGGCCACCACGACATCTCCTCGAAGTAGAAGTGATCGTGGTTGCGGCAACTGGTGTTGAAAGGCGACCGACAGGTGGGACATGAACTGGAGCAATCGAGATATTGCCTGATACTCAACTCTGTACTGCACACTCTACATAACGCCATCTTTTCGCTTCATTCACTGCGCAGCCAAATTTCGATTGCGTGATTGGCTAACCCCTCATGACAGTCTTTGCAGGCATAGTAAGCATCTCAACTCACGACCGTCGGGGTAGTAGCGAATCCATCAAATCTCAGAACCCGGGTTCTTCTCGAAGACTGCGCGTTCCCTCCTTGTGGTTTTTCTGGGCATCCTAGACACCTCCTGAAGCCAGGTTAGCAAATCAGGTACGAACCGGCACCAAGACTTTCGGAACGCGAAAAGCCTCTCGGGCAGAGAGGCTTTAGTCTTCATAAAGCATTCATTTTGTGGAGCTTATTTTGGTGCCGGGAGGGGGACTTGAACCCCCACGTCGCTTTCGCAACTGCGGATTTTAAGTCCGCTGTGTCTGCCGATTCCACCATCCCGGCGATGGCCGCCTAACCATCCTATCGTGCGCGGGCGTTGAAAGTCGCATATGCCGGGAACCGCGCTGCCGACAACTGCGTATGACCCTCTGCAAGTCCAAACAGCCATGCCAATTCTTGAGATATTCCGACAAACTCTGGCTGCCCTGTGGGAGTCAAAACTCCGCAGCTTTCTGACCATGTTCGGCATCCTGTGGGGGATCACGTCCGTGATCCTGTTGGTGGGGCTGGGCATCGGGTTCGGCATAGATCAGCATGAGCGATTGAAGACCATCGGCACGGACATCGCCATCTGCTTCGGTGGCAAGACTGCGATGCCGTCGGGCGGCTACGCTTCGGGGCGAAACATTCAGCTCAACATCGGCGACGCAGAAGCGATCCAGCAGTTTGCGCCGCTGGTGAAGACCGTTTCGCCGGAGATACGCCGCACCGTGAGCGAGGTGAGCCAGAGGAACGCCTCCAGCCGCGCGGTACGGGGCGTGTGGCCGCAGTATCAAAACTTCCGGTCGCTGAAGGTGGAAGAGGGGCGGCTGATGACCGACGCGGATGAGGATACTTCCAATCGCGTCGTCATCCTGGGGGCAGAGAGCTCGCGGCAGCTCTTTCCGGGCAAGCCGGCGATCGGTCAGCCGGTGATGATCGAGGGGTATCCGTATACGGTGATCGGCGTACTGGCGAAGAAGCAGCAGAATGGCAGCTACGGCTCCGGGCCAGACAACACGCAGCTGTTCGTGCCCTTCTCCGCGATGCTGCGGGACTTTCCGCCGGACTTCAAGGGCACAGGGCCGGATGCTCAGCCCGCCCCGGTGGGGACGGTGAACAACATTGTGGTGCAGCCGGTGTCGGCGGCGCAGCATGTGGCCGCTCTGCGCGAGGTACGGCAGATCCTCGCTGACAGGCACCACTTCGACCCGAACGACCTGGACGCCCTATGGGTTTGGGACACGCTGGAAGGCGCGCAGTTTACCGACCGCATCTTCTATGTGATGACGCTGTTCTTCGCAGCGGTCGCGCTACTGACGCTGCTGCTGGGCGGCATCGGCGTGATGAACATCATGCTGGTGGCTGTCTCCGAGCGCACGCGCGAGATTGGCGTGCGCAAGGCGCTGGGTGCGACCGCACGTGACATACGGCGGCAGTTCCTGGTGGAGTCCGCCATCATTACGCTGGTGAGCGGCGCAGCAGGGCTCGTCAGCGGCGTGGGTATCTGCCTGCTGATCCGGGCGCTGCCGCTACCGGACTTTGTACCGCATCCGGTGATCTCCGCGGTGGCGATCATCGCGTCGCTGGTGACGCTGGGCTTGATTACCGTGTCCGCAGGCACTTACCCTGCGCTGCGTGCCGCCGGCATGACGCCTATCGAATGCCTGAGGACGGATTAGCCATGAACCTGCACGAGGTCTTCACCGAGTCGCTTGAGTCGCTCAACCGCAACCGCGTGCGCTCCCTGCTGACGATGCTCGGCATTATGTGGGGGCTGGTGACGGTGGTGCTGCTGATCAGCTACGGGCGCGGCGTGGGCGATGCTGTGATGGAGGGCTTTCTCGGCATCGGCAACAACGTGGTGATGATGTGGGGCGGGCAGACATCAATGCAGGCTGGCGGTGAGCGCTCTGGCCAGAAGGTGAAGTTTATTGAAGGCGACGCAGAAGCGGTACGCGATTCACTTCCCTTCCTCAGCGCTGTCTCACGCGAGACGGACGACGGCTTCAGCGTCAAGTACGGGCCGAAGACGGTGAACATCTCCGCCAAGGCCGTCGACCTGCCCTACGGGCGCATGAGACGTCTCGATGTGGAGCAGGGCCGCTACTTCGAAGCCGCCGACTTCAGCGAGCATCGGCAGGTGGTGATCTTCGGCTTGCACGCGGCAGAGAAGCTGTTCAACGGCTATCCACCGGTGGGCGAAGTGGTGCAGATTGAAGGCCAGCCGTTTACGGTGATCGGCGTACTCCGCAACAAGATTCAGGACTCGTCGAACAACGGCCCCGACAACGAAAACATCTTTGTCCCGTTCGACACCATGCGCACCTTGCGAAACCAGGTCGCACCGGACATGATCGTCTTTCAGCCGTCTACGCCGGAGATGCACCTGCGCGCGATTCAAGCAGTGCGCACGGTGCTGGCGCAGCGCCATCACTTCGACCCGCGTGACGACAAAGCCGTCAGCGCATGGGACACGATCGACGATGCGAAGCAGATGGTCCAGTTCGGTATCGCGCTGCAGGTATTGCTGGGCATCATCGGCGCGATGACGTTGGCCGTTGGTGGCGTGGGCGTCATGAACATCATGCTGGTGTCGGTGTCGGAACGCACGCGGGAGATCGGGCTGATGAAGGCCCTTGGCGCACGGCGCCGCGACATCATGATGCACTTTCTACTGGAGAGCTTGGTTCTGACGCTGATCGCAGGCGCTGTGGGGATGGTGGTAGCCGTAATTGCGGGGCACCTTATTCCGCCGATGCCGCTGTACTCGGCGATCTACAAGACCGCGAACCACGATGGCGACATCATACTGCGCGCGTCAGGCAGCACGATGATCGTGTCGTTCGTGATCCTGTCGTTTGTTGGCGTCGTCTCCGGGCTCGTACCCGCGATGCGGGCCGCGCGCATGGACCCCGTAGTCGCGCTGCGGCACGAGTAGAGCTACTTGCCACCATAAACAGCGCGATAAACCTCGCGATTGCGCAGGATGCTCTGCACGTACTCGCGCGTCTCGGTGTACGGAATCGATTCAACCCACTCAGGGATGTCCTTGTAGTTGTTCAGCGCGATCCAGTTGTGCACAGGCGTATCGCCAGCGTTGTAGGCGGCGAGTGCGTACTCCACTTGCCCACTATATTTGTCGATTGAGTTTCGAAGGTCTTTCGTGCCGAGGCGCAGGTTGGTCGTCGGATCGAGCAGCTCCGTAGTCGTGAAGTGCTTATCCCCTTCCCGGCGCGCGAGCGACTTGCCCGTCGACGGCAGCAGCTGCATCAAGCCCCATGCGTTGGCGCGGCTAACGGCGCCCGGGTTGAACTCTGACTCCTGCCGGATGAGCGCCGCAACAAGGTACGGATCGAGCCCGTTGCTGTCCGCATCCATGCGCAGCTGCGACCAATAGGGGCGCGGGAATTCCAGCTCCCAATAGGGCATTGGCACGTTGGCTACAGGCAACGAGAAGAACGGGATCTTCGCGCGCTTCATCGCCTGCAACGCGCGCGCGTCTTCGCCGAAGCTCTGGTAGATCTGCGCCTCGGCAAGCGCTCCCCACTGGCCCGAGGTCGGGCTGAGCTGAATCTCCGGACGGATGTACTCGTTTAGCGCGGCGTTCGCGAGCAGACGCGCTTTGATGAGATGCACGTCGTTGTCCGGCAGCACATCGGTGAGGTGTGGGTCGTCGACGATGCGCACCGAAGCCAGCGCCGGCGCAGGTGCAACCTCGGGCTTCGTGCCAATCACCTCGATCCGCTTGCGGCCTTCCAGTGCATAGTAGGCATTGGGGTACTGCGCACTCAGTATCTTGTAGTAGTTGAGCGCCTGGCCGAAGTTGTGCTCGACGTCCTCATACAGACGGCCGCGCCAGTACAGCGCACCGGGGACTGCTGAGTCGCCGGGGTAGCTGGTGATCTGTTCGTCCATCAGCCGTGCCGCCTCAGAGTAACGGCGCTCACGGTAGTTCAACCACGCAGCATGCCAGTGCGCAATCGGAGCATAGACGCTGCGCGGGAAGTGCTCCACCAGAGCGGTATAGTCGGCGATGGCGTGGGCGTTGTCATGCTTCAGCAGGTACATATCGCCGCCGGAGTGTAGCGCCTCCTCCAGCCAGCGGCTCTGCGGGTAGCTTGCCATCAGTTGCTGCACGATCGCGTCCTGCTCGTCGTTCCTGCCTTCATTGCGGGCCAGCTCCGCACGCAGATACATGCGCAGCGCGGCGCTGTCGTCTCCGGTCACAGGCAGATTGTCGACCTCGCTGCGTCCCAGCTTCTTCAGTCGCAGGTCGCAGACGGCGACATAGATCTCGAGTGCGTCGCGATCGGCCTGGCTGAGCGCGGCATCGTTCTTCTGCAGCGCACGGTACTCACCTTCGGCTTCGGCGTACTGCCTGGCGTTGAAGAGCGAGTCGGCGTGCTGCTTGCGCTCGGCTGCAGTGAGTGGAGTGTTCATCGCGATGAGTTGCGTCTTCGCCGTTGCAGCCTCCGGCGCAAGTGGATCACCGAGGTAGATGCCGCGGTAGAGGTCCGATGCCTTCGCCGCGTTGCCAGCGGCCTGGTAGGCCTTGGCAAGCGTCAGCCGGTAGTCCACATCGTTTGTGCCGGAGCTAGCGGCCTGCAACACCTTCAGTGCGCTGCCCGAATCCTGCTGCGTGAGGTAAGCGTTGGCAAGCAACACCGGCGCCTGGGAATCGAACAGGCTGCCTGGGTGGCGTTCGGCGAAGTTGGTCAGCAGCGGCACGGCCTCCTGCGGACGGTTGCCCTGCACCGCTGCCTGCGCGCCGAGAAAGTCGGCGTAGTCGCTGAGCACAGCGGCGCCCTGCGCTGCACGGTGAAACGCAAGTTCAGCATCAGAGTAGCGTTTGTCCAGCAGGTAGGCGTGACCGAGAGCGAGGTTGGCCGCGGCAGCTCCATCGCCGGGATGCCCGGCCGCGTAACTCGCCACACCAGCATAGGCCGATGCGCTGCGCGCCAGCAGCAGCTGTTGCGCCATGGGCCGCAACGTAGCGGACGCGATGAACGCGTGGCTCAGGCGCAGGCTCTCATGTGTCGGCCGTGGCAGGCCCACACGACGTACAGCGGCGGTGTGACTGCGGCCCGTCGCGGTATGGGAAGCGTGTGCTGCGACTGTGGCCTTATGCCGTTTTGCTGTCGTACTTGTGCCCTGCGCGGGCACCACCCCCACCGTCGCCACGCAGACGACTGCCGCAACCCGTTGCCAACCGTTTGTACCGCTTCGCTTCATCCGCAAAACTCCAGACCTTCTTTTGACTCTAACGGCTGGCATTGGGTTCGCGATGTGTTCCGATCGTAAACCTCGAACCAGCAAAGGTTACTGTCTACATTCGACACTTCCGCCCCATCATTCGCCTCAGGACGCTGGTAACGACGGAGGCAGGTAAAGTACACTAAATCAGGAGCCCACCTATGGCCGCACCTCCTGCATCCATCGTCCAAAAACCCGGTGCCCCGCACCTCAGAACCACGGGAGCGGCTGCGCCTACTCTAGCCCATGATCCATTCGACGCAGCAGAGCTTCCGCTGCCGGCTGGCGTCCTTGACGGCGACCTTTCGCTGGATGGGCAGGCCGAAGACGGTGTTCCAGTGGAAGTACACCCCGACGTGCTGCTGGTAGAACGCGCCAAGGCCGGTGATACTGCTGCCTTTGAGCAGCTGGTGAAGCAGTATGACCGCCAGATCTTCCGCACCGCCCAGCACATAACCCAGAACCGCGAAGACGCCGAGGACATCACCCAGGACGTCTTCTTCAAGGCCTTCCAGAAGCTGGACCAGTTCCAGGGCAACTCGAAGTTTTCCACATGGCTAGTCCGCATTGCGGTCAATGAGAGCCTCATGCGCTTGCGCAAGCGCAAAACCTCCCGTACTGTCTCCATGGATCAGGATGTGGAGACCGATGAGGGGTCTATTCCGCGTGATTTCGCCGAGTGGCGACCCAATCCGGAACAGAATTACTCTCAATCGGAGCTCGCAGAGATCCTACGCAAGACAATCGCAGGTCTGCCCCCAGGTTTTCGAACCGTTTTCACACTGCGGGACATCGAAAACCTGTCGACGGAAGAGACAGCCGAAGCCTTAGGGCTGAGTGTACCGGCTGTCAAATCCAGGTTGTTGCGTGCGCGTCTACAATTGCGCGAGCGCCTCAGCCGGTACTTTCGGCAGAGTAAAGAAGCAACGGGCGACGCTATGAGGAAACTGAAGTGAACTGCACCGATTTTCTGGCTAAACTAACCGACTACTTCGATGGGCAGATTGATCCCAGCCTGATGGTTGAGGTGAAAGAGCATCTGGGAAGCTGTCATCACTGCGAGGTCGTGGTCGATACCACCCGGAAGACAATCGACGTCTACCGTGGCGCCCAGGCCTATGAGTTCCCTGAGGAACTTTCCAGCCGCCTACGCGCGGCGGTGATGGAGCGTTGTCGGGCCGTCGGTAAGTATCCAGATGTCGAAGTGAAGGGCGTTCCGAACGCTGCAGTAGACGCTGTCAAGCAGACTTCCTAAGCAAACCCGCTCGCAGGCAACGGCTTACGCCTACAAATCCAAACAGGAAGAGGCGACCATGACGGTCGCCTCTTCCTGTTGTCTGCAGTCTTTCTCTACTTGACGACGACCTGCTGGAAGAGTGGCGAGGTCAAAAGACCCGCGAACTCTGTGTCCGAAGAGGAGTACGAGACCGTCAGTGTGCCAGCGTTCGAGTCGATCTGCGTATCGCTTACGGCCGACTTCTCCAGCGGCGAGCCGCCGGTCTTCTTCATCAGCGCAACACCCTTCATCAGGGTCGCAGCCGTAGCGGCGGTAATCGTGTCAGAGGTCACCACATCCATCTCAAACTTCACGCCATTGGCGAAGTCCATGGTGTAGCGGGCGTTCTTGAAGCGGGCCTTGACCGTGTCATAGTCGGCCAGCTGCGAGGCGTCGCCCAGCACACCCTTCATCATCGTCTGGGTGCCATTCTGATCCAGCAGGCTCCAAACCGGGCGGGAGTCTACTTGGGCCATGTCGTTCATCATCTCGCTGTTCTGCAGGAAGTTCGGCTGCAGGCCATCGCGGGCGTCCAGCGCGGCCTTCACCGCGTCGCGGTCGCCAAAGATCATCGTCGTCTGGTTCAGGAACGCCACGCTCATGCCCGCCGACCCCATAGGATAGATGGAGTTCTGGCGGTAGACCGTCGGCTTGGTCTTGTCCTTGGCAAAGTGAGCCATGATCGCCGAGGTATCAAACTGGCCCTGCGCCACGCCCAGGATGCGCGTTCCAGCGTTGCCGTTCTTGTCCGTACCGGAGCGAAACGCCGCAAATGCCAGCGTATCGGCGTCCTGATCCACCTTAAGGCCGCTGGTCTTCAGGGCGGACTCCAACCTCTTCAGCTCCGGCGGCAGAACGCGATCCTTCAACTGCATCGCGGCCGGCGAACTCTGCATAACCTTGTAGTCCACCACGATAATCTGCTGGACGTCCTTGGGGATGGAGCTGCGTGCATCGCCGCTCAGTTGGGCGGCATGTGCCGTGCCGGCGAACGTCGCCGAAACCATGGCTGCCATCATCAGCGCCGTCATTTGGTGCTGCAAACTCTTCAATGTCTTCACCTTGTATATGCTCCTACATGGCGCGCAAAGCGCACCTTTCCATTCTTTCCGAATCCACCGCCCGCGGCAAGCACTTAAGCTGCCCCTGAAGGTGTTTGCCACATGAGTTCTGCGCTCCGCAGCAGTGTAATACAGCCGCTTGAACCCTTGATTTCTAGAACCTACGGCCAATCCAGCGGATGGTGCAGCCGACGTTCCAGCACCTTCTCCTCCGGGTCGAACTGAGGTATTTGACGTATCCAATCGGCTTCCGGCTCATAGGACAGCTCAGGAATCAGCCCAATCAGCTCACCTTCACCGATCATGGCGCCGTGTCGGGCGGCAATCTGAGCGACCGCAGCGTGGATCTTGGCCACCGGCGTCTTCTGGAAGTCTGTAATGTTCATGCTCACCTGCGGACGCCCGTTGACCACCACCCCCATTGCCTTAACGCCCAGCAGGCCCCCACTGGATGCCCTAATTTCCTTCGCAATCGTCCGCGCAAGGCTTACATCGGCCTGATTCGCCGACTGGGTAAGCCCCGCGCCGCTGCCCAGGTAGATGTTGTAGGCGATCAGGAACGTTCGCGCGCCGACCGCGCTAGCTCCGGCGGTGCTGTGGGGCTCCGGGCCGCCGACATCCGGCCGCCGCGCCGTATCCCGAGCAGCGTCGCGCAGAAGGCCCTCAAACTGGCCCCGGCGCACATCCTCCAGATTGACGCGGTCCGGCCGCGCCGCAGCCGCCTCGTAGAAGTACACCGGCACACCGAAGCGGTTCCAGATCTCTCGGCCCGCCTGCCGCGCCAGCATCACACATTGCACCAGCGAAACGCTGCTGACCGGCACAAACGGAACGACGTCCGCCGCGCCGATCCGGGGATGCTCGCCCTTCTGCCGCGTCAGGTCGATCAGCTTCGCCGCCTCACCCGCGCCACGCACCGCAGCTTCCACCACGGCCTCCGGCGCACCCGCGATGGTCACCACCGAGCGGTTATGATCGGCATCAAGCGAGTAGTCCAGCAGATGCACGCCGTCTACACGCATGGCTCGCACGATGGCCTCGACCTTGTCGCGGTCACGGCCTTCGGAGAAGTTCGGGACACACTCGATAATTTGCACGTCTGCCACTTGTTTGCTGTCCCAACAATCGTTTTCGCTGAAAATAACGCGTCACCGGAACGACAAACAATATCGTTGTCTACTCCGGATCCCTCCTACCAGCGATCTGCCGATTTCTTCCACCAGCTATAACCCAGTGAAAACTGGACACTGGCATTGATTCCCGGATTTTTGTCTCCCAGGCTTGAGCTCGAAATATGTACGGCGTTCGCACCAAAGTCGATGGACTGCTGCGGCTTCAAGAAATAATGAAAGCCCACTCCAAACTGGGGTGTAAAGTTCCACACGCTTGTATCTGCGTTAGGGCCATTATTCGCAAGACTTGGAGTAGTCGACCCAAACGCCGGGTACTTGTGATTTGTCCAGAGACTGCCCCCGCCGCCTTGAATCCACGGCAAAAACTGTTTGCCATGGGTAAAGTTCAGCCGCATAACACCAGGGGTGATTGAAACGCCAGAGAACGTTCCTCCCACGGTAAATGGCGGCGAGCAGTACAGCCCGGGACCGGCTTGTGTCGTTCCCGGAGTCAGCGTTGCAAAGCAATTGGTTCTCTGAAACTTGGGCGTGTACGACTGCCAAAAGGGGAAGATCTCCAATGCTTGCTCAAAGTTTGCCTTCAAAAGCCCAGACCCAAACTCTGGCGTAATAACTTTGCCGATATGCACACCGGCCATTAGGAAGTGAAACCCGTCACGATCTTCTGTCAGGCCATTGCCTCCCTGAACCAGAACCCCATAGTTCCACGGATAAGCGCTCTGCAGTGGCGTACTCGCCTCACTTGCAATCCTCAGCAGAGTTGCGGGTTCAGAAGCCGAGAACGCTACAGAGTAGGCATGCAGCGTTTCGTACCCACTTGCAGTGACGACGAGGTCGTAGTTTCCATCGCGGCCAGGAAACGAAAAATAACCGGTACCGTCAGTTTTGATATGCGCGATTTTCGTACCTCGAGAAACGACATTGACAGTCGCATTCGGCACAAACCTGCCATCCTGATTCTCGACGTGTCCCTTCAGCCCGATTCCCGATTGTGGCGTCGCAGGTTCCTGGGCACACATTCCAATAGAGATCGCTGCCAGGCATATCGTCATCAAACGCTGCAGTTTCTTCATTCATATCTCCGCAATCGAAAGCCGCCATGCAGGATGGCGGCTTTTCTAATTCCTAATCCTGTTCCCTAATCCCTGCTCTTACGCCGGTACGGACTCCTCATCCATATCGAAGTTCGAGTACACATTCTGCGTGTCGTCGAGGTCATCGATCGCGTCCAGCAGGCGCATCATCTGCGCTGCCTGTGCGCCCTCCAACTTGGTATAGGTGGAGGCGATCATCGTTACCTCAGCCTGCACCGTCTCGATCTTTGCAGCCTTCACGGCATCCAGCACGGCGTTGAAGTCGTTCGGCGCGGTCGTAATCTCCCACACCTCGCCCTCGTCGCTCAGGTCCTCGGCGCCAGCCTCGAGCACGATCTCGGTCAGCTTGTCCTCGTTCGCCGCGCTCTTCTCGACGACGATCAGTCCCTTCTTCGAGAACATGTGGGCCACCGATCCAGGAGCACCCAGATTACCGCCCTGCTTCGAAAAGGAATGACGAATCTCGCTCGCCGCGCGGTTCTTGTTGTCCGTAAGAACGTCGACGATGATCGCGACGCCACCGGGACCGTAGCCCTCATAGCGGATCTCTTCATAGGCTGCGCCTTCGAGCTCGCCGGTTCCCTTCTGGATAGCGCGTTTGATGTTGTCCGCGGGCATGTTCTCCGCCTTGGCCGCAGCGATGGCGGTGCGCAAGCGCGGGTTACCGTCCGGGTCCCCACCGCCGCCCTTGGCTGCGATGGTGATCTCCTTGATCAGGCGGGTAAAGATCTTGCCGCGCTTGGCGTCCAGCGCGCCCTTCTTATGCTTGATTGTTGCCCATTTTGAGTGGCCGGACATGGGGGTAAACCTCTACTGCTTTGGAGTCTGGATTTGCGGTTCTAGTGGGCAAAAGCCGCCTGAAATCAGCGCCCATCCCACAACTGCATCGGCTAAAAGTGTAGCACGCAGACACCTGTGCGTCCCGGCGCGAGGACGTGTCGTGACGCCTCATGTATTCTTGCCGAACGACTCACAGACTTAGCGGCCCAGGCGCGCCACAAGGAGCTCACCAAGCGTGAGTAACATCGACGAACCCGTAACTCCGGAGGCCGTCACACCGGTCGACGCTATCCCAGAAGCCACGCCGCAGCAAACCGCACCGGAGCTACCCACCGCTGCTGAAGCCAAACCTAAGCGCCCTGGCATCGACTTCGCCTTCGACCTTCTGATCGGCTTCACCGTGCTTGTGTTGCTTGCCCTGCCGGGAGCGCTGCTGGCTCACTTCATTCACAACACCGGCATCTTGCTCGCAGTCTTCGGAATGGTCTTCTTTTTTGCCTCCGCTCTGCGCGCGCGCAGCGGCGGGGACCCCGTGCTGCAGGGCTTCGGCCTCGCGCTTGGCGCTGGGTTGCCCTTCCTGCTGGCAGCCGCCATCAGCTCGCGCACCGCGCTGCCTCAAGTTGCGGCTCTGGTCTTGCTGCTGGCCTTCCTCTGCATCTGTGGAGCCTTCGCCCGGCTCTTCTACAATGCGCAGAAACTCCCACTTGCAGCGACCGCCGTCGCCGGGGCCGCCATCATCGGCTTCTGTTCATGGACCTACGGCATACAACACCTGATACCTGGATTAGCCTTCAAAAAGATGGACCAGCCCTCGCCCGCCTTCACGCTGACGCGGCTCGACGGCACCCCCGTCTCACTCGACTCACTCAAGGGCAAGGTCGTTGTGCTCGACTTCTGGGCCACGTGGTGCGAACCCTGTCAGGCGGAGATGCCCACCCTGCTCACCGTCTACAACCAGTTTCAGAAAGACCCCAACGTCGTCTACATCGCGGTCGCCACCGGCTGGGACGACGATACCGACGACAAGGTCCGCGCCTTCATCACAAAGAAGCACTTTCCCTTCCCTGTCGCGTTTGACCCTGCACACGCCGCGCAAAACTTCAAGATCGCCACCATCCCCACGCAGATCATCCTGGACCGCAACGGTCACATCCGCATGATCAACACAGGCTACAACGATGACGATGATGCGCTGAAGACGAGGCTTACCACCACGATTCAAGGCCTGCTCAGGCAGTAACGCTACAGCATCTCAGCCGCAATCAACTCATCAAGCGTCTCGCGTCGACGGATCAGCCGCGCCTTGCCGTGCTCTACCAACACCTCCGCCGGATGCACACGCGTGTTGTAGTGCGACGCGAGGCTCATGCCGTACGCCCCCGCATCGAGCAGCGCGACTAGATCGCCCGCGCGCAGCTCCGGCGTCTCGCGATCGCGCGCAAAGAAGTCGCCCGATTCGCATACCGGGCCAACGATGTCTGCAACCTGCGAAGCTCTCTCCGATTTTTCTATCGGCCATATCTCATGATGTGCCTGATACAGCGCCGGCCGGATCAGGTCGTTCATCGCGGCATCCGTGATCACAAAATGCTTGTCGCCATTCTGCTTTGTATAGAGCACCCGCGTCACCAGCGCTCCGGCCTGCGCCACGAGAAACCGCCCTGGCTCCAGCAGCAGTTCTGCATCAAGCCCCGCCAACACTCCAGACAGTTCATGCGCGTAACTCGCGACACTCGCAGCAGGATCAAACGCACCCTCGCCGTATTCAATGCCGAATCCGCCGCCCGCATCGACGAAGTGAATTGGCAGCCCATCAGCACGCAACTCCTCCACCAGTGACCGCACACGTTTCAGCGCCTGCCCAAACGGCTCGACCGCGCGAATCTGCGAACCGATATGAACGCTGACACCCTCAGGCCGCAGCCCCGGCAGCGACGCCGCTCGCTGATAGACCTCACGCGCTCGCGCAATCGCGATTCCGAACTTATGTGCGCTCAACCCTGTCGAGATGTAAGGATGCGTCTCGGCAAACACGTCCGGGTTCACACGCAGCGCAATCCGCGCCGTGATGCCGAGTGCAGCGGCACGCTCGCTCAGCAGCTCTAGCTCCGCTTCGCTCTCCACGTTGAAGAGCAGGATGCCCGCCTCTAGCGCAGCGTCCATCTCCCACGCCTGCTTGCCCACGCCGGAGAATACAACCTTGCCCACCGACTGCGGCGCGGCGCGTTTCACCCGCTCCAGCTCTCCGCCTGAGACGATGTCGAACCCGCATCCCATCGCGCCAAGCATCTTCAAAATCGCCAGAGACGAGTTCGCCTTCACGGCATAGCAGAGCGTAGTCTTCAGTTCCGTCTTCAGGTTCAGAGCAGCGGTCGAAAACGCCGCTTTCAGCATCGTCGCGCGCTCAACAATGGCATCAGCCGAGTACACATACAACGGCGTGCCAAACTCCTCGGCCAGAGCGGTCAAATCCACGCCAGAGCAGGCGAGGCGGTTTTGGACATAAAGAAAAGGGCGTGCGGACAAATGGGAACTCACTTCACCATTCTATCCGCCGCCCTGTTCTCGCCTGACGAGCCATTACGCCTGCGGCATATCGCTCGAAGGAGCGGGCG
>CAJCIM010000017.1 GCA_903970395.1 Acidobacteriaceae bacterium
TCCAGACCCACGCGGTCGCTCGGGACGACCGGTGCGGTAGCCAACTGCGGGTCGTTCAGGTTCCGCGCAATCGCCTGCTTCATCACTAGCTGCTGATACTCGAGGTTCGTCTGCGACGCAATCAGCGCCTGACGGTCCGCAGCCACGGACGAGTCCGAGTTCACTACGTCTAGGGGTGCCAGCGTACCAATCTCTAGCTGCTTGCGGTTGTCCGCCGTCAGTTGCGTGGACTGTGCAAGCGCGCGCTCCTTCGCCTGCTCGTCCTCGTACGCGCTTACCAGACCCCAGTAGATGTTCTCAACCTGATTGATGGTGTACAGCAACTGCTGGCGGAAGGCAGAATCCGTAATACGGCGGTCATTCTTCGCCTGCAGAATGAAGCGGTTGTTGATCCCCGGCCCAAACCCCTGCAACAGATGCTGCGTCGCCTGGAATCGCACACTCGAAGAGAGCGTCGGGCTGTAATCGGTGAACGGGTTATTGGTCGTTACACGCGTGTTGTTGAACGTCGCCGTAAATAGTGTGCCCGTGGCAAATCCCTGCTGGTAGACCGCGTTGTACGTTGAGGTATGAGTGAACTCCGTTGAAAGTCCGCCACTGAACAGCAGGTTGGACTCCGGCGTCTGTGCGTTCTCGTACTCGAACGTTCCCGTAATCAGCGGATCACGACCCTCCGGCGTCGGTCCACCGCCGTTGGTGCTCAGCACAAGACCCGACGCACCGGCACCACCGCCACCCGTACCGCTGCTCGTACCACCAGGACCGCCTCCACCGGTAATCGTCGTTGTGCTGCCGCCAAGTGTATTTGCCACGATGCCGGTTGAAACGCCGCGCAGGCTCTGGCCCGCCTTAGCACGCTCGATATCCGTGTCCGCAATATCCAGGTTGATCCGAGCAATTGCGATGTCGTAGTTGTTCTGGATCGCCAGAGTCACCGCATCCGACAGACTCAGATAAATCTTGCCATCGTGCAACAGATCATCCAGCTGCGGCGAGTTGCTCAGCCGCGACTCTGGATACTTGGTCGATTTGTACCAGAGCAAGGGGTCCTTGTAGCCGGGCTGTCCCTTGCTGTAATCCTTCAAACTGGTGCGCATGTACAACGGCTCCGTCAGCTTCGGGGCCGGAGCCTGCGGCAGAGCTTTGTTGCCGGTCGTATCGTTCTGGATACCACCCGTTCGCACGGGTACCGTCGGACTCACCTGTGTCTGCCGCGGAGCAGGAGTCGGCAGAGGTGGTACATACACGGCTGCTGGCGGAGCCACAGCTGGCGTCGGGAAGGTCGTCGTCGCGGGCGCAGTCGTCTGCGACGCAGGAGTCACCGGGGCCTGTTGCGTCGTCGCTGGAGCCCCTGACCGTGCCGCTGGTGCTGGCGACTGAGTCGCGGGCTTCGCGGCGGGCTGCGGTTGCGAAAGCTGGTTGAACTCCTGCTCCAACTGCTGCTGGCTCTTCGTCGTGCTCTGCTGCGCCTGCACCACACCTTGTGGCAACGCCGACAACAAGGTAGTCGCCACGCAGGCTGCTGCCTGCCAATGCCTCAATCTCACGGTATAGATCTCCAGTTGCTTCTTTCTTTGAATGGATGCGCCTAGGCAGAATACGATCTACCTGCCTTCCCGGTTCCCCGGTGCACTCTTTATCCATCTTCAGATTGAAGCCCCTACAGTATAAGAGTCGGTAGCGTTTCTCCAAATGCCTCAAAAAACGCCGCCTGCCGCCCTGATGTTACCTTCTACTAAGCCTTGAATCTTCGCGTCCAGATGGGTAACTGGAAGTTGACCCTCACATACGATGGCACCACCTTCCACGGCTGGCAGGTGCAACCCGATCTGTCCACCGTTCAAGGCTCTCTGCAGCAGGCCATCCTCGACGTCACCGGCGAGACCGTCCTGCCACAAGGGTCCGGCCGCACCGACGCTGGCGTTCACGCCCTCGGTCAGGTTGCGTCCTTCTCACTCACTGCGAACATTCCTCCAGATAACCTCCTTCGCGCCCTCAACCGCATCCTCCCCGCCAGCATTCGCGTCCTCAGCGCCGAATCCGTCCCGCCCAGCTTCCACGCCCGCCACAACGTCCTGCAAAAGACCTACGAGTACCGTATCTTCGAGCGCCGCCTCGCCACCAATCCAGCCCCGCGCACACCGGAGCGCATCTGCTCTCCCTTCCTGGCACCCTACGTCTGGGACTGCCGCTGGCCGCTTGCGCTCGAACCCATGAAACAGGCTGCCGCCGCGCTCTGCGGAACCCACGACTTCACTTCGTTCTCCGCGAGCGACCCGGATCTCACCCAACGCGCCTCATCCGAAAACAGCCCCGACGAACCCGCGGGGCGCGATCCCATCAAGACCATCCACGCATCCACCATCACCCGGCGGGACAATCTCCTCATCTACCGCGTCACTGGCAGCGGATTTCTGCACCACATGGTACGGAATATCGTCGGCACCCTCGTCGACATCGGCCGAGGCGCTCTCATACCTGACGACATCCCAAGCATCCTTGCAGCCCGCGATCGTTCCACTGCGGGCCCCACCGCCCCACCGCAAGGGCTCTACCTCGTCGAGGTCATCTACAAGCCCCACCCCGACACCATCCACACCGATGATCAGGGTGACGCCCAATGACCGCCGCCGACAACCGACGCATCGCTGCCCTCGCCAGCGACCGCGCCGTCCACCGGGCATTCCAGTGGCTCCATCTCCACACCCAGCAGCTGCTCCGGTGGCAGCTCGAAATGCTCGCCATCCCTGCACCACCCTTCCAAGAAGTCGAGCGCGCTCAGTGGTTTCTCTCGCAATTTCTCAACCTGAACCTTTGCAATCACCACATCGATCCCGAGGGCAACGTCCTCGCCGAGCTACCCGCAGCTGAATCCAGCGAAACTTCGTCGGTCATTCTCATCTCCGCCCACCTCGATACCGTGTTTCCACCAGGCACGGACTGCACTCCACACCTCGACGACCCACGCGAGCAGGGTGAGGGCATTATCCGAGGCCCCGGAGCCTGCGACAACGGAGCAGGCCTAACCGCCCTTCTTGCTATCGCCGCAGCTCTCAAACACGCCGGACTCACACCCGCCACCACCATCCTCTTCTGCGCCAACGTCGGCGAAGAGGGTCCCGGCGACCTCCGCGGCATGCGCCACCTCTTCGGAGCATCGCCCTACGCCAGCCGCATCCGCACCGCGCTCGCGCTCGAAGGCGCAGGCACGGCCACCATCGTCGACCGCGCTCTTGGCAGCCGGCGGCTCCGCGTCACCCTCACTGGGCCTGGCGGCCACTCCTGGGCCGACGCTGGCCGTCCCAACCCGATCCTCGCCCTCGCCTCCGGCCTGCTCTCCATCGCCAACCTGCGCCTGCCCACACACCCGCGCTCCACACTCAACTGCGGCACCATCTCCGGCGGAACCTCGGTCAACTCCATCCCCCAATCCGCCACCGCCGACCTCGATATCCGCTCCACCTCCGCCACCGAGCTCGATCGCATCGAGTACGCCGTCCTCACCGAACTCTCCCGCACACTGGCCGTCGAAAACAGGGACACGGCCGCGGCCCACCATCTATCACTTCACGTCTCCCGCACCGGCGACCGGCCCGCGGGCGCTCTGCCCTCCATAGATCCACTCGCCCGCAGCCTGCATGCCGTCGACCGTCACCTCGGCATCACCACCGAACCCCATATCGGCTCCACCGACGCAAACCTCCCACTGTCGCTCGGCATTCCAGCCCTTGCCATCGGCACGGGAGGCACCGGCAGCGGCATCCACACCCTCCGGGAAACCTATGATCCCACCGGCCGCAACCTAGCGCTCCGCCGCATCCTGCTCCTCCTTCTCGACGCCTGCCAACTTGCCCCAAATCCGCCATTCTGAGCACAGTCTTACGGCTTCATCGCGCGACAAAGTCGAAGAACCGGCATCATCTAGCAGCCCAACCCCCTTTCAACCGCAGACGCCCTGCATGACCAACCGCCGCATCAAACTTACAGCCCACCTTCTACTCCTCGCCGTAGTTCTCGTCTGGGGAACAACCTTCTCGCTCGTCAAGGCCGCCCTTGCTGACACCACTCCGCTCGTCTTCAACCTCCTGCGCATGACGCTCGCGTTCCTCCTGCTCGCAGCTGTCAACCTCCGCTCCCTCAAGAACCTCACCCGTACCGACCTGCGATTCGGCATCGCCGCAGGAATCCTCCTCGCCCTCGGCTACCAGTTCCAGACCTCAGGCCTCGCCCACACAACGGCGTCCAAATCTGCCTTCCTCACCGGTCTGGTCGTCGTCTTCGTCCCTCTGCTCAGCGCCATCCCCTACATCGCGCCTCCGGACACCACCAAACTCACTATCGACGTCTTCCTCGGAGCCATCCTCGCCTTCGCCGGCCTAGTTCTGCTCACCACCCCACCCGGCTCCGGCAGCGCAATTCTCAGCGGCCTGCATCTTGGCGAATGGCTCTCCCTGCTCTGCGCCGTCGCCTTCGCCTGCCATCTGCTCATGCTCGCCCACACCTCCCCGCGAGTCACCGCCCGCCGCCTCGGCACCCTCCAGATCGGCTTTGCCGCCCTCACCATGCTCGTCACGCTCCCTCTCGGCGGCGCTATCCGCCTCCACTCGGCTCCGCAGCTCTGGATCGCCCTCGCCGTCACCGCTGTCCTCGCCACGGCTGCTGCCTTCACCATCCAGAGTTGGGCCCAGCAGCATCTACCCGCCACCCACACAGCACTCATCTTCACGTTGGAGCCCGTCTTCGCCTGGCTCACATCCCTGATCTTCTTCGGCGAGCGTCTCGGGCGTCGCTCCCTCCTCGGTGCCACCCTCATCCTCGCCGGAATCCTGATCGCGGAACTCCGCCCCATTTCACACCGCTCGCAACCGGTTCTCCCCACCGCTGCCACCTGAACCCGCTACACTTCCCCCAGGAGCGTAATTCATACCGTAGGACACAAAAAGATCGCATCCACTCCCATACCGGCCAACCTGCGTCAAACCCTGCTACCTTTGCCGGCGAATCGCGTCTATGTTAACTACGTAGTGTTTAGTTGTACGGGATTCGAGGTGCAACCCCGGCGATCCGACTGAACTCTTACCGGGTTGTCACTACGCAGCCCGCGTGCCGCACTGAACATCTCTTCGCCCGCACTGTACATTGCAGCCCGCCGCGAAGATCATGAATGACGAGGAAGATAAAACCACATGGAATCGATCACGAAATCTGGCCGCTCACTCTGGAACAGAATCCGCAGCGGCCATATGCCCACCACCTTTGGCCTGCTGGCCGTTCTTACTCTCGGCATCGTCGTTGGCTCCACGTTCACCGGCAGCGTGAGCGCGCATCAGCAAAAGGTAGACTCCAGCGACGCGCGCCCACTCAGCGTTCCGAACCCGGTCACCCTCTCCAACGGCTTCGCGGGCATCGTCAAGCAGGTCAGCCCCGCAGTGGTGAACATCAGCACCGAGGAGCTGCCCAAGCAGTCCAGCTCCAGCGCGCATCGCGGACGCCGTGGCCAAGTCATCCCAACGCCCAATCCTAACGGCGACGACAACGGTGACGACCAGGGCGGAGACAACTCCATGCAGGACTTCTTCAACCACTTCTTCGGCGGTCAGCCCGGCGGTAGTGAGGATGGCGGCGGCGTTCGCCGAGCCCTTGGATCCGGCTATATCGTCGACCCCCGCGGCTATATCATCACCAACAATCACGTCGTCGATAAGGCCGACAAGATCTACGTCAAGCTCGCCACCGACCCGCAGGATGACACCCCCGGCGACCCCGGCCGTCCCGCCACCGTCATCGGCGTCGATAAGGACACCGACATCGCCGTCATCAAGATCGACCCCAAGGGCCTGACCCTACCCACCGTCAAGCTCGGCAACTCCGACGGTGCGCAGGTTGGCGACTGGGCGCTCGCTATCGGTAGTCCCTTCGGACTCTCGCAGACCGTCTCGGCCGGCATCATCTCTGCCAAAGACCGCACCATTGATGAAGGCCCCGGTCCCGGCAACGTCGCTACCAACCAGTTCCAGCGCTTCATCCAGACCGACGCAAGCATCAACCCCGGCAACTCCGGCGGCCCGCTGGTTGACATGGCCGGCGAAGTCATCGGCATGAACACGGCTATTTATACCCAGTCCGCAGGTTCTGAAGGCATCGGCTTCGCCATGCCCTCCAACACCATCATAAGCGTCTACAACATGCTAATCGGACCGGAGCACAAGGTCATCCGCGGCAGCATCGGTATCCAATTCCAAGCCGCTACCTCATCGGCTGTCGCGCGTGAGTATGGCTTCTCCAACGGCGGTGTCATGATCAGCGTCATCACCCCCGGTGGCCCGGCGGCCAAGGCCGGCCTGCAGCCGCAGGACGTCATCGTGGCTGTCGACGGCCAGCCCGTCAAAAACGGAGATGCCCTGGTAGCGATCATCTCCGCCAAGAAGCCCGGCACCACCGTTCGCCTCACCTACCTCCGTGGCGGCAAGCGTGACAATATCGACGTCTCAATCACCGATCGCGCCAAAATCCTAGCCAACCCAGATAACCAGGCCGACGACACCAGTGCAACTGCCCAAGCCGAGGTCGGCGAGACCACTCTGGGCATCACCGTCCAGGCCATCCCCCAGCAGCAGGCCTCAAAGCTCGGCGTCAAGGGTGGAGTCGTCGTCACCAGCGTCAAGCCCGGTTCGTTCGCTGACAACATCGGTCTCAATCAGTCTGCGGTCATCACGGAGATCAATCGCAAGCCCATCACCGACCTGGCCACCTACCAGTCCGTAGTCTCTGGTCTCAAGTCCGGCGAAGACGTAGTCTTCGTTATCCGCTCGCTCCGAGATCCTTCGGGCGGCAACAACTACGTCGGCGGAACCCTGCCGTAACCGCAACGCAATCCATCCACAGGGCGCGGAGTCTTCTCCGCGCCCTTATCCTTTGGTGGAAGACCATCTCTGGGAGCACAGCCATGCGCGCCAACGTGGCCACCTATCTCGACGACATGCGCCGCTACGCACGCAACATCGCCGTCGTCCGCCACCACGGCAATCGCCGCACACCAACCACCTACGGCGAGCTCGCACACCTCGCCGGTCGCTTCGCCGCACACCTCGAACAGAGTCACATTCAACCCGGCGACCGGGTCCTCCTCTGGGCCACCAACAGCGCAGAGTGGATCGCCGCCTTCTACGGCTGCATCCTGCGCGGAGCCATCGCCGTCCCGCTCGACGCCTACGGCACACGAGACTTCGCGCAACGCATCTGCTCCGACGTCCAACCCTCGCTCGTCATCGGCGACGCCGCGCTCATCGCACAACTTCCCTCCACCTATCCAAAGCTCTCCTTCGACCTGCTCTCCACATTGCTTCCTGCCGAAGAATCCCCTGCCGTCGAAGGCCTTACCCATACCACCCCACTGCAGATCCTCTTCACCTCTGGTACCACCGGCGACCCCAAGGGCATCGTCCACACCCACGGCAACATCCTCGCCAGTGTGGCACCCATCGAGTCCGGCGCAAAACCCTACCTCCGTTACGAGCGCCTGATCCATCCGCTTCGCTTCCTGCACACACTCCCGCTCAGTCACGTCTTCGGCCAGATGATGGGCCTCTGGATTCCGCCTATCTTAGCCGCCGAAGTCCACATCGAAGACCGTCTAGCCGCTCCACGCCTCATCGAAACCATCCACCGCGAACGCATCTCCGTCTTCGCTGCTGTCCCGCGTGTCTTCGCTCTCCTCAAAACGCACCTCGAACTCAACGACCCCAAGCTCGAAACCCGCATCGCAGCCGCCAAAGGCATCTCCGCATGGATGCGCTGGCTCCACTTCCGCGACATCCATCGCACCTTCGGCCTCAAGTTCTGGTCCTTCGTCTCCGGCGGCGGCGCTCTACCCGCACCGGTCGAGCAGTTCTTCTCCGCGCTCGGCTTTGTCGTCGTGCAGGGCTACGGCATGACCGAAACTACCGCCCTCATCACGCTCAACCATCCGTTCCACGTCAAACGCGGCACCCTCGGCAAACCGCTCCCCGGTCGCGAAACAAAGATCACCCCTGAAGGTGAACTCCTCGTCCGCGGCCCCATGATCTCCACCGCCACATGGAGCCACGGCCGTCTGCAAGAGCGCCCCGACACGTGGCTCTCCACAGGCGACATGGTTGCGACTCAACCCACCGGTGAACTCCGCTTCCTCGGCCGCGCCAGCGAGGTCATCGTCACCGCCAACGGCATCAACCTGCACCCCGAAGACCTCGAAGCCGCCATCGAGCAAGATCCCTCCGTGCGCGCCTGCGCCGTCGTGCCTCTGCAAACACCCTCCGGCCCAGAACCCTGCGCCGTCCTCGCCATGCGCGCCAACCTCTCTCAGGCTGCAATCGTCATTCACAACGCCAACACCCGTCTCGCTGAACCACAACGCCTCCGCCGCTGGGTTCTCTGGCCCGGACCTGACCTCCCACGCACCTCCACCGGCAAGGTCCGCCGCCGTGCGGTCGCCGACTGGCTCACCCAAACCCACAACCCCACAGCACCCGACGCTCAACCCGCATCCACCGACTGGCTCTTGCAGCTCATCACGCAACTTACCGGCGAACCCATCGCAAGCCCAACCGATGCCTCCCGCATCACCGAAGACCTCCACCTCGACAGCCTCGCCCTTGTGCAACTCGCTTCTGCCATCGAAGAGCGCACCGGCACCACCACCAGCAACCCAGACTTCGACACCCTCCAGACCCTCGGCCAACTCCGCCACTGGCTCACCCGAGGCTCAGAACCCTCACCCCTCCCATCGCAGACCCCACACCTGCATCAACTCCCCGCCGCACAGTCCACGCCGACATTTCTCTACCCACACTGGCCATGGTCCACCCCCATCCGCTGGCTGAGAGCCGCATTCACCGAGGCCATCCTCCGCCCGCTCGTCGCACTTCTCGCCAACCCAACCGTCCTCACCCCGCCATCTCTCCCCAGCACGCCGATGCTCATCATCGCCAACCACGTCACCACCTACGACGTGCCACTGCTCACTTACGCCCTTCCCCGCCACCATCTCGCCGTCGCCATGGCCGGTGAGATGCTCGAAGACTACCGCCACTTCCGCAACCCTGAGAGTCTCAAGCACCCCACGCGCTTCTACCTGCCTGGCCCGCTCATCTATCTCCTGCTCACCGCGCTCTTCAACGTCTTCCCTTTGCCTCGCCGCCACGGCTTTCAACGCAGCTTCGCCCACGTCGGCGAGACCCTCGACCGCGGTCTTCACGTCCTCGTCTTCCCCGAAGGAACCCGGTCCACGAGTGGTACTTTAGGCCGCTTCCGCCCCGGCATAGGCCTGCTCGTCCGGCAATCCGGCGTCCCGGTCCTGCCCATGGCGATACGTGGCATAAATGCTACAGAAGCGAACAATCGCTGGTTCCGCTCCGGCAGCCTGCAAGTCGTTGCAGGCGAACCACTTCAATTTCCGCCAGATACCCCCGAAGCTGAGATCACCGCCCAGCTTCAGCAGGCCGTCCACAGGTTGCTCGACGAAGATCCTCCGCACCCATCCCGTCAATAACCAGACCTGTATCCAGAAAACCGAAGTCACTTGCGCTATCAGACCTATTTCACTAGTCTGTAATGAGTTGCCTGACAGCTTTGGCACAGCCCTGCACACGAGGTGCCCCGAACTATGCGCTTTTCCTCCGCAAAGATCGTCACTGCCGGACTTATGCTTGCCGCACTTCCTGCCTTCGCTGTCACGCATACTCTCCACACCACCAACGCCGCAGTCAAACACAGCAGTAGCCGTGTGCATAAGTCCGTACGCCCTCTGCGCAGCCATGAATCTTCCGGCATCCCCTCCGAGCGCGCCACTGAAATTCAGCAGGCTCTCATCAAGCAGGGTTACCTCAGCGGCGATCCCTCCGGCGTGTGGGACTCGCAGAGCGCCGCAGCCATGGCTAAACTGCAGGGCGACAACGGCTGGCAGACCCGCATCACTCCCGACGCCCGCGCCCTCATCAAGCTGGGTCTCGGCCCCGCGCAGCCACCCGCCGACCAGGTCGTCGCCTCCACGAAGTAACGCTACCTATTCTTGAAGTTCAAGAGCCTGACGCAGTCAGGCTCTTGCTTTGCTACTCCCTGTTCCCCAAAGTCAGCTTCAAGGACGATCGCATCGTCGTCCACGTCAAATCCCAGGCCAAGCTGGGCGCAAAGATCGGGCAGAACTGCCTCGGCCTCGACTTCAAAACCGAAGCTGACGTCTCCGTCGTTCCCTAAGCCCAGGGCGACTTCCTCGGCTTCCGCGACGCCCGCATCGAAAAGCTCAGCAACGACAAGGATCTCGACTTCTTCCTAGCCCCTCCCTCAGCGGCAAGCTCCCGCAAAAGATGCGCGTTAACGTTGCCGACATGCTCCGCAA
Source organism: Acidobacteriaceae bacterium (assembly GCA_903970395.1). Taxonomy (GTDB): domain Bacteria; phylum Acidobacteriota; class Terriglobia; order Terriglobales; family Acidobacteriaceae; genus Granulicella. The sequence continues at coordinate 10,376 of CAJCIM010000017.1, forward strand.
GCTCGTCCAGACCTCCGGCTACAACATCCAGCTCACCAACCTCAAAGTCCTCTCCATGCAGGTCGACGGAGACACCCTCATCGTCGACTTCGACGCCAACCTCACCGTCCAGTAAGTATCGCGACTGCATCAGTCGATGGCAACGTCGAAAGCCACTGACTTCAGCACGATCCGCAATAACTTCACCGGCGCGTCTCGTTGATCCCGTATAGTTGCATAGATTGTTCAGCTTTCACCGTAACTGATCAGTTTTAGGTTGAGTGAAATGCGCTTCATCTCTCTTCGCCCTTTCCCGTCGGCGAAGCACTCGCTAATTATTGCCGCCTACGCTCGATCCCGTGGCTTCGATTCTAAGGAGTGGCCATGAGTTTTCTTCTCAAAATCGCGCCTGTATTCACTCGCATATCGTTTGCCCTTGTGGCAGGAATAGGCATCTGCTCAACCATACTGCTGGCCCGCGACTTCTTCGGGAAGCCACAGACTACGAGTGTTTATCCCTCCGCGGATGAAGTCGGTGTCGAGCCAAATACCACGATCAAGTCGACCTTCAACAAGGCGATGTCAGCCGGGACGATATCCCCTACATCCTTCCTGTTGCGTGATGAACACGGCTCTATCCTTCCAGGGACAGTCACCTACGACGAAGTCGCGCGCACCGCAGTTCTACTGCCGAATTCCCCTCTTCATGAGGGGTCCACCTATGAGGTGACACTCAAGGCTGGCTCACAGGGCATCCTCGACCGGCACAATCACCCACCAGCGCAAGATAACGTATGGCGCTTCACGACGGGCATCAAGACAACCAGAAGAATGACGGAGGGGCCAGGTGGACCCATCCTTGTCATCATCAGCAAGGCAAATGGATTTAGCCAGTACTATGCGGAGATCCTTCGCAACGAGGGGTTCAACGAGTTTGCGGTTAGAGATCTCGCGCAGGTCTCTGCAGCAGAACTTGCGAAATATGACATAGCGCTCCTTGGTGAGATGCCCATCGATGCCACTCACACCCGTATGCTCACCGACTGGGTGAGAGGCGGTGGAAACCTCGTCGCCATGCGGCCTGCAAAGAAGCTGGCTGAAGGTCTTGGATGGAGCCCGTCAACCTCCGAAACAGATGGGCCGGTCCAACATGGCGGTTATCTCAAGATCAACTCAACGACTCCCGCCGGTGCTGGGCTGTTTCAGCAAGCGATCCAATTTCATGGTGACGCAGATCGATTCGTCGCGGACAAGGCATCCGTACTCGCCACGCTGTATAACGACTCCAGGACCGCAACCCAATTCCCCGCTGTCAGTTCTATGCACGTCGGCAACGGCAATGCCGTCGTCTTCAGTTACGACTTGGCAAAATCCATCGTCTACACGCGCCAGGGCAATCCCGAGTGGTCCGGCTTGGAACGTGATGGCATTCCGCCGGTGCGGTCGGATGACCTCTTCTATGGAGCCAGCGCAAAGGACCCACAACCAGACTGGGTTGATCCAAAGTTGATCGCGGTTCCGCAGGCGGACATCCAGCAAAGACTGCTGGCTAACCTGATCATCATCACCAATGCAGACAAAAAACCTCTTCCACGCTTCTGGTATCTGCCGCGAGGACTGAAGGCCGTCATCGTCATGACCGGTGACGATCATGGACACGGCGGAACCGCTGGTCGTTTCCTTAGCTATCAGCGTAAGAGTCCAAGCGGCTGCTCACTTGAGAAATGGGAGTGCATACGTGCAACCTCGCACATCTTTGTCGGATCGATTTCATCTGCACATGCTGACTACTTCGCCAAGCAGGGGTTCGACATTGGTTTGCACGTTTACACCGCCTGTACCGACTGGCCAACAACAGTAATGCAAGACAGCACTGGCGTGATTAGGCGTCAGGTAATTCGTAAGTTCGTGGACAATCTCTACTCTCAGCAACTCCAGGGTTTTGCGCTCAAATACCCCGGGCTCCCGCAGCCGACCAGCAACCGTACAGACTGCGTCACCTGGGGCGACTACGATACGCAGCCCCAGGTAGAATTGAGCCATCAGATTCGCCTGGATACGAACTACTACTATTGGCCCGAGAAATGGGTAAACGACAAGCCTGGACTCTTTACCGGTTCCGGACTGCCGATGCGCTTTGCTCGTAAGGATGGGCGTCTGATCGATGTCTACCAGGCACCGACTCAGATGACAGACGAATCAAACCAAAGCTATCCCTTCACCGTGGATACGCTGCTCACAAATGCGCTTGGCACTTCGGAGTACTTCGGCGTATTCACGGCCAATATGCACAACGACTACGCAAAGTCTCGTGGCGCGGACTTGATTATCTCCTCCGCGCAGAAGCATCACGTCCCGGTGATCACCGCCGCGCAACTGTTGAAATGGCTCGACGGACGGAACGCTTCAGAGTTTCGGAATCTGAAATGGTCGAACAATGAGCTTTCGTTTTCGATCAACGTTGGGATTGGTGGAGATGGCATCGAGGCAATGCTGCCATTCCACTCTGTGTCGGGAGATCTGGCCTCCATCTCTCTGAACAGGATGGCCCGGCCATGGCAGAAGCGAACTGTGGCGGGAATCTCTTATGCGGTAGTTCGAGCCGCTCCAGGAACGTTCCATGCAATCTACGGCCACCCTACAACGAATTCGGTCACCAGCCACCAAGGTCACACTGAGTAGTAGTCTCACATTGGTTACTGCTGAACGAACGACTACGGCACCACCTGACACCGCACAAAGGCCCCACATGCCCCTCAAAATCATCCTCACCGGAGCCACCGGCATGGTCGGCGAAGGCGTCCTCCTCGAATCCCTCCGACACCCCGCCGTCGAGCAGGTGCTCATCGTCAACCGCAGGCACCTCCCGCTCACTCACCCCAAGCTCCGCGAACTCCTCGTCCCCGACTTCATGCACCTCGACGAGGCCGCTGCGCAGCTCACCGGCTACGATGCCTGCTTCTACTGCGCCGGCATCAGCTCTGCCGGCATGTCCGAGGCTGACTACACGCACATCACCTACGACATCACGCTGCACTTCGCCGCAACGCTGCTCTCCCTCAACCCGCAGATGACCTTCTGTTTCGTCTCCGGCGCACAGACGGACAGTACGGAAAAGGGGCGCATCATGTGGGCCCGCGTCAAAGGCCGCACAGAAAACGCCCTTACCTCCATCGGCTTCCCACGCGAAGTCAACTTCCGACCCGGGTTTATGAAGCCCGTCCCCGGCCAGCGGAACGTCCGCTCCTACTACCCCATCATCGCGGCACTCTTCCCTGTCCTCATCTTGCTCTTTCCCAACCACGGCTGCACACTCGAACAGGTCGGCCTGGCCATGATCCACGCCGCCCTACGCGGCTCTCCCAAATCCATCCTCGAAAACAAGGACATCAGAGCCCTCGCCGCAGCATAGGGTCACTGACATGAAGCGAACCTA
>CAJCIM010000018.1 GCA_903970395.1 Acidobacteriaceae bacterium
TGACGACGCAGAACAACCAGCTGGCCTCGGCCCTGGTCGGAGCCTATGCGAGCGAGACCCGCAACTTCAACCTCTTTCCCCCGGACTATCGGAGCTGGGAGCCAAGCGGATTCGTTCAGGACAACTGGAAGGCAACTCCAAAGCTAACCGTTCTCTATGGTATCCGCTATGACGTCTTCACTCCCTTCACCGAAGCCCACAATCACATTTCGAACTTCGACTTTCCCGAGGCTCTCGGCCTGACACATTCCACGGTCTCCGAAGCGCTCAAGATTGCGGGTGTGAATGGAGTTAACTCCCATGTGAATATTCCAACTGATCACTCCAATGTTGCTCCGCGGCTAGGGTTCTCATTTTCTGTCTCGCCAACTCTCGTTCTTCGCGGCGGCTACGGACTTAGCTTCTTCCCCGGCAACTACACCTCCAACGCCGATCTGAAGAACGCTCCGTTCGTATCCGTCTACTCGCCAACCTGCGGTCAGTCCAACATCGCGCTCGCCATCCAGCTCGCTAACGGAGTCCCCGCCAGCAGTTTTAACGGAAACTGCACCACAACGACCGCAGGCGTCACCACCGTCGGCGGCGCGAACGACGACTCCACCGGCACCTTCGACGCCGGTCTGCCCTTGCCCACGCCGCAGTCCATCACCAGCAACGCTCTCTCCTTCATCGCGGAAGACACCAAGTTCCGTCCTGCGATGATCCAGCAGTACAACCTGCAGGTTGAAAAGCAGTTCGGCTCCAACGTCTTCACCATTGGATACGTCGGCAACGTCGGCCAGCATCTGCCGGAGACCATCAACGACATCAACCAGCCTGCGCCGTTCAATCCGTTCGCGCCGGGCGCCAACAGCAACTTCAAACTTGCCGCCAAGGGCCTGCTCACCAACCTCGGCAGCGTCGGCTGGATGCAGAGCGAAGGCATCTCCAACTACAACGCGTTGCAGACCTCCTTCCAGCGCCGTTTCGTCCATGGCCTCGCCTTTGACGCAAACTACACCTGGGCGAAGGACCTATCCGACATCACCGGCTTCTCGGAAGAAGGCGATCAGGGGTGGAGCAACGCTGATCCCACCCGTATCCGCCAGATCGACTACGGTGTAGCGGAAAACGACATCCAGAACCGCTTCGCCCTCTCTCTCAACTACGAGTTGCCCTTCGGCGCCTCCTTCACCGGCATAAAGAAGCAGGTCCTGCACGGCTGGGAGATCAACACCATCACCGTCTGGCAGAGCGGCAAGCCTGTCAGCATCTACAACGGCGGCTCCTCCGACTACAACACCAACCCCGCCGCTCCGGACTACAAGATCGTCTACGGCAACCGCGCCACACCCGTCAACGGTGGTGGCAACGATCGCCCCAACAAGGTCGGCAACGGAGGCAATCCCAAGAAGCTGAGCCAGTGGTTCAACACAGCGAACTACGCGCCTCAGCCCCTCGGAACCATCGGCACCGCTCAGCGCAACTCTGAGTTCGGTCCGCGCTTCCGCCACATCGATCTCTCCCTCTTCAAGGACTTCCCCGTCACCGAACGCATCAACGTTCAGTTCCGCGCCGAAGCCTACGACATCACCAACACTCCCAACTACTTCATCCCCAACAACAACAACGCGAGCGCGCAGCTGGGCAGCTCCACCTTCGGCGTCGTCAACACCTACGACCCGAACTACACGCCCCGCGAACTCCAGTTCGCGCTTAAGCTGCAGTTCTAACCAGCCTTCCTTTTGAAGGGGACGGTCTTCAGTCCGTCCATCACATCGCCCTCCTGAATAAAGGGGCTTCAGCCCCGGAGGGCGATCCACCACCGCCGCCGGCCCGCACTCCGCATCTTGGGAATCCGGGCCGGCGGCATTTTTGCCTCCAGCGGTATATCGACCGCTGCCTCAGTCGAAGCCCCCGAATCCCTCAACTCCCGTTCAACAACGAAATTACAACGAACGGCACACAGGGACTTCTTGCTCTGTTTCAAGCCAAGGGTGCACTCCAAACCGCTTCGATGCTGTCAACCCCAAAATCCGCGGCGCCCGCAGTAACTCGTTCAAACCAAAAGGCTAAGTTACCAGAAAACAAAAACACTTTCTCCGCCGCAGCTTTGTAAACTGGAATTAGGAGTGCAAACTGTCCAACTGACAACTCGAGGGATCAGACCTCCGCAAGTCCGCCCTCAACCCTCATCGATTCAGGATCTTCGATCAAAAAAGTACCCGGGGGAGGGGTGGGGTCCTCGACGAGCCGCACGTGCTCGTTGGGTATCTGAGTCCCCCGCCCAGCCCAGGAGAAGCCGCATGTCTGAATACGTGACCGCCGTCGTACCTTCGCAGGACGAAGGCATGACCACCCCCGAGCCTGGCCTCCGCCGCCAGGTCATGACCTACACGGACAAGCTGATGCTCGTCCGCCACCGCATGGAGAAGGGCTGGGTAGGCGCCCGCCACAGCCACCCGCATGAGCAGATGGTCTTCATCCTCAGCGGCAGAATCCAGTTCGAGTCTCCCGCCGGCAAGTTCATCGTCGGCCCTGGCGACAGCTTCATCGTCCTCGGCAACGTCGAGCACCAGGCCTCAGCCCTCGAAGACTCCGAAGTCCTCGACATCTTCAACCCGTACCGCGAAGACTACGCCCCCAAGGCTTAGCCGTCGTTGCTCGTCTCCCTCTGCGTACTCTGCGTTGAAGTCGTTGCCCTTCGCTGCCTGCTTTACCGCAGGTTGAAGAACCCGCCATCAATCGGATAGTCGCAGCCGGTGATAAACGCCGCCTCATCCGAGCACAGAAACAGCGCCAGCGCCGCAATCTCCTCCGGCTTGCCCATCCGTCCAATCGGCTGCGACTTGCCCAGCTCCTCGAACTTCTCGGCCTCGCGACCCGGATAGTTCTTGGCCACGAAGCCATCCACAAACGGCGTATGCACGCGCGCCGGCGACACGCAGTTGCATCGCACTCCCGACGCCAGATAGTCCTTCGCCACCGAAAGCGTCATCGACAGCACCGCACCCTTCGTCATCGAGTACGCGAACCGGTCTGCCAGCGCCGCGGTCGCCGCAATCGACGCCAGGTTTAGAATCACGCCCTTGCCCTGCCGCACCATCGGCTCAATCGCGGCCTTCATACAAAGATACGTCCCGCGAACATTCACCGCATACAAACGATCCATGTCCACTGTCGTAGTCGACCGCAACGTTCCGACATGCGCGATGCCCGCCGAATTGATAAGTATGTCTACCGGTCCGCCGATCTCCTCAAAGCACCGCGTCACGCTCCGTTCGTCGGACACATCGCACGCAAACCCCGCCGAGCGCCCACCGAGTCGCTGCGCCACGGCTTCCGCCTTATTGCCATCCATATCCACGGCCAATATCGTCGCGCCATTGGCTGCAAACAGCTCCGCCATCGCCAGTCCGATGCCGCTGGCGGCCCCGGTGATCACTGCCCTCTTGCCATCCAGTCGAAACATTCGTTGCTCCCTTCGTCTTTCGCCCGCTGCATCGCCGCAGAGATGAGTTCTAACGACCTGAATACCTGCATGTCAACCGCTTCAAAGAGGCTTAGCTTCATCTATCCTCCCATGCAAAGCATGTTTCATTGACGAAAATTGAGGCCAACTCTTATACTTCGGCCTGTCATCGGAGTTCTACACTAAGTAAGTACATCTACAAACAACTGCACACCATCTCAAGGATGCTCGTGGCCATCACCATCACCAACGTTCGCGTCGTCGATCTCCGCTTTCCCACCTCGCGCGAACGCATCGGCTCCGACGCCGTCAACAAGGACCCCGACTACTCCGCGGCCTACTGCATCCTTGAAACCGACTCTGGCATCGCAGGTCACGGCCTCACCTTCACCCTCGGCCGAGGAACCGACCTCGTCGTCAGCGCGCTCAAATACCTCTCCGCCAACGTGCAAGGCCGCACACTCGACTCCGTCACCCGCGACCTCAACGCCTTCTACCTGCAGCTCACCGGCGACACCCAGTTCCGCTGGCTAGGCCCGGAAAAGGGCGTCATCCATCTCGCCTGCGCCGCCCTGCTCAACGCCGTCTGGGACCTCTACGCCAAAGCCGAAGGCAAGCCCGTCTGGCGTCTGCTCGCGGACATGACACCCGAGCAGATCGTCGCCTGCATCGACTTCCGCTACATCGCCGACGCAATCAACCCCGACGAAGCCCTCGCCATCCTTCGCTCCAGACAAGCAGGCCGCAAAGAGCGCCTAGCCCAGATCGAAGCCACCGGCTATCCCGCATACACCACCTCCGCAGGCTGGTTCGGCTATAGCGAAGACAAGATCCGCCGCCTCTGCGAAGAAGGCCTCGCCGACGGCTGGACGCACTTCAAGCTCAAGGTCGGCGGCGACGCAGAAGACGACCTTCGCCGCGCCCGCATCATGCGCGACGCCATCGGCCCGGACAACCGCATAATGGTCGACGCCAATCAGAAGTGGGGTGTCGAACAAGCCATCGCCCGCACCCGTCAGCTCGCCGAGCTCCAACCCTGGTGGATGGAAGAGCCCACCAGCCCTGACGACATCCTCGGCCACGCCCGCATCCGCCGCGAAGCCGCACCCACGCGCATCGCCACCGGCGAGCACTGCCACAACAGTGTGATGTTCAAACAGCTCTTCCAGGCCGGCGCCATCGACGTCTGCCAGATCGACAGCTGCCGCGTCGCCAGCATCAACGAAAACCTCGCCATCATGCTCATGGCCGCCAAGTTCGGTGTACCCGTCTGCCCGCACGCCGGCGGCGTCGGTCTATGCGAGTACGTGCAACATCTCTCCATC
>CAJCIM010000019.1 GCA_903970395.1 Acidobacteriaceae bacterium
CGTGCGCCGATCCGGTGTAACTGAGGCCGCGCTGAAATTGCAGGATGCAGGTCTGATTCGCTACAGCCATGGGCACATCGAGGTACTGGACAGGCCGGGACTTGAAACACGAGTGTGCGAATGTTACGGCGTAGTGAAGCGTGAGTTCGACCGGCTTTTACCCGCTTTGAAAGCACTATAGTGACGAAGAACCCAAGCCGCCGCAATGGCGGCAATGGCCGGTAACTCGCCGATCAAACCAGCGAGGCGAGCGTCCGTTGCACTCCGGATGCGGTCGTGGCGGTGTGAAAACTCCGAAGGGCAGGTGCGGGTCGATCACAGGCGTCGCCGCTCGGCGCAGAAGTAGCATCGCGGCAATGACTCACGAAGCCGTGAGGGTGTTTGAGGAGGACAGAGCCCAAACGCATATTTGAGACACGCGTCCAAGCCCTCATCGGGACCAGTGGATATCCACGGGGATAAGCTCGACGACCCAACCGCCTTCTTCGCCCAGCGTGGCCGCCGGGTGCATGGAGCCGATGCGCAACGCCTCGTCATGGCTATCGTCGACCGATCGCCAGTCCGGTGCGATGGCCACTATGCACGCGCAGCACGGGTGGTCCGTATGCAACGTCCGCCATCGGGCGTGAAGTGCCTCCGCACTGAAAGTTCGGTCGGTGGCGATCTAATAGGCGCTACACTGGCGTCCCAGCAGTCTCCAGCGGTGCGCCATGAATCATTCCAAGAACTCCTTTACTGCGCCCGGGCAGACCCGCACTCCCCGGATCATTGCGATTGGCGCGTCGGCAGGCGGCCTTCATGCGCTGAGCCGGTTTTTCAGGGCAGCTTCCGAAATTCCGGGTGACGTTGCCTTCGTGATCGTGGTGCACCTGGCTCCGGGTTCCGAGAGCCACCTCCCGGGGTTGCTGGCCAAAGACACGCATTTGCCTGTGTCAGCCATCGAGGACGGGGAAATGCTGCGCGCGGGGCACGTCTATGTCATCCCGCCGAACGTGTTCGTTGTCATTGAGCAAAGCACGTTCCGACTGCGGGCCGCCGTCGATCGCCCAGCCATCCCCATGCCGATCGACGCGTTCTTTGCGTCGCTGGCCGCTGACCAGCATGATCGCGCCATCGGGATTGTGCTTACGGGCGCGAACGCGGACGGCTCAGCAGGTCTTAGAGCGATCAAGGCCGAGGGCGGTATGGTGATGGCGCAGACGCCGGAAACGGCCGAACACGGCACCATGCCCAGCCACGCAATCGCAACGGGTCTGGTGGACTATGTGCTCCCGGTCGAAGACATGCCGGCTGCACTGTTTGACTACATCAGACGTTCCACGGGAGGGATGCCTCAAGCTGCCATCGATCTACCGCAGCCGGTTGATCTTGAGCCGGTACTCAGAGCGCTGGCCGCTGCCGGATCCGACTTCAGGGGCTACAAACGGGGGACGCTTCAGCGTCGCATTGCCCGTCGCATGGCGGTCAACCGGGTCGACAGTCTGGACGCCTATTGCGACGTCCTGAAAGCCTCGGCCGAGGAGGCTCAGGCGCTTAGTTTGGACATGATGATCGGTGTGACAGAGTTCTTCCGCGACCCAGATGCCTGGACTGCGTTGTCCGAACGCGTTGTGACCGCTCTTCTGGAGGAGCCAGAGAGCGAGCAGCCGATTCGCCTATGGGTGCCGGGCTGCGCAACGGGCGAAGAGGCCTATTCGATGGCCATGCTGATGACCGAGGAAATCGAGAAGCGCCGTGCGACGCGATCGTTCATGATCCTTGCGTCTGACGTGAACCGCGTGGCGCTAGCGCACGCACGTCAGGGCGTCTATTCGGCCAGCGTGGCGTCACCGGTTGGTGAGGCGCGGCTCGATCGGTTCTTTCAGTCTCACAACGACGGATTCCAGATCCGGCAGGAACTTCGCGAAACGGTTCTGTTCACTCCGCAGAACCTGATTGCTGACCCGCCGTTTTCCCGGGTCGATCTGATCAGTTGCCGGAACCTGCTGATCTACCTCGAACCGGAAGCCCAGCAGCGGGTGTTCGAGCTATTCCACTTCGCGCTCAATCCGAAGCGCTATCTGTTTCTCGGGCGTTCGGAAAGTACCGATCCCGATTCCACCCAGTTTCAGGAAGTCTCGAGAGCCTGGCGTATCTACCAGCGCAGTCCGATCGTGGCGGCGGCGCCCACTAGCTACCGGTTTTCTGCAAGAACGGCACGCCGAGAAGAATTCCCGCCGGCGAGCCGTGTCGGTGTCCGCAGCAAGGGTTACGCGGAACTGGTCAACGCCACGCTGCTCGAAGAGCACCATGCCGCTTCGGTGCTGATCAATTCTGCGCACCAGGTGCTCTATGTGAGCGGCTCGACGGACGAATACCTGACGCAGCCCGCAGGTGAACCGACCGGCAACATTCTCGACATGGCGCGCGAAGGCCTTCGCCTTAAACTTCGGATCGTATTGCGCCGGGCGATCCAGGATCAGGCAGGCTCGCCGGTCAGTGAAGTCGTCGCTGACGGCGGTGCGCCAGCGGTCAAGATCACGGCGACGCGACCGTTCGATACGACGCATGCCGGCAAGGCATTGCTGGTCATCTTCGCCAGGTTGCCGACGACGGAACGGCCTGCATTGACGGTGCCCTCTGGCGCTGACTCTGACCTCTGGCACCTCGAGAGCGAGCTTCGCACAACGCAGGTGGAGCTCGGCAGCACAATCGAGGAACTGGAGGAGAGCAATAGCGAATTGCGGGTATCGAACGAAGAAATCCTTTCTATGAACGAGGAGCTGCGCTCCGCCAACGAGGAGCTCGAAACTTCCAAAGAGGAACTGCAGGCGGTCAATGAGCAGATGAATGTCGTCAACGCTCAACTTGAGCAGAAGGTCCATCAGCTGGAGGTCCTCAATGAGGACGTGACCAATCTGCTGGCCAGCACGGAAATCGCGACGCTGCTGCTCGACAGGCAGGGGCTGATTAAACGGTTTACCCCCAGCGCAGTGAGGATTTTGGGCCTTGCGCCGCCTGATATCGGACGCAGGATCGTAGAGGTCCTCGGCAACCCGCTCGGCAACGCCTTGTCCTCGGAGGTCGACCGGATACTGATGGGCGTGGATCAGCAAATCGAGAAGGAGATAGAAACCGCGACCGCAGAATGGTTTGTTCGCCGCATCACGCCCTACATAGCGGTTCACGGAACGCCGCCTTCGGGCGTCGTCGTGACCTGGACCGATATCACCCATCTCAAGCTGTCCGATGAGCACGCCCGCCGCCTTGCCGCAGTGGTTCAGGATTCGAACGACGCGGTGACGGTATTTGACCTCAAAGGCCGCTTTCTTGCCTGGAATAAGGCTGCGAGCACGATGTACGGCTACAGCGAGACAGAAGCGCTGCGCATGACTGTTTCCGATCTGATGCCGCGCGGTGCAAGGCAGGATCATATCGATTTCGTGCGCCATGCTGAGCACAACGAGGCGCTGCATTCCTACGAGACGCAACGGGTAACGAAGGGCGGACAAGTGGTCGATATCTGGCTTACGCTATCGGTTCTGACGGACGACGGGGGCAAGGCGATTGCCGTGGCATCAACCGAGCGCGATCTCGTCAACCGCAGCGTGAGCAATGCCTACCTTCGCGAGCGTGCCGAACAACTGGCGGTCGCCGACCGGCGAAAGAACGAATTTCTGGCCACGCTCGGTCATGAGTTGCGGAATCCGCTTGCCGCGCTGGTTTCGGCAGGAAATCTGCTCGCGTCGGAGACGGCTGCAGTCACACAGAAGGACTGGGCCGCTGGCGTCATACAAAGGCAGGGGCGCGCGATGATGCTCCTCGTGAACGACATGCTCGATATCGCCCGGATAACAAGTGGCAGTATCGAGTTGAATCGACAGACGGTTCTGCTGAAAACAATCGTCCAGAGCGCCATCGAAGTTTGCCAGCCGATCATTGATGAACGTCGTCATACGCTGTCCGTCTCACTGCCGGAAGAACCCATCTGGCTGAACGTGGACCCCACACGCCTGTCGCAGGTTATCGAGAATATCGTAATCAATGCGGCGAAGTACACGGCGTCCGGTGGGTCTGTACAGTTGCAGGCGACCCGAATGGCTCATCGGCTTTTGCTCAGCATCAAGGACAACGGAAGAGGCATCCCGTCCTCGATGCTCGGGAGTCTTTTCGACATGTTTGTTCAGGGGCCCTCGTCGGATGGTCAGCGCCAGAATGGCCTGGGTGTTGGCCTGTCCGTGGTGAGACGGCTGGTCGAGCTGCACGGCGGCACAGTCCGGGCTATTAGCGACGGCATGACTGGCAGTGAGTTCATCGTCGATCTGCCGCTTGACCCGGGAGCGATCCCGGAGGAACAGATCGACTCGCAGTCAGCCGCGGCTGTGGCGCTTCCAAGGCGGATTCTCATCATTGATGACAACGCCGACGCGAGTGAAGCGCTGGCAATGCTTCTGGCGAATGCGGGGCACCAGGTCGAAACCTGCCGGGACGGCGCTTCGGGACTGAGCGCGGTGGCGACTTTCAGCCCCGACGTCGTACTTCTCGACATTGGACTCCCTGACATGGACGGTTACGAGGTCGCGAGAAGGCTACGTGAACACGGATCCAATCGAAACGTAATCCTGATCGCCGTCACAGGATACGGACTTCCAGCGGATCGCCTCAGATCGGCCGAGGCTGGGTTCGACCATCATCTGACCAAGCCGGTCGACTATGAAGCACTGATCAGGCTATTTGGGACGAGGACGGAGGGGAACTCGCGCGCCTAGTGCTCATGACAACGACAGCCACGCTCCGGCGCGCTTGCGGCAGTGATTCGTGGAAACTCGCCGCATGCGCGTCCCATGCGGCAAATCAGCCTGCCAGGTAATAAGTAATGCGACCCCGCGATTGTGAGCGGCCGCAATTGGGTGAGGCGCTGACGTTCCGTGAGACCGGCTGACGGGCGGCGACGGGCCGAACTGGGCTTGTCGTCATCGGGCCCAGTTCGGCCAATCACAGACCCTCGCCAATAACGCGCGAGCGACCGCTCGCCACCCGCAAGGGGACATTCATTTCCCCCAGGCGCCTTGAACAACGTCACCCTCCAAAACAATCGCTATCAAACGCGAAAATCCGCAGCCATGTCGACGTCGGTCCGAGCTTCGAGCCGTCCAGATCGGCAGGCAGCAACAAATATCGCGTAGTCGCGTTCTACCTGATCGGCGTACCCATCCGAATACTTCACCATTGCGTCGGCCATCGGATCGCCCCGGCCAATATAGTCGCTGATCTCCCGCGCTTTGCCGCTGGCTTTCGCATGCGCCCGCGCCAACACCCAGCCGCATAACGCAGCGTATTCGCCGAGCAGAGGCGCGTCCATCAGTTCAACCGACGCGGACACCTTCATGTCGCGCAACTGACGCACATAGAAATGACGACCCAGAGCACCCTTCGTCCAGCCGAGAAACGGGTCGCTCGCCGCCTGCATTAGTCGTTGTCCTTCGACCACGCGTTGTCCTTCGTGCTCGATTGCGGGGGATTTGAAATAGCGCGCCACCACGGATTCACTCGCCTGCTTGACCTGCAGAAAAAGCGGCTTGCCTTGCCGGTCGACCATCAGATGGATCAGGCACCGCGTGCCTACGCTGCCCACGCCCACTACCTTGAAAGCGGTGTCCTGTGAGGTGAAGTTGCTCAGTAGTTCACGACGGTCTGACGAAAGTGTTGAGAGGTAGTCGTTGTAAACTTTATCGACACTGTCGCGCGTTTTGGCGCGCAATGTCCAGTCATCCTCTTTGGAGATGAGTGTATTGGCGGTGCCCGGATGAAAGATCGCGGGTGGCGCGTCACGGATGATCCAGCGTTCGCCGACGTGCTCCGAGAGCTTGGGCAACAGTGCTTCGCTGGTCCGACTGCTCGCGCGTTCCATGCCGCGCTGAACGCGCTTGCGGGCCTCCGGCAGCGTCAGTTCTTCGAGCAACCGGTCGAAGGTGATCCGTTCGTACCAGATGTCCAGAATACCCATCTCGGCATAACCGGCCATCCGCGTCTGATAACTGGACACGACTTTTCGGACCAGGTCTTCCGCGACGCCGCGTTTATGGTTCAGATGCCGTGCCGCAACCACGAAACTGGCGGTCAGCCGCTTCAGATCCCATTCCCAGGGGCCGGGGCTGGTTTCGTCGAAGTCATTCAGGTCGAACAGCAGTGCGCGCTCAGGCGTCGCGAAGCCGCCAAAGTTCGCGAGGTGGCAATCTCCACATATCTGTAGAGTCAGACCAGAGTTAGGTGTTCCTGCCAGATCATGTGCCTGGATGATCGCGCTGCCGCGATAGAACGCGAACGGCGATTCGATCATACGGCCATAGCGCAACGGTACGAGGCGCTCAATCCTTCCAGCACTGTTGATCTCCAGCAGTTCAACCGGATTCCGATCGACTTTCCCAATTGATGTCTGTTCCCGTCGAGGCACTTGCCTTCGGGCCATTACCGGAGATTCCCGGAGGGAATCGGAGCTTTTAACTTTCGCCATGATGATCTCCTTCGACTTCGTGAATCTATCCCGTTTGTGATATTCCCGAGTGGGTCCGTTGGCCAGGGACACAACGCTCTCAAATCGTTCGTGGGCGGACTATGAGCGTCCGTCTCCAGCAGCGGAGACCATCGTGTTAAAAAGATTGACGCCGCTTTGCGCTAAGCCGGTGCAAGGCGATTGGGGATCGGAGCACGCGAATTCCGCGGAAATCATGTAGCTGCCGTCTTCAAGCGGCCGTTTTGTGACGAGCTTGTGTGAAAACGCGCTGATCGCCTAAACTGGATTAACTCATTCAGCATGGGTGACCGGATGAAGCGATTCATAGAAGGTGAAGATCGCAAGCAGGTGACTCTGCTTCCAGAGTGCCTTGATGACTTCGTCGCAGAGGACAACCCGGTCAGGATTATCGAGGCGTTTGTAGAGGAGCTTGACCTTGCATCACTGGGCTTCGATGGAGCAATGCCGTCGACTACAGGACGCCCGTCCTACCATCCAGCAGTGCTGCTGAAGATCTATATCTACGGCTATTTGAACCGGGTTCAATCGAGCCGTCGCCTGGAACGTGAATGCCAACGCAATGTTGAGTTGATGTGGCTCACGGGCCGACTGGCTCCAGACTTCAAGACCATAGCCGACTTTCGTCGTGACAACGGCGGCGGCATTCGCAACGTGTGTCGCCGCTTCGTGATGCTCTGCCGTGAGCTGAAGCTGTTCTTGCAAGCGCTGGTCGCCATTGACGGTAGCAAGTTCAAGGCAGTCAATACGCGGGATCGCAACTTCACCGAAGGTAAGGTCGACAAGCGCCAGAAGCAGATCGAGGAGAGCATCCAGCGGTATCTGAACGCGCTGGAGACTGCCGATCGTACGCAACCCGCTGAACTGGAAGCAAAGACGACCCGATTGAAGGACAAGATCGCACGCTTGCGCGAGCAGATGCGA
>CAJCIM010000020.1 GCA_903970395.1 Acidobacteriaceae bacterium
TTCGTCGTCGACGGCGTCGTCGGCGACTACCTCTGCGCGCAGTACGGCATCCTGCAGGCTACCCCGCTCACGCTCAAGATCGAAGAAAACCGCCTCGTCTCCGCCACCTGCGCCAACAAAGACCTCGAGCGCGACTTCTGGGCCTACACCCACACCGACGCCAACTCCGACCGCGTCGGGGAGTTCGCCATCGGAACCAATATCGGCGTCTTGCATGTCATCGGCAACATCCTTCAGGACGAGAAATTCCCGGGCATCCATATCGCCTTCGGAGACCCCTATGGCAACCACACCGGTGCGCCCTGGAAGTCCACCACGCACATCGACGTCGTCGGCTTGCGCTTCAATATCTGGCTCGGCAACGAGGGCGGGGAAGAGCAGATTATGCGCGACGGCACCTTTCTCGTCGGATCATAAAATAAGCAGACCTGGACGATGGAGACCGCATGATCGAGCCTCTCCGCAGCGACTTCAATGCGCGCTTTACCCCCGGCAAGTACGCCGAGCTAAAGCGCCTGATGGACCAGCGCACGAACTCGCACATCGACTTCCGCCTCTGCGAGACGCCCTGCTTCTTCGCGCCGGAGCTGCTCCAGTCCATCGTCACGGCCGGCGCCGAGCTCACGCATCAGATCCTCGGCAACCCTGCCTATCTCGCCGCCTCGCTCGACGCCATCCCCGCCGTCTACCGCGTCCCCAACGACGACGCGCACCCGCACTTCATGACCGTCGACTTCGGCCTCGTCCGCGACGCTTCCGGTAAGCTCGTGCCGAAGCTCGTTGAGCTCCAGGCCTTTCCGTCGCTCTTCGGCTACCAGCCCGTCTTCTCGCAGGCGTACATCGACACCTATCAGCTCGACCCGGCGCTCCAGTTCCGCTTCAGCGGCCTGTCCGACGACGGGTACTGGTCTATCCTCCGCGACACCATCGTCGGCCACCACGCGCCGGAGAACGTGGTACTCGCCGAGATCGACCCCGAGTCGCAGAAGACTCTGCCCGACTTCCGTGTCTATGAGCAGCGCCTCGGCGTCCGCACCGTCAACGTCGCCCACCTGGTGAAGCAGGGTCGCCAGCTCCTCTACCGAGATCCCTCTGGAAAACTGGTCCCAATCCAACGTATATTCAACCGCGTAATTGTTGATGAGTTGGTTCGCAAGAAGATGAAACTACCCTTCGACTACCGCGATGACCTTGACGTCGAATGGGCTGGCCATCCCAACTGGTACTTTCGCATTAGCAAATTTTCCATCCCATATTTGGATCACGCCGCCGTTCCGCCCGCGATCTTCCTCTCGGACTGGTACGCAGGCCGTTCCCACAACCTGCCCGAAGACCGCAGCCAATGGATTCTCAAGCCGCTTTACTCCTTTGCCGGCAAGGGAATCCTCTTTGCTCCCACGCAGGCTGACCTAGACGGCGTGCCCTTCGCGCACCGGAATGATTACCTGCTGCAGCAGCGGGTCCACTTCGAGCACGTCATCCAGACCCCCGAGGGCCCCACCCAACCGGAGATCCGTATTCTCTACGCCTGGCCCGACGGCGGCCGCCTGACAGCCATGACTAGCCTTATCCGCATGGGCCGTGGGCTTATGATGGGCGTAGATCACAACCGGGACAAAACCTGGGTCGGCGGTTCGGCTGGGTTATATCTGCAAGGTAACCACCCTTTGGTCACCTGATTACAGTACACTTTGGAAGCGTATACACAGAGCAATCCCAGAGCCTCCTTAGAAGGAGCCATCATGCCTGAATCTAACGACACCTTCATGCCGGACCAGAACAACTCGCTCGATCCAACTCCACTGAGGTCTTCTGTTCGGTTCCCCTTGCACCTGGATATTGTTCTCACAACGCCTGAAGGCGAATGCAAAGCCGTCACGGAAAACGTGTCGGCCAATGGGCTATTATTTGTCTCTGAAAATCTGCCTGCGATTGGAACTCCTGTAGAGTTCCGTCTCAAAATGCCCGCGGCCATTATGGGTGGCGCGGATGATGTTCTGTTGCACTGTACCGGTCGCATTGTTCGCCACGCAGAAGAGAACGGCAAGTTGACCGCCGCGGCGGTGATCGATGAATACTCGCTAAAGGCAGAGCACCCATGAAGAGCGACAGCATTACCCTCCCATCCGACGGAGCAGCACCGGAGGAATCGTTACAGCAGCAGGTCCGCATTATTCTTGCGGACTCTCAGGCCATCTACCGCGTCGGCATGCGCAAGGTCTTCGCCGTCGAGGACGACCTACGTGTGGTCGCGCAATCGGAGACGGTGGATCATCTGCACACCGCTCTTGAGCGCTTTCCCGACGCCGTGGTCATTCTTGAGGCCCAGTTGCTCGCCGAACCCATCGAAGCCATTCCGCCCATCGTCGCTCGCTACCCGACGGCGCGGTTCATCGTGCAGGTCGCCAAGGTAGACGAGGACGATACCGTCGGCCTCTACCGCTGTGGCGTCAAGGGCGTCGTGCCCCGTTCCATCTCGCCCAATCAGCTCGTCGAATGTGTCCGCCGCATCGCCGGTGGCGATACCTGGATCGACAGCCAATCCATCAGCTGGGTCCTCGAAGCCTACCGTACCCAGGCCGCTACTCTGATGAACCCGCGCACCCAGCCGCAGCTATCCCCCAAGGAGCTCACCATCATCGGCTGCATCACCCGGGGCATGCGCAACAAGGAAATCGCCTCCCAGGTCGGCACCACCGAACAGGTAGTCAAGAACTACCTGCGCAAGATCTACGACAAGCTCGGCGTCTCCGACCGTCTCGAACTCGCGCTCTATTGCCTGCATCACCAGATCCTGAAGCCCGATCCAGACTCTCCTGCTCCATCCGTGCTTCCGGCTGCACCGCGCCCGCGGTAACGTAGTCCAAGAACTCAAACAGGTAGACTAGGCCCGAAAGGGCATGGACGGAGAGTGCGTTGGAAAAACTGCGATTCAGTTAACGGCACGAGTTTACTCGTACCGTAAGTGGCATCATTGCAACAGGGCTTCAACGCCTGATGTACGTCTTTCGGAGGCGCGGCGACGTTTCAGCAGCCTCTTTAGCCGGACACGCACGAGAGGACTCCAGCCGACACTCGCTGTTGTGAACACGAATTCGCCTCCCCCGCGAGGCTACCGCTGACGGAGGCTCCATGTTTCTTGCGCCCTTTCGCCGCCTCACCCCGCTGCAGCGCCGCACCTTCGCTGCCTGCTTCTTCGGCTGGACGCTCGACGCCTTCGACTTCTTCATCCTCACCTGGTGCCTCGACTCCGTCGCCTCCACCTTCCACGTCAGCGGCGTCACCGTTACTGACAGCCTCTTCTGGACCCTCTGCATGAGACCGGTTGGCGCACTGCTCTTCGGCGCTCTCGCTGAACGCTTCGGCCGCAAGCGCATCCTCATGCTCAACATCGCCTGCTTCACGGTCTTCGAGCTTAGCTCTGCCTTTGCACCCAGCTTCGGCGTCTTCCTCCTCACCCGCGCCCTCTTCGGCATCGGCATGGGCGGTGAGTGGGGCGTAGGCGCTGCGCTCGCCTTTGAAACGCTCCCCAAAGAAGGTCGCGGCTTCTTCTCCGGCCTGCTGCAGGAGGGGTACTCCACCGGCAACCTGTTGGCCGGAGCCATCTACGGCATCACCTACGCCCTCATCTTTCCGCACATCCACGGCGCAGCATATCTCACCAACTGGCGCGCTCTCTTCGTCCTTGGCACGCTGCCGTCCCTGGGCGTCCTATGGCTCCTTAGCGGCTGCGCAGAATCGCCCGCATGGCTTGCAACTCGCAACGCCGTCAAGGAAGAGGCCTCGGAAGCCGCACCCGTCTTCCGCCAGATCCTCACCTACCTCCCCAACTTCCTGCTGCTCACGTTCATGATGACCGCCTTCATGTCCTTCAGCCACGGCACGCAGGACCTCTATCCCACCTTCCTTAAGCACGATCTCCACCTGACGAAGACCACTGCCACCTGGGTCAACACCGCAGGCGGCTTCGGAGCCATCCTGGGAGGCATCTGCTTTGGTCATCTCTCCGAGAGGTTCGGTCGCCGCCACGCCATCGTCTGCGCCGCTCTGCTTGCCATTCCCATGATCCCGCTCTGGGCATGGAGCCACACGGCCGCGCTGCTTGCCGTCGGCGGCTTCCTCATGCAGTTCATGGTGCAGGGAGCCTGGGGCGTCATCCCAGTCCACCTCAACGAGCTCTCACCCACACCCGTCCGTGCCATCTTCCCGGGTCTCGCCTACCAGCTCGGCAATCTCACCACGTCTTATAACGGTCACATCCAGACGGCCCTCGCCGCCGGCCTCTTCGCCGGCCACCTCGCGCCCGTCCTCGGTTGGACTGTCCTCCTTATCGCCATCGCCGTCGCTCTGCTCACCGGCTTCGGCAGGGAAGCCAAGGGCGCCGATATGTCCTCCGTCTAAGTCGCAGACTTTCTGAGGGGACCGAAGGTCGAGCTTTGAAAGCACGAGCTTCAAAGGGTGCGAGCTGTAAGCGCGACCCATACAACGACACTGAAGGGGAGATGCTTCAGCCAGAGAAAGACTGATTGCGGTGCTCAGCACCCTGTGTCAAGCCTCTGCAAGGTTCAACAGTGTCGCAACTCCAATACATGCAGTTGTTTAGCCCACAAAAAGGAAAAACGCTTTCTCCTGCACCGCCAGCTATACTTGAGTCAGGGCAGACTTGGTTGGCAGCAGAACGGCATGTTGAAGCGTAAGCTATTTATTTGCAATATCATAGTCGTAACCGTAATTGAATCAGCCACTTACTCCCCGGATACCCCTCTAAGTGACTGATTACAATAAGAGCCGCAAAAAAGTGGGAGGGGGGGTACCCCCCTCAATAGTGAATGAAGGAAAGGACTCTCGCATGTCGACCACCTCTATTCAGCCGAAGCCATATGCGAGCTACCTGATCCAGCAGGACTGTGCAGCCTACACTCCCGAACAGCACGCGATCTGGTCAACGCTCGTCTCCCGCCGCATGCCGCAACTGGAGCAGCACGCCTCCGCCGAGTACCTTAACGGCTTCCACCAGATTGGCCTCCAGCCAACCGAATTACCCGATCTAGCCGCCGTCAGTCGCCGCCTGCAGCCCGTTACGGGATGGAACTCCACGCCAGTCAGCGGCTTCCTGCCTGCCGACGCCTTCTTCGCCATGCTCTCCGACAGGCTCTTCCCGACGACGACTTGGATTCGCAGCCTTGAGTCGCTGGAGTACACGCCGGAACCGGACATCTTCCACGACGTCTTTGGTCACGTCCCGATGCACGCGCATCCCGTCTTCGCCGACTTCCTCCAGCACTATGGTGAACTCTGCGCCTCACTCACCCGTGCCGAGGACCTCGAGCGCCTCGGTCGCCTCTTCTGGTTCACCGTCGAGTTCGGCGTCATCCGCGAGCGCGGCCAGGTCAAGGTATACGGCAGCGGCCTCATCTCCTCCCACGGGGAGTGTACCCACGTCGTCAGCGGCGGAGCCGAGATCCGCGACTTCGATCTCGATTCGGTGCTCAATACCACTGTGAATGTGAGCGAGATGCAGACTGTCCTCTACGCCATCGAGAGCTTCGATCAGATCTACGAAGCCACCAAGCAAGCTGCATCGCGACTGGGCTAGGCGGCCTGTCTGCGCTCATAAGAATTTCCTATGCGTCATAAGAAATTATGCGGATTGACGTTGAACCAAAGCGTCAATAGTCTTAATTCTATGAAGTCTCCGCACATCGCGGCCTGTTGTCCCTGTCCCTGCACTCAGGCGCGCGGAGCCGCTACTTAGCGAAAGCGGATGCAGACTTCCCGAGCGCCCACGAATCCTTCGTGGGCTTTGCTGTATCTAGTGATGAGGAGATCGAGTTGAGCCAGGAAGCCGCAGCACCGAAAGAGACCAAGGCGCAACGCGCCGAGCGCCTGAAGCGCGAGAAGAACCCGTGGAACGCCTGGGACGAGGTTCGCCAGTTCGCCCGCGAAGGCCGATCAAGCGTGCTGCCTGAATGGACCGGCCTCTACTTCAAGTGGTGGGGCGTCTACACCCAGGGCGACGGTCTCGGCGTCACCGGCGGCAAGAACGGCGAAGGCCTCGCCAGCGACTATTTCATGATGCGCATCGGTCTGCCGAACGGTCTGCTCACCGCACATCAACTGCACGTCATCGCCGACCTCACCGCGAAGCACGCGCGCGGTGTGGCCGACATCACCACGCGCCAGAACATCCAGCTCCACTGGCTCACCATCGAGAGCTTGCCTGAGGTTGTCGACGCGCTGACCGAGATTGGCCTCTCGCCCAAGGGTGCTTGTGGCGACGTCGTTCGCAACGTCACCGGCTGCCCGCTCGCCGGCATCGACGGCCACGAACTGCTCGACGCCTCGCCGCTCGCGGTTGAGATTGCGCAGAAGCTCACCGCAAACCCCGAGTTCTACAACCTGCCGCGCAAGTTCAAGATCACAGTCACCGGCTGCCCCGATTGGTGCACATATCCCGAGATCAATGACGTCGCTCTCACCGCTGTAAAGCGTGTGAAGGATGGCAAGGAAGAGATCGGCTACAGCCTCCGTGTCGGAGGCGGCCTCTCCACTGAGCCGCATGTCGCCGTGCGCCTCAACGCCTTCATCCCTCAGGACAAGGCCTACGATGCAGTGAGAACCGTCTGTGAGATCTTCCGCGAGCAAGACGCTCTGCGCGAGAGCCGCACACACGCCCGCATCAAGTACCTCTTTATGCGCCACGGCTGGACCGCCGAGCAGATGCTCGCGGCCATTGAGGAGAAGCTTGGCTACAAGTTCGATCCCTGCGAAGAGGGCCCCATCGCCGATGATGTCTATCGTGACCACGCCGGCGTTCACGCGCAGAAGCAGGAGGGTCTTAGCTACGTAGGCGCAACAGTCCTCAACGGCCGCTTGAACCCTGAGCAGCTGCACGCCCTCGCTACGCTGAGCGAGACGCACGGTGACGGTCACCTGCGCGCGACCATCGGCCAGAACATCGTTCTCGTGAACGTGCCCAACGCAAAGGTGCAGTCACTGGTAAAGGAACTCAACGCGCTCGGTCTGCAGGTTGAGCCGACTGTCTTCTACCGTGGTGCCGTCGCCTGCACAGGCACAGAGTTCTGCAAGCTTGCCATTGCGGAGACCAAGGCCTTCAATAAGTGGCTTGTGGGAGAGCTTGAGGTCCGTTTGCCGGATTTTGCCCAGCAGATTCGTCTCCACGTCACAGGCTGCACCAACAGCTGCGGCCAGAGCTGGATCGCAGACATCGGTCTCGAAGGCAAGAAGATCAAGAAGGATGGTAAGTTGGTCGACGCCTTCTACTTCTGCGTCGGCGGCGCAGTCGGCGAACACGCCGGCATCGCCCGCCAGATCGGCTATCGCGCTGCAGCCGAAGACTGCCCCGAAGCTATCGAGCGCCTGCTGCGCGGCTATCTGGCGGCACGCACGCCGAACGAGGATCTGCGCTCCTACTTCCGCCGCACCAGCGATGAGGATCTGCGCGCTCTGCTGAACGGCGCAGTTGTAGATGCCGTCGAGCGTGATCCGTCGCCGGGCAGAGTGCCCGCGAGCGTGGCCTAAGGAATAGTCATGAGTCTCTTCCCGATCTTCCTCAAGCTCGCGGCTCGTCCTTGCGTCGTCGTCGGTGCAGGGAACATCGCCGAGTCGAAGATCGAGAGCCTGCTCACCGCTGAAGCCAGCGTAATGGTCATCGCGCCGGATGGCCTCGACCGTGTGCATCGGTGGGCTGAAGCTGGCGAGATCGTCTGGCTTCGCCGCGAGTACGCGCAGGGCGATCTCGCAGGAGCATTCCTCGCCGTTGCCGCGACCAACACTCCTGCGGTGAACCGCGCTGTATACGCAGACGCCAACGCAGCGGACATCCTCTGCAACGCTGTCGACGATCCGCCCTTCTGCGACTACTACTTTCCGTCCGTCGTTCGACGCGGCGAGTTGCAGATCGCCATCTCCACCGCTGGCGAAAGCCCTGCACTCGCGCAGCGCCTGCGTAAGGAGATCAACGCGCAGCTACCGCTAGATACTGGTGAGTGGCTGATGGAGCTAGGCCGCTTGCGCCGCGAGGTTACTGCGGTCGAACCCATCGGCGAGGAGCGCAAGCTCTTGCTGCATGAGTTGGCGCATCGTGAGGTCTGTGGCTTTGCCGAGTGCCCGTCACGGATGCGCGCCCGCCAACACGCCCGCGAACAGGGTTGGCTGCCGAAGGGGTCTGTATGAGCCGCATCACGCACGCCGAGAAGGGCCGTGTCTATCTCGTGGGTGCCGGACCAGGCGATCCGGAGCTTCTGACACTGCGTGCACTGCGTCTGCTTGAGAGCGCAGATGTGATCTTCCACGACGACCTTGTTCCTGAAGAGGTTCTCGCGCTCGCGCATCGCCATGCGCTCATTACCAGCGTCGGCAAACGCTGCGGCCGGCCGCGCATCACGCAGGCTGAGATCCATACGCTGATGATCGACTCGGCGCAAGCTGGTCAGTCTGTAGTGCGCCTCAAAAGCGGTGACCCGCTGGTATTCGGCCGTGCAGGTGAAGAGATCGCTGCGCTACACGCCGCAGACGTGCCTTTTGAGGTTGTGCCCGGCGTTACAGCCGCATTCGCCGCGGGCGCAGCACTTGCTCTTCCGCTCACGGACCGCAAGCACGCCTCGAAGCTGATTCTCTGCACAGGACATCACGCAGCAGAGAAGCAGACCACAGCACCGTTGTGGTCCGGAACACTACCGGATGACGCGACGCTGGCGATCTACATGCCTGGGCGAGACACCGCACGCATCGCGCTGGACCTTGTGGCAACAGGGCTCGCAGCAGACATTCCCTGTTGCGCGATCTCTCATGCCGCAACGCCGCGGCAGAGTTACGTGACTTCGCGTCTTGCCAAGTTGGCGACACTCGCATGCGGCCCAGCGCCGCTGCTGCTACTTGTCGGGCGGGCGATCGAGCCTCTGTTTCAAGGGGAAAACGCTAGCCACGAAGCCTTTGACCTCGTCGAGCAAGCTCTCGGTGAAGTCCGAGACAAGCGCTAGGGCTTAGGCTCCGACTCCGCCAGCAACTGGACAAGATAGTCTTTCCAGATAGATGCGACCGTATGCGTCCCATGTCCACGTGTCGCATCCGTAATCGGCAGCAGCACAAACTGGGCGTGCGGCATCTCATGCACCTGCTTCTGCGCAATGCCCAGTTCAGGAGGGTTAATGAAGTCGTCTGCGGAGTTGATCCACATGACCGGCACCTTGATCTTCGCGAGGTTCTTGCTCGGATCGTAGTTGCGCGAGGCGTTTACGTAGTAGATGAGATTATTCGCATCGGTCGAAGCAACTGTGCGGTCGAGATACTTGTCTACATACTCTTCCGCGGATTCGCGCGTAGGGTAAAGCTTCTGCATCTGCAGTGGCGCAGAGCCCATGATGAGCAGCATCTCGTTCGCATCGCGCAACCCTTCTGTAGGCTCGCTCGTGTACTCGCCGTTCTTCCAGTTGGGGTCGTGCTCGATGTTCTCGATCGCCATATAACGCGTCATACGATTGCGGCCAGCAAGCGGGACTGCATTGCATGCCAATGGCATCAGCGCATCCATGAAGTCAGAGTATGTCTCGCCCCATACGAAGCTCTGCATACAGCCCATCGACGTGCCAAGGATCAACCGCAGGTGGTCGACATGCAGGCCGTCAAGCAGCATCTCATGCTGCGAGCGGATCATGTCGTCGTAATCGTAATGAGGGAAGTGCATGTGCAGCCCGTCGGATGGCTTGGACGATGTACCGTGGCCGATGTCGTCTGGAAAGATGAGGTAATACTTGGTGATGTCGAGCGGCTGCCCTGGTCCGAAGAGCACGGTAGAGAAGACGGGATTGAAGAGTGAGTGTTCGTCTCCGCCAGTACCGTGGAGCAGAAGGACGGCGTTATCCACGTGGCCCGCAGCATTGCGATGCGGCGCGCCAAGCGTGAGATAGCGCAGCTTTAACTCCGGCAGAGTCTCGCCGCTTCCGAAGTGAAAGTTCCTCGCGAGGTACTCGCCTTGGACACCTGCGTATGCTGGAGCTTGCGCCGACTTAGTCTGGGCAGCGGCAAGAGTGGTGAAACCGAGTATAACGAGCGGAAGAAAGCTTCGCATAGGTACAGGCTCCTGTGTTCGCAAAGGTGTATGCGGCAAGGATATCGCAGGCGAACTGCCTGAGACCTACGGTTAACTACGCATTAGCTTGAGCGACGATCTGCTCGTAGTAGCATTCGTACTGCGGAATGATACGCGAGGTGCAAAAGTGGTCTTGCGCAGTCTGGCGTGCCGCGCTCGCCATGGCATCCAGGCGAGCAGCGTCGCTGAGTATCCAGATTGCGCCTTCGGCCATGGCTTCAACTGCGCCTACGTCGTAGAGCAGCCCATTGGCTGAATCTCCGTTCGCCGCCGATCCGCCGACGCCTTCACCGCGGCCGTCCCATATGAGTTCGGGAATGCCACCAACGCGCGTCGCTATGGTTGGGACACGGCATGCCATCGCTTCTAGCGCGGCGAGGCCGAACGACTCCATCTCGCTGGGCATGATCATGAGGTCGGCAAGTGGCAGAAGTTCGTTGACGTTCTCCTGTTTTCCGACGAAGGTGACGCGATCGGCGAGGTTGAGGCGACGTGCGAGGAACTCGGCGGCTGAGCGGTCAGGGCCATCGCCAATCATGAGCAGGCGCGCAGGCATGGCGCGGGCGACGCGGGCGAAGACCTCAACAACATCGAGCACGCGTTTGACGGGACGGAAGTTAGAGAGGTGCACGAGCAGGCGTTCATTGGGCCTGGCAAACTGCGGGCGTTGCTGCGTGATGAGCTCTTCATTGCGACAGTACAGATCGCAGTTGACGAAGTTTCGGATCACTTCGATGGGGCGTGTGACGCCGAAGGCTTCCACCGTATGCTGCTGTAGATGAGCGGAGATGGCAGTGACACCGTCTGACTCTTCAATGCCGAATCGTGTAATGGGAAGGTACGAGCGATCGAGGCCGACGAGGGTAATGTCCGTACCATGCAGGGTCGTAATGAAGGGCAGATGGATGCCGCGTTTAGCGAGCATCTGTCGCGCGAGCAGGGCACTGATGGAGTGCGGGATGGCGTAGTGCACATGCAGCAGGTCGAGCCCGTAGATCTCCGCGACCTCGGCCATGCGCGTAGCGAGTGCGAGATCATAAGGTGGGTACTCAAATAGCGGGTAGTTGGAGACCGGGACCTCGTGGTAGCGGATGTTGGCCTCGCGGCCGGTTAGCCGGAAGGGCTGCGAGTATGTGATGAAGTGAACTTCATGGCCGCGTGCCGCAAGCTCGATACCGAGCTCGGTAGCGACGACGCCGGAGCCGCCGTAGGTGGGGTAGCATGTGATGCCGATCTTCATTGTCCGTCGCCGATCCAATTTGTTGAGTAAAGCGATATGCCTGTGCCGGAATGTCGAGTTTACTTCAGGCTCCTGTAGTTGATGAGTTCGATGGGTTTGGGTTGCATGGATGCGACAGAATTCTTTGCGAAGGTGGATAGAAGAATGTTGCGCTCGATCTCGCGGGAGTTACGGAGCCGCGTGGTGACTGCGTCAAGTTCGGCGTCGTTGTAACCAGGATGACAGACGAGTTCCCATGTACCCGTGGGCATGGTGTCAAGGATCCCGCGGAGAGTTGCGGCGTTGAGACTTCCAGTCGCAGAGATGCCGATGGTTCCGTCTGAAGTGCGGACGTTGCGTTTGACGATCTCAGGTAGTGCGAGGAAACGAGGTTGTAGGTGCCGTATGATCCTAACCTGTAGAGAGCGCAGGATACTGCTTGAGCCGAGAGCCAGCGACCACGGTTGCTCAAATGGGTTGCGGATGCAGGGAATGCCCGCGTGGTGGGCGGCGCGTAAGAGCGGGCGTGCGACGCCGGGAAGAATGTGAGTGTGCTTATGGGTGTCTATATGCGATATGTTGATGCCGGCGCATTGCAGCTTCTGGATCTGGTTGAGGGCTTCGCGGTAGATGTCGTCTTCGCTGACGTTGCCACGAAGGATGGCAAGTAGGAACTCAGGCAGCGAGGTGCGGAAGTGACGACTGTCTTTACCCAGGAGCGTAGGAATAGTTTCCGGCAGTGAGACAGGTGCGCCGTCGGTGAGGACGACGTGGCAGCCGACACCGAGTGTAGGGTTGGCGTGAGCGATGGTAACAGCGTCGTGAAATGCTGGACCCGCAGCCATAAGCGTTGCCGAGGTGAGTGCCCCGGCTTGATGCAGTTCTACGATGGCGCGGTTGATGCCGTGGGTGAGACCGAAGTCGTCTGCGTTGAGGATAAGGCGGGCAGCCATACAAAGGTCAGTGTACGACGACGAGTCCATCACTCGAATGAAGGGCTCGCCGTCGCGATGACAGATGCTATTGAGGTAATTCTGCGCTACCAGTGATCGTGAACTGAGCTGTCTGGATGGAAAGACCTTCTCCGGGCTGCGCGCCGCCAATGGATACGCTGTAATCTCCCGGCAGAACAACACGTTTCCCTTGTTGGTCAACCTGACTAAGCGAGCGCGGGTCGAGCATGAAGGTGATGTGTTTAGATTCACCGGGAGCGAGGTGTAGACGTTGGAATCCGGCAAGCTCGCGGTGGGGTGTTTCAAAACCCGCAGGTTGCGTGAGATAAAGTTCTGCGACCTCATCCCCGGCGAGCGCACCGGTGTTCTTTACATCGGCTTCAATCTGGACGGAATCGCCAGCCTTGCTAGGTGACGTCGGTGCCTTCACCTGCGTGTAGAAGAAAGTTGTGTAGCTAAGGCCGTAACCAAATCCATAGAGCGGCTTACCGGTGAAGTACCGGTAGGTACGGTGCTGCATGGAATAGTCGTCGAAGGCAGGTAGCTGGTCCAGTGATGCGTAGAAGGTGAGTGGGAGGCGACCTGCGGGATTGTTGTCACCTGCAAGTGTAGCGGCGATGGCGTTGCCACCCTCCTCGCCCGGATACCAGGCTTCCAGAATTGCCGCCGCGTGTTGCTGTGCCCAATTGACGGCGAGCGCGCTCCCATTCTGCAACACAACGATGAGCGGCTTTCCTGTTGTCGCGAGTGCTTTGAGCAGGTCCTCCTGCGCAGCGGGCAACGTGATGGCGGTACGGTCGCCACCCGCGAAACCGTCTAGTTTGACAGGCATCTCCTCACCCTCAAGGGAGGGAGACAGACCGACGAAAGCAATGGTGACATCGGATTTCTTAGCAGCGGCGACGGCCTGCGAGCGCAAAGCCTCGGCGGGGGCTTGCCAGGTTAGGTCAATCCCTGCGCTGCCTGTGCCGTGAAGGTACTCGAGGCGCAGTGCATGGGGCTTGGTGTCCGTAAAGGTGATAGGAGCGTCGATGACCTGGCCACGTTCGCCGGTGTGCTGGGCGCTGCTTTCCACGAGGAGTCTGCCATCCAGATAGAGATGGAAGCCTTCAGCGTTTTCGCAGGCGTAGCAGTAGTTGACATGGACCCCGAGGTGATAGGTACCGGGTGCGGGCGGCGTGAACGTGCCAGTCCATCGTACGGAGTAGTTGTTGCGCTCCAGCCCGGCGATTGGCGCGAACTTGTCCCAGTTGAAGTTGATGGTGTGGTCGGTGCGCGTAAGAACGGGCTTGCCTGAAAAGTCAGTGGCGTTGAAATACTCGCCGGTAAGGCCTTCGCCGGAGCCGCTGGCAGGATGCAATGCAGTGCGCTCAATGGGAATGGCGTAGCCGTCGACAAGCGTGGAGCCTTGCGCATACGCAATGTGCGCGGCCGCGTAGCGCTTCTCGATGCCGGCGAGTGGGAAGACCGGCGACTGCGGAGGTCCGTTGTAGTTGCCCTGCAGCGACTGCACGAGTTCGGCCTCAGGGCCTACAACAGCAATGTGCTGCGTACCGGGCTTCAGTGGAAGAATGCTGCTCTCATTCTTGAGTAATACGATGGACTCCTTTGCGGCTTGCAGCGAGAGTTGGCGATGCTCGGGGCTATTGTCCTCGTTCATGGGGATGCGGCCGTAAGCATAGCTGCTCGGCGGATCGAACATGCCGAGGCGGAAGCGTGCGCGGAACAGACGCGTGAGAGCGGTGTCGAGCTCAGCTTCGGTGATCAGTTTTTGATGGACGGCGTCGACGAGAGCAGGGAAGGCCTGGCCGTTGGCAAAGCCACACTCTAGGTCTGTGCCTGCTTTGACTGCGTCAGCCGCGGCACGTGCCATGTCCGGTGCAAAGTGGTGTCCTGTGTTGATATCGGCGACGGCGGCGCAGTCAGAAACGACGTAGCCGTCAAAGTGCCAGTCGTTGCGAAGATGGTCACGTAGCAACAGGTTGCTGGCACAGGCAGGCGCGCCGTCGATGGCGTTATAGGCGCACATGACGGACTGCGCATGGCCCTCGGTCACCGCGGCACGAAAGGCGGGGAGATAAGTGTCTTCAAGATCGTGCGCGGATACGTCTACGTTCGCACGATGACGCGTAGTCTCCGGGCCGCTGTGGACCGCAAAGTGCTTTGGCGTGGAGACTACCCTGAGATAGTTGGGGTCGTCGCCCTGCATCCCGGTGACGAAGGCGACGCCCATCCGCCCAGTGAGATACGGGTCTTCGCCGTAGGTCTCCTGGCCGCGGCCCCACCGCGGATCTCGGAAAATGTTGATGTTCGGTGCCCAGAAGGTAAGGCCGAAGAACATCTCGTGATCGTTATCTCGCATGGCCTGGTTGTACTTGGCACGGGCTTCGGTGGAGATCGTCTGCGCCATCGCGTGCACAAGCGGCGTGTCCCAGGTGGCGGCCATGCCGATGACCTGCGGGAAGTTGGTAGCTGTGCCCGCGAAGGCCACTCCGTGCAGCCCCTCATTCCACCAGTCGTACTTGGGTACACCGAGGCGCGGAATAGCGGGCGCGTGGTCACGCATCTGCTGCACTTTCTCCTCAAGCGTCATGCGGCTGACGAGGTCGTATACGCGCTGGTCAAGCGGAAGCTCGGTGTTCATGAAGGGCAGCGACTGCGACTGCTGTGCGCGAAGCGTGGCGACGGCGAGCGTGACAAGAAGAATCGTGAGGGCGCTGCGGCGGAGGCGAGACATGCGAGTGTGAGCTCCTGCGATGGCGATTGGATTAGGGACGAATGCCGGGTATGTTCACGCGGATGCGCAGAAGCGCGCCGCTGTCGGTGATGTAGAGGGTCTTGTCGTCAGCGTCGCCCCATGCTAAGTTGCCAGCGGGATGCGGGAGAAGGATGGTGCCGAGGTGCTTACCGGCAGGGGAGATGATCCAAATCCCGCCGGGTCCCGCGCTGTAGATGTTGCCGTTGCGGTCGAGCTTCATCCCGTCGGGGCTGCCGGGACGGTGGTCAGCGGTTGCATCAAGCAAGACCTCGCCGGGACCAAGGGAGCCATCAGAGTTCACGGGATAGCGCAGCCATTGTTTCTTCGGCTCGGTGTTATCGACGTAGAGATACTTCTCGTCAGGCGAGAAGGCGATGCCGTTGGGACGTGGGAGGTCCTTGATGAGCAATTGCAACTGTGTATTGGCTGGCGGTGCACCGGGCTTATGCGATGTGGCTGCGGGGATACGATAGACGCCACTGAAGGAGAGCTCTTTCGCTGGATCGCTGTCGTTTTGCTTACGCAGGCCGTAGGGCGGATCCGTGAAGTAGAGTGAGCCGTCGGATCGGTAGACGAGATCGTTCGGACTGTTGAGGCGCTTGTTCTGGTAGGCATCGGCAAGGATGGTTTTGGTCGCGCGCGGATCGAGCGACTCAAGTCGCCAGATGTTGCGGCCAGCGTGTCCGGCGACGGTAAGCCTTCCGGCCCGGTCCAGAGTCATACCGTTGGAGCCAGGCTCGCGACCGCCATAGGGCATGGTTCCCGCGTAGCCGCTGGGCTGCATGAAGATGCTGATACTTCCATCGGGCTTGAGCTTGCGGATGCTATTGCTCGTGATCTCCGCGAAGAGCAGGTAGCCGGTATGTGTCCACACAGGCCCTTCAGTCCAGGTGAATCCTGAAGCAACTGCCTCCAGATGTGCGCTGACAGGCACAATAGCCGTCAGTGCGGGATCAAGCTGCTCGATCTCGCTACTGTACGATTCCACTGTGTGCGCCTCGACTGGGCGGAACGTATGCGCCATACCAGACAATGCCACAGCCGCGAGAAGAGGGAGAACCAGCTTCGCCTTGAGGAGCATGTCTTTCAGCCTTTTCTAGCAGGGGTAGGATTGCGTCGACGAGAATACTACGCCGTTTAACGGCTATATGTCATGCCACGAACTAACCCCGACGAACAAGAACACTGAATTGGCTGGGAAATGTGCGTGGCCGCGAGATGATTCACATATATATGCTGAAATCGTTGGTTTTCTTAGGCGCAGAGCGTCCGAAATGGGAGAGGCTCAACGTCTCTGCAGTTCCTTGTCTTATGCAAAGAATTGACGTTTAGAGCAGACAGAAGCGACTGAGTAAGGGTCTACATAAACCGTGAAGAATGCTAACCTCACTCGGGCGTTGCGCCTCATCCGCGACAGCGGGTTTGATGTAGACAACCTGGTCGGCGAGCATAGCGTCGTCAAGGCGGCCTAAGGCGATCTATGCATTGGAGTGAATGACACAGACCCCTGGTCGCGAACGTCATCGCGTTCAGTACGGTTAGTGTGACCAAAAGTGTGATCAGTTCCCGGAGCAACCGAACGAGCCGCATTACGCTCGTTGATAGCGACGAGGAGTTGATCCGTCACTTGGTGCTGATAAGGCTTCATCGCCTTGATCGATGCGTACCCCATCTGGTTGGCTACGTTGAAGACGGTGCCGGTGGCTTTGAGAGCGTATGTCGCGTAGGTACCTGTATAGCTACCCAAATTCTCTCTTCGGGGTGTAACAGGGACACTCGAGCGCGCACGTTTACTCACAACGTGACGCACGAAAACCCAGGATCACTGGGATTCATGCGGAGTTTCGGTGTGTCTGGCTTATTTGGAAGGTAAGTGGTGGGCAGAGAGGGACTCGAACCCCCGACACCCTCGGTGTAAGCGAGGTGCTCTAACCAACTGAGCTATCCGCCCACTGTACTGGGGATTAATCCCCAGAGATCCATTGCATCTACATTTCTAGTGTAGGGGATTG
>CAJCIM010000021.1 GCA_903970395.1 Acidobacteriaceae bacterium
TTCGCTGACGATCGGCCAGCTGATCGCGCAGAAGATCGCCAAGCTGGGCGAGAACATCAGCGTCCGCCGCTTCGCCCGCTTCAAGATCGGCGACCCCAACTTCACCGTAGCCTCGGCCAAGATCGCCGCAGCCGAAGAGCCTGCCGCGTAGTCTTCCTCGGCAACGGAGATCGGAAGGGTCTAGCTTCAGCTAGGCCACCACGGCCTCCCCTAAACACCCAAGGCCCGGACTTCAGTCCGGGCCTTTTGGTCTTTTCTTCTTTGTCGTTTCTTGCCCACCTTATTTACACGGCGAAACAACTATTCGTCGTTCTTTTTACTATGGGGAAGTCTCCCGTTATTATCCAGCCTCGCGTTTGTCACCTGAAATCGCGGGCCTGCAAACTCACTAAAGACCTGATGAGCGGTGGCTGGATTCGTCTGAGATGGATGCGACGATGGAGTTCCTTGGGCACCGAGACCAAAGGACATGTCACCGTCCTCGGCCTTGGGATTAATTCCCTGGGCCTTCATATTTTGTGCTAATCCGGGGGAGTGCCACTCGACTGTGTACTTACCGTCACTATTGTTATTGTAATATTTCTTATCGGTGACATATTTTCGACTTGTGGCTATCCCCTGATAACTGTCACTCAGAGGCAATTCACCATTATTCTTCGATTGCTTCACATGATTAAATTCACTCTGATTCATGGTGCGATACCAATAATTTGATTTATCAGGATCTACGGCGTGCTCTTGTTCGGCCGGTGCACTTAAATAAATTGCTTGTTCATTGTGCCGCTCGTACTGAAGATTATGCTTTTGCATAAGCTTCATCTCTTCGTCACTAAATTTGCCGCTATTTAATGCGTTCTGGAAGTGCTCAGAACCGGACCCCTGTCCTTTAGCACGTGTGGAATTTGGCTCGGCTAAGCCTCTGCTATTGTGCCCAGAACCTCGGCTATCGACTAAGCCCTTGCTAGCGTTCTCCGAATCTTGACCACCGACTGATGCGGCCGGACTATCAACATTTTCTCCTGAAGAGGGGCCCGCCGCTCCAGCGTACTCTTCAGAAAGGTGACTAAACTCTGACTCTGACGGCTCTTCTGCAGAATGGCTACTTGGTTCTTCCTGACTCAGGGCTTGCGGATTTAATCCGCCTTGAGTAGGGCTCGCCTGTTCTCCTGTTCCTTCGAAAGCATCCACCGCGCCGCCATGGCCATATATATCGTTCAACCGACCACTGATTCCCATTCGCACTCTCCTGGTTCTCGCTACTAAAGGGATTGGTACGGGCTAAGACGTCTATTCAGGGTTCCAAATAGGCTCAAATCCCCTCCGATGGAATAACAACTAAGATCCGCTGTTATTCCATCGCTGATCGCGAGCTGAATGATGTGCAACGGTTCATGCACACGCAACAACAGGCGATGGGCGGCCACATGGCGGTAGACGCGGAACCGCCTCGCGGTGTGCGGCAACAACTGGAGCCGTTGCTGATCTCAACTTACAGTTCTTTGTCCGGTGCACTGGGAGATGCGGGCCTTTTTCAGCCGGCTCACGAGATCGCGAATGGCGGGGAGGCAGCTTATGAACCGCAGGGCTTTCTGATGGGTAAAGACGGGCGGAGTGGGCACGATCAGGTAGCCCAACGCTTTAGCGTTGTGTCTCACAGCAACACCCATCAACACCCAAGGCCCGGACTCCACTCCGGGTCCTGGTCTCCCAGAACTATCACGCCGCGCTTACCACCATCACCTTCGCCTCACGCTTCTTCGCCTTTGGCCGAATCTCGATCACCACATCATGCTCCAGAGCCGTGACGAAGTGCATCAACCGCTCCACCGAAAATCCTTCCAGCTTGTAACCCCTCAGCGCAGAAACCTTCGGCTGGGTTACGCCCAGCACACGAGCGGCCTCCACTTGCGTCAGCCCTCGCGCGTCCAGAAGTTGGTTCACCACTACACTCAGCCGCAGCTTCGTCCCCAACTCTTCCGCGTTCGCCAGCCCAAGGTCGGCAAATATATTCCCTGAACTCCCTTCGACGACGGCTTTACCTACCTTTGCCATATCGCTCCTCGTAATCCTGCTGCGCATCGCCCAGCCGTTTCGCAATCAAATCCTGATCACCCTTCGGCGTCTTCACTCCGCTCTTCGACTTCTTCTGAAAAGCGTGCAACACATAGACAGCGCCTTCAAATCGAACTGCGTACACCGCTCGAAACGTATCGCCACGATGGTCCTCGACGATCTCCAGCACGCCCGGCCCATCGCCCTTCCAGGGCTTTGCATCCGGATGTTTCCCTCCAAACTGGGCGACCCAAGAGCGGTACCTAAGTGCATCTGAACTATTTCTGGAAAGGTCATCAGGTCTTTTCGCGAAGAGCCCATCCAGTGCAGAGGCTTCTCCCCAACAGCGGATATAGATCTCGTCATTGAATATCCCAGTTCAGGTATGCACTAACCCGTTCTCCCTAAAACGGCAACATCAGCACCTCTTCGAGAAGCGCCCAAAATCCTGTCAAGTCCCGAGCTCTCGCAAAAGCCGCGCAACCCCAACAAACCAAGCCTCTAAGCCCCCTCAAGATAAAAGCATGTTCACTCCCTTCAACCTCCTACAATAGAAATAGGGGCAGATCTGGCCTGCCGGACGGGGAAACCTGCAAGGCCTTTGTCTTCTATATCCATGACCCTAACCGCCTAAGTTTCAATATCTTGCGCGCTAAGCAAAGCGTAACCGCCTGATTGCAAATATCAAACCGGGAAAAAGTAGGGGAGGGGAGCCCCACCCTGCTTATCCGTGTCTAACCGCGTGTGGTAGCGTGATGCCTATGTCCGTCGTGACCCGTATCTATACCCACCCGCGTGCTCTCGCCGCGCTCCTCGCTCTGGCTGTTGCCACTGCCAAGGCACAGCAGCCACCTGCCGCAACACCGACACCCGAGCCGCAGACGGCTCCGAGCACGCAGCAGCAGCCAACGCCGCCGCCTAGCCAGCAGCCCACGCAGAACCCCGACGGCACCTACACGATGCGCGTGTCCACACGCATCGTCGTGCTCGACGTCGTCGCGACCGACAAGCAAGGCAACATCGTCACTGGTCTCACGAAGGAAGACTTCCACGTCACCGAGGACAACGATCCGCAGACCATCACCAACTTCGAGCTCGGCGTCTCGCGTGTGCCAGCGCCAGCAGTGGACATAGAGTCTACCGCTGACCTCGACCGCCTCGCGCCGCGCGCTCCGGTCAACATTATTCTCCTCGACGAGTTCAACACCCGCTTCGAGGACATGGCCTTCGCGCAGTACTCGCTGAAGAAGTACCTGGAAAAGCAGCCCGACCATCTTTCTACGCCGACCATGCTCATCGCCGTGCAGATCGACAAGTTCGACGTCCTGGACGACTACACGCAGGACAAGCAGAAGCTGCTCGACTCGCTCAAGCACCACTTCAGCGGGAACCCCTGGCGCAACACCTCCAACTCCTGGGCACCGGAGCGTTACGGCACCGCGTTCCTTACGCTGCGTCGCGTCTCGGAGGCAACAGTCGGCCATCAGGGCCACAAGAACATGATCTGGATCGGCCGCGGCTTCCCCGCGCTCAACATGGCAAACGTGCCCATCGACGCCAGCAACCGCATCGAGACGCTCCGTCAGCAATGCGTCAACGAGCTCCGCGACGCGCGCATTACCCTTACGACCATCGACCCCGCCGGCGTTCTCGTCGACCAGTATGCATATGGCGCAGCCGCCAGGTTCAACGACCCCTTCGGTGGCAACTACCAGTTCGCACAGCTCGCCAAGGCCACCGGCGGACGCACCATCTACGGCCGCAACGACGTCGATGTACAGATCGGGGCTGCTGCGGACGAAGGCACCAACTTCTACACCCTCGTCTACCACCCCACGAACAACTCGCGAGACGCCTTCAAGTTCCGCAAGATCAACATCACGGTCGATCGTCCCGGAGTTACGCTGACCTCGCTGCAGGGCTACTATCTGCAACTGCGCCCCCGTCCGGTCGATCCCAAGGCCCCCACGAAGCGTCTGCTCTCCGACATCGCAGCAGCATCCGACAGCAAAATGGCTTATGACGGCGCAGACATCAAGGTGACGCGCTTGGCTAAGCCCGACAACGGTTACAGCATTGCTGTTGCCGCCCGAAGCCTCGCCTGGACGCTCGGTACGCCGGAAGATCCCGCTCGCAAAACCGAGCTCGTCGTGGCTGTCACCACGTTCGACAAGAAAGGCAAACCCCTTAAAGAGAAGGCCAGCGACATGCGCTTCAAGGCCCCGGCCAGCGCACCAGCCACCGGTCGCATCGAGGTGCCGGTTAACTTCCTCTACACGCTCGATCCTGATCCGAAGGCTGTTCGTGTGCGCTTCGTCGTGCGCATCGGCTCCTCCGGCCGGATCGGCACGCAAGACATCGACCTCACCGAGCCGGTCGCCGTCAACGCTCCGTCGATAGCGGCACCTGCTCCTGCGCCCGCTCCATAAGCGCCGTAACCAATTGCTGGCGAACACAGCAAAGCCCGGACACTCGCCCGGGCTTTGCCAGCTTCACTGCCAAGTTTCAGCTAGTGAGTCGTATGCCGAAACCGGTCCAGCACACGATGCACCGCCCATGTCAGCAACACGCCACCCGCAGTCGCGGCGAGCACACCGACAAGCAGACCCCAGTTGTTGGCAGCAACCAGCGGATGCATCGGATAACCCGCCAGCAAACCGCCAAGCAAACCTATCAACGCATCCATCCACGGTGAGTGGCTCTGGCACTTCATCGACTTGCCAGTCACCCAGCCAGCAACCCAGCCAACTAATCCAAACCAGAAGAAGACGTCCATCTCTCTCCTGCCTTTCATCACGCTGCCGCCTTGCGCAGCGCACTGGAGGAATATAAACACCTTGTCGCAACAATCGTCTACGGCTATTCGCATATTCCGCAAAAGAGATGGCCTGGACGTATTGTCCAGGCCATCTCTTTCACCCGCTGAAAGCGCTCTCAACCTCGACTGCCTGTCACCAGCCGGTACAGGAACGTCAGCAGAATCGCTCCCAGCGTTGCCACGATGATCGTGGAGATAATGCCGACCGGTATAAAGCCCAGATGTCCGGCGATGAAGGTGCCGACGAAAGCCCCCAGAATGCCAATGACGATATCGCCAATCACACCAAAGCCGGAGCCACGCATGATCTTGCCCGTCAGGAAGCCTGCAATCAGCCCGATCAG
Source organism: Acidobacteriaceae bacterium (assembly GCA_903970395.1). GTDB lineage: Bacteria > Acidobacteriota > Terriglobia > Terriglobales > Acidobacteriaceae > Granulicella. Next base: position 5,215 of record CAJCIM010000021.1, read on the forward strand.
CAGCGTTACGATAATTCCGTGTCCGTTCATTTCACCCTCTTTCATGCAGCAGTCTTTGATTCCAGACAGGATTGAACCACGTTGCACGCAACCTGTCTAAGGAAATCGGCAAGTCACATCCCGTCTCTCCGGGTCAGTGTGTCCCAAGTTGGCGCACAAACTCCAGGTACACCAGCGCAGCAGGCGAGTATCCACTTGGGTCGGCGCGCGTAAACTCTCCGGTCAAAGGGTCCATCTGCTGCCGGAACTCACCCGGTCCATCAGGCTCTCCCGACCGCGCAATCGCCGTCACCCACGCCCGCATCAACTCGCGCTGTTCAGCCTCTTTGCCATAGTGCGTCATCCATCGCGGCGCGCGTAGAGCCGTCAACGCCTGCGCCGCGCCACCCCAACTGTTACGTGGTATTGGCCGCACGAACGCCGGGTCGTCTATCGCAATGGAAGGGAAGGGAAACGGAGTCCAGAATGCCTTTGGGTTATGCAGCTGCCGATTCCAGACATCGTTGAAGATCCTGCGATCGCTCGCAATCTCCAGCTTCAGCACATGCTCGCCCAGCACCCGGGTGATCACGTCGCCGCGTACCTTCACAAAGTTGTTTTGCGCGTCCAGATCGTAAAACGCGGCATCCTCCGGGTCGTACAGCTTCTCTACGATCAGCCTGCGAATCGTCGCCGCGTCCTGCTCCCATCGCGCTGCTTCATCGCGCTTGCCGAGCGCCTTCGCCATCGCTGCCAACGCCAACCGTCCGCCGTACACCGTCGCGGAAAGGTCAGGGCAAAGCCTCGGCATCGTCGCAATCGGCGGACACTTCCGCGCATCAGAGTCAGGACAACGGTTCGGAATGCCCTTCCAGCGTGGGCTATTGTCATGCCCTGTGTCGTACGTACAGAAACCCTCCACCAAACCCGTCTTTCGCGTATCGCGATACCGCCGCAGCCACGCATCCCACCTGCCGCATGCGTCATAAGCGGTTTGTAGCAGCTTCTCATCGTGAGTCAGCTGCACCAGCTCCCAGGCGGTAGCGGCGATGGGAACCACCATCTGGATCTGCCCAAATCCAACTTCGCCGCTTACCTTGATCGCCGACGGTATCTGCCCATCCTCGCGCTGCAGCGCAAAGAACGCCATGTGGTTCGCCCGAGCCACCGCCAGCGGATCAGGCTGGCCCTCGCGCAGCGGCACATAACGCCGCAGACCTGCGTATACCAGCGCCTCCAGCGGCCCGCACTCCATCCATGCGCCGGGATACACTGCGCCTTCCATCAGCATCGGCTGATCGTACTTCGGAACCTGCTTCACATTTCCGTTCAGTACCTTCAACGCCGCATCCCACGTCGCCTTCCATGGCGCATCGCCGCTTGGAAGCCGCGGATACGCTTGCGTCGCCGCCCATCCCGTTGCACGTACGCAGCTACTTGCCGCTGCCATTCCTGCTACTCGCAAAAACTGTCGTCGCTGCATGGAAGCCATTCTGCCTTAACAGACGAGCAAAAGCTATTCCCTCAGTGCCACGAATGCTATCTTGTTCACGGAAGCAACTAACTCATAACTCCCCGCATCCACCTCTCTGTACCTCAAAGAGGCGGCAAAATTTTATAAGAGTCAGCGTACGTTGGCTCATACGCACCTTTGACTTCTGCCGAGGTTCGTTCCGGATGTCGTCACCGATATCGCTCATGCCCCACGCTGTCTGCTGGAGAGCGGACCCGCATCTCATCTGGACGATGGTCGTCGCCAACGCCATCACCGCACTGAGCTATCTCTCCATCTGCCTCACCCTCTTTTATCTCGTGCGCCACACCCGCCGCGTGCTAGCGCGCGACTGGGCATACTTCGCTGTCGGGTTCGCACTCTTCATCGTCGCCTGCGGCTCCACGCACCTCATGGAGGTCGTTACAACCTGGCTGCCCTTCTTCTGGATCGACGCAACCGCTAACATCGTCACCGCCATCCTCTCCGCCTGGGTTGCGGTAGCTCTTATCGGCCGCGTCCGTAGCATCGGCGACAGCATCAACGACTACGCTCAGCGTCTCGCCAACACAGAGCACGAGCAGTTCCAGATGCGCGAGAGCCTCATGGCTGCCCAGAAGCTCGAAGAGTGGAGCCGCATGTCCACCCTCGTCGCCCACGAGATCGCCAACCCGCTCGAAGCCATTCAGAACCTGCTCTACATCATCCAGAGCTCCGAAGGCAGCAGCGCGGAGATCAACCGCTGGGCAGCAGCCGCCATCGATGAAGCTGGCCGCATTCTCACCATCTCGCGCTCTACACTCGACTTCTTCCGTCAGGGCAAGACTCCGGAGCTCATCGACCTCTACGCTGCAGCTGAAAGCGTCCGCTCCCTCCTGCAAACCCTTCTGCAACACCGCAGCATCAGCCTCGAACTCATCTCCAGCGGAGACACCCTGGTACAGGCGCTGCCCGGCGAGCCCCGCCAGGTCCTGCTCAACCTCATCCGCAACGCCTGCGAGGCCACCTCTGCGTCCAACGGCGCCGTCCGCGTCAGCCTCATCGGCAAACCCCAAGGTGTCGAAGTGCTCGTCACCGATCAGGGCAGCGGCATCCCGCCTGAAGTTCTATCCCAACTCTTCACGTTCGGCGTCACCAGCAAGGGAGATCAGGGCAACGGCATGGGCCTATGGGCCACGCGCAACATCCTCAACCGCCACGGCGGAGACATCCGCGTCGCCTCCACCGGCCCCCAGGGCACCACCTTCAGCCTCTGGTGGCCCCGCGCATTTACTCCACCCGCTTGATTCAGATATAGCAGGGAACGAAGCACCTGCCCCTCCCCTACCATGCAGAGCGTAGACTCGCATCGGTCGGCGCAGAAATGAACGCCACAATGGAAAGCGCCTACCTCGCCTCAGCAAAGCACTCAATCCGCTAGCTGAGAAGCAGGTAGGCGCTTTCTCTACACTCTACTCTCTATCCTCTACACTCTGCTTTACCGCACTCCACCCAGTAGCGTCACTACCCGGTGAAACGCTTCACTCCGTGCAGCCGAGTTCGCCGCGCTCGCATCCGGAGCCTCGCCCGCACGCATAAACCCATGCCCGGCGCCGTCGTAGATCTTCGCCTCATAGGTCTTGCCCGCGGCCTTCATGTCCGTCTCCGTCTGCGGCACGGTCGCCGAGATGCGCGCATCGTTGCCTGCATAAAACCCATACACCGGCGCTGTGATGTTCTTCATCGCGTCCGCCGGTGGCGGGGGCCCATAGAACACAAACGCCGCGCTCAGGTCCTTGCGGTGCGTCGCATACAGAAAGCTCTTCCCGCCGCCCCAGCAGAACCCTGCCACATACAGTTTGCCGTTGGCCGAAGGAATCTTCTTGCCGTAGTCCGCCGCCGCATCCAGGTCGCTCAGCACCTCGGCATCGGGCAGGGAAGTCACCGCCTTCACCACAGCGCTCTGGTCCGGAAACGCAGAAGTCCCGCCCGGAGCTGCCGCCTGATACGCAGACCCCGGCGCGCCAGCCGACATGTGCATGTGGTCATCGCCGCTCATGCCCGCCATCGGCTTGGCTGCTGCGGCAGCCGCAGTCGGGCCCCATCCGCTCAGCAGGTCCGGCGCGATCACAATGTACCCCGCGCCCGCGAGATCATCGGCCATCTCCTTGAACCAGTCGCTCTCGCCAAAGATCTCGTGGATCAGCACGATCACCGGGGCCTTGTCTTTCACCTCCGGATACACCACGAACGCCTGTAGCTTGCGTCCGCCAGCCTCTGGGATCGTCACATACTCGCTATGCCGCGGGCTCTTGTCCAGAGCAGCCTTCGCCCAGTCCTGCGCCTCTGCACGCGCCCCACCTATCCCTGCCACACTCGACAGAGCCACTGCCATACACGCCACACCAGACAACAAAAGTCGATTCATGCCAGCGAGTCTACGTAAACGCACACGTCCGCGCAATCCGTATTTCCCGTCTTTTACCATCACAGAAAAAACGCGCGGCTCACATCGCCGCGCATCTCGGCCCGACTCTTCCTGTATCACGCTGTCGCGAACGGTTCTCTTAGATCGAGTACCCCGACTGCTTCGCCGCAAAGTCGCCAATCACCGGCAGCTTGAACGCCCCACCCTGCGACGCCTTCAGGATGCACAGAATCCACACCACCAGTATGGTCAGAATGCCGACGATGTAGATGATCCATCCAAGGATCGGGATCACCGCAATTACGCCCAGGACAAATCCACAGAGCGCGAGCCCCAGGCATTGGAAGCAGTGGAACTTCACAAAAGGCTTGTCCTTATAAGGATCGATCAGTAGAAAGACAATCGCCGGAATGATCGTCACATAGGCCAGTGCGCCCGCTGCACTGTCGCTCAATCCGCTGCCCGCGGCCGCTGGCACGTATCCCGGCGGGGGCGGAGGGGGTGTCGTATAGCCCGTTTGGGTCGTCGTCCATGGCTGCTCTGCTGGCGGAGGGGTGCTACCTGTTTCGTCACTCATGGCACGTCTCCTTCTCGCGTCGCGCAGTCTTACGCCGCCGCTGCGACTCGCAGAAGTTGTACCACACCCCACCGCCGCTTCCTACGCAAAAGTGAAGAAACTCCGCGGTGTAGGCATGAACTGCCCCATCTTGTCATCTCGACCGGAGCGCAAAGTGTGAAACGGAGAGACCTGCAGTGGAACCCTGCAAAATCCCTCCGCTCCGGTCGTCTCTACTCCTTGCTCCTTACTCACTCCTTCGTGCCTCTACCGGTTGTTGTCGAACATACTTCCGACGATCCCGCCCAGTACCGCCGCCGTGCCCACATTGCGCGCGCCTTCGCCACGGTTCTGCGGCAGATACGGCTCCAGCGCATGGGCAAGGTTGCTCAGCGGCAGCGTCTGCAGCCACACGCGTCCCGGTCCTGTCAGAGCCGCGAGAAAGATCCCATCGCCGCCGAAGAACATATTCCGAATCCCCTGAATCCGCGTGATCTGGAAGCTCACGCTCGACTGGAACGCGCCCACATGCCCCGGGTGCACCCGCAGCGTCTCGCCCGGCTGCAGGTCGCGCACCACAACCTCACCGCCCAGCTCCAACCACGCCGTACCCACGCCGCTCACCTTCTGCAGCAGGAATCCGTCGCCGCCAAAGATGCCTGCGCCCAGCGACTGCTGAAAGCCCACACCCAGCTGGATCATCGGCGTCGCGCACAGAAACCCATGCCGGTGGATCATGATCTCGTGCCCCGGCCCAATCTCCAGAGGAACGATGTGCCCCGGAATCTTGGCCGCAAACGCCACCTCGCCGGGATACCCTTGCGCGGTGTACTCGGTCATGAACAACGTGCCGCCGCCGGCTACGCGCTTGATCGCACCAAAGAACCCACCCCCACCAGCCAACTGCGTATGCGTCGTCATGCTGATGGTCTGCCCCATCCAGCTCAGCTCGCCGGCCTCGGAGATCACACTCTCACCCGGCTCCAGCAAAAACTCCAATACCGGCATCGTGCTCCCAACAATTCTCGATTGCATCGTCGTTACATCCTCTCGCGGCGAAGTATGCGCATCAAACACGCCCATCGCCAAATATCCTACGCCGCCTCCGAAGAGAAAGTTCCACCAATCCGCTCCATCCGGCCACAGATGTGTCATCTCGACCGAAGCATCGCAATCTCATCGCGATGCGCAGTGGAGAGACCTGCATTTCGCCGCAGCAAGCGCCGAAGCCGCGAGCTTACATGCAGGCGCTTGCATCGAAAGTGCTGCATATACTCGTAGCCAGATAAGATTAGTCTTTGCTTATCGCCCACAGGCCTCCCCGCAGCCCCCTCGCAGCGGGTAAACTCAACAGGGATATGTACAAGCGCGTTCTTCTCAAAATCTCTGGGGAAGCCCTGGCCGCCGGCCGAGGCTTCGGTGTCGATGCCCTCTTCATCAATGCAGTCGCACAGGAGATCGCCGAGGTCGCCTCTACCGGCTGCCAGGTCGCCATCGTCGTTGGCGGCGGCAACTTCTTCCGTGGTGTCGCCGAGCAGGCCATCCACATGGACCGCGTCGCCGCCGATCACATGGGCATGCTCTCCACCGTCATCAACGCGGTCGCCTTGCAGGACGCCATCGAAAAGACCGGCCACTTCTGCCGCGTCATGTCGGCCATCGCCATGCACCAGATCGCCGAGCCCTACATCCGCCGCCGCGCCGTCCGCCACCTCGAAAAAGGCCGCATCGTCATCTTCGCCGCCGGCACCGGCAACCCCTACTTCTCCACCGATACCGCCGCCAGCCTCCGCGCCATGGAGATCAACGCCGAAGTCCTCCTCAAGGCCACCAGTGTCGACGGCATCTACTCCGCCGACCCCAAGAAGGACCCCAACGCCGTCAAGTTCGAAGAGATCACCTACATGCAGATGATCCAGCTCGGCCTCAAGGTCATGGACATCTCGGCCGTCTCCCTCTGCAAGGACAACAACCTCCCCATGATCGTCTTCTCCATGCGAGAGCACGGCAACATCCTCAAGGTCGTCCAGGGCGAAAAACTAGGCTCCCTCGTCACCGCCTAGCGAGACTCTGCCCCAGGCTCCCACCGAGCCGCAAACACCCTCTCCACCCGTTGCCTTCCTTCGCGAGCCATTGCGTCCTCCGCGTTTGCCTTTGTTGTTGCCGTTGCTTCTCTGGTTGTCATTCCCGAAAGGGAATCTGCTTCTGCATTGGTCGTTACCTCCTTCCGCAATTTTTACCTTCGCTCCACGACCTCCGTGGCACACTAGCCGCAGGAGACTCTCATGCCGAAGCTCGCTTCCGTGTCTCTTCTCGCCTTCGTACTCCCTCTAGCGGCCCAGCAACTCGGCGTCCATGCCCCGGACTTCGGCACTGTGCGCGAGACCACCACCAGCATCGACATCCCCGCTATCCCGAACGCGCCCTTCAGCGCCACCGTCGTCACAAAGTGGGTTCACATTCAATCGGACGGCAACCAGACCATCACCTTCAACCATCGCCTCGTCGCCCGTGACAGCTCCGGTCGCGTCTTTCAGGAGCGCCGCTTCTTCACGCCCACCGGCGATGTACAGCAAACCCAAATCTCTGAGCTCGACTACCAGGACCCCAACCGCCGCCAGCTCACCATCTGCAAGCCGAACGCTCTCGCCTGCGATCAATACGACAACGTCACGCGCAATACCGCGACACCTGCCAACATCGCGCAGCCCGTCTCCGTCACCTACCCCAACGGCATCACGCAGCAGAACGAAAACCTCGGCGAAAACACCCTCGAAGGTCAGACCTGCACTGGAACCCGCGAGACAACGGTCTTCCCCGCCGGCTTCGCCGGCAGTCAGAAGCCCACCACGGTCGTCAGGGAGCTTTGGTACTCACCGCAACTGGGCGTCAACCTGCTCACGCACCGCATTGACCCGCGCGGCTCCTCGGACATCACCTTCACCGTCACCAAAATCCAGCTGAACGAACCCGACCCCGCCCTCTTCACCCCACCCAACAACTTCACAATCACCACCGCCCGCTAAGCCAG
>CAJCIM010000022.1 GCA_903970395.1 Acidobacteriaceae bacterium
TCGAGCGATTAACGCCGCGATGATATTCTGACCCGATGCAGGCCTTTGGTCTGCATCGCCATATGGCTCCAAAGGTGTTGTTTTATGTCCGATTCCAGCTCCGCCAGCAAGATTGACGTTACGGCTCTCTCCACTGAGACCGCGCTTCCCGATACAGACACCGTTCCGCAGGACATCGCACCCGCTGCTATCCCTGCGGATGACGCCGACGCCGAGTCTTTCAGCGACATCTTCGCGGAGTATCAGCGCACCAGCAATCGCCGCACGGGGGAAGAGGGCCGTCAGATCAACGGCACCATCGCTGCCATCACGGCAGAGGCTGTGCTCGTCGATATCGGCTTCAAGACCGAGGGCATCCTCCCACTCACCGCGCAGCCTGCCGGTAAGGAACCGTGGAAGGTCGGCGACCAGCTTACGGTCTCCGTCAAAGGACGCGACGCCGACGGCTACTACGAGCTCTCGCTCTTCCGCGTGGCGCAACCCAAGGACTGGACCAGCCTGCAAGCGGCCTTTGCGGACGGCAGCAATGTTGTGGGCACGGTCACCGCCGTGGTTAAGGGCGGTCTGCACGTGGATGTGGGTGTCCGTGCCTTCCTTCCTGCCTCGCGCAGCGGCACACGCGACGCAGCGGAGCTCGAAAAGCTCGTCGGGCAGGAGATTGTTTGCCGTATCACCAAGCTCGATGTGACCGAAGAAGACGTTGTGATCGACCGCCGCGTAGTCACAGAAGAAGAGGCGCTGAAGGCCAAGGACCATCGCCTCGCGGCCATGCACGAAGGCGCAGTCGTCAATGGCACGGTGCGCAGCCTGGCTGACTACGGCGCGTTTGTCGATCTCGGCGGTATCGACGGTCTGCTGCACGTCAGCGACATCGCGTGGGCGCGCGTCACCAACGTCTCGGACGTTCTCGAAGTCGGCCAGCAGCTCGAACTCAAGGTGATCAAGATCGATCCGGAGAGCAAGCGCATCTCCCTCGGCTTGAAGCAGCTTCAGCCGCATCCGTGGGACACCGTTCCGGACACATTCAAAGTCGGCGACCGCGTGCGAGGCACCGTAACGCGCACAGCAGACTTTGGAGCGTTCGTCGAAATCGCGCCGGGAGTCGAAGGCCTCGTGCATCTCTCGGAGATGTCGTGGTCCAAGCGCATCCTTAAGGCGACCGAGGTCCTCAACGTCGGCGACACCGTCGATGCCGTCATCCTCGCCATCAGCGTCGACGACCGCCGCATCTCGCTTGGCCTCAAGCAGGCGCTGGGTGATCCATGGGTAGAGGCGGCTGAAAAGATCCACACCGGCTCCGTCGTCGAAGGCCCGGTAGCCAGCATCACCAAGTTTGGCGCGTTCATCCAGGTGGCGGAAGGTGTCCAGGGCCTCGTGCACATCAGCGAGATCATCGCAGACCGCCGGCTCAATCATCCGTCCGATGTGTTGCGCGTCGGCGAGGTAGTTCGCGCGCAGGTGCTTGAGATCGACAAGGAGAAACGCCAGCTCCGCCTGAGTATCAAGCAGCTCATCCCCACCGGCCTCGACGAGTTCCTCGCCGAACACAAGGAAGGCGATGCTGTGACAGGCCGCGTCGTCTCGATCAACAACAACGTCGCGCAGATCGAGCTGGGCGAGGGAATCTTCGCAAGTTGCGTCCTGCCTGCCCCAGCGGCGGAGACACCCGCCGCCGCGCCAGCGGCCACAGGTGCGGTCGACCTCTCGGCCTTCAGCTCGATGCTGAAGTCGAAGTGGAAGTCCGGAGATTCTCCGGCCACGAAGGCGTCGAACGACACAAGCAAGCCCGGGAGCGTGCAGGTTGGTCAGGTGCGCAGCTTCAGCATCGGCAAGATCGATCCAGCAGAGAAAAGGCTGGAGCTGTCACTGTCCTAGTTCGAGAGCAGCAAGTTTTGTCCCCTCGACCCTTGCCTGAATTTTGCTGAACGCTATCTCGCGCGCCGTTGAAACGTCATCGGCAAAGGGCGCAAACCCGCAGTCGTCGGTGGTGCCCAGCTGCGCGATGGGAAGAATCGACGCAGCTTCAAGGACGCGGTCGCGGACCTGCGCTGCTGTTTCAATCTCCGGATTGATGGGGTCGATCACGCCGACGAAGATGAGCTGATCCGGCTTGATCAGTTGGCTGACGGTCGTCAGCGCGCGCTTCCTGTCGGGCTCGCTGGCCATCTGCAGGTAGAAACGGCCGACGTTCATCTGAAACAGATCCGGCAGCAGCGCCGCGTAGTCCACATCTGCGCTGTGCGTGGAATCGTGATCGCCGCCGGGGCACACATGCACGCCAATCCGCTGCCGCTCCTCGGCAGGAAAGCCTTCCAGCACCCGGTTGTTGAGCGCGACGAAGCTTCGCAGCAGACCGCCCGAGGGGTCGAGTTTGAGTGACAATCTCGCTTCGGTAAAGTCGATCTGAACGGTTGCAGCGCCAGCTTCAAGCGCGCCCCGAATATCACTCGCGGCCTCCGCAATCAGGTTCTCCAGAAACGCCTCACGCGGATACCCCGGTATCCCCTCAGCCGGATAGAGCAGGCTCATCGCGGAGGCGGAGATGACAGCCTGCTTGATCGGCGCTTTTGTATACCCACGTGCCGCCCGCAAAAAACTCTCCGCATGGACGCCATAACGGAACGGCGCCGCCGTCAGCCGAGGCAGTTGCCGCGTGTGCCCATCCGCAAATGGAATCGTCACCCCATCGGGCGCTAGATTGGTGAGCCCGGCGAGCGGATAGGTAGCGAAGCTGGGTTTCGTCTGCTCGCCATCGCTGATCACCGGCGATCCGGTCTGCTCAAACCGCGCAATCGTGTCCTGCAGGGCGCTCGCGTAAGCCTTCTGCAGCTCTACGTCGTTGATCTGCTTCGCCTTAAACGCAGTCAACGCCTGCAACAAGGCTGCGGGCCGGGGAATGCTGCCAATCGGTTCGGTAAGGATCGCCATGGCGCGAAGTCTACCCCGTGGCGGCCTCTGGCGCATCCATCAAAGGATGGACATCTAGCATTTGGCAGGCCGAACGAATGGCGCATCTTGCAGGGACTTTGGCGCACTGTGCATGGCGACGGCGACCCTCTGGGTCTAACGTAGGTACATGTTCAACGCGAGAGCCTACTCCGCAACCAGCCCGACGTCGCAGCTAGCTGCCACTACGATCGCGCGGCGCGATCCCACCGAGAACGATGTGCAGATCGACATCCTCTTCTGCGGCATCTGCCACTCTGACCTGCACATGGTGCGCAACGAGTGGAAGGATGTCTTCGCCACGGCCTACCCCTGCGTCCCGGGCCACGAGATCGTCGGCCGTGTCGCCAAAGTCGGCTCCGCCGTCACCGGCTTCAAACCTGGCGACCTCGCCGGCGTCGGCTGTCTGGTCGACTCCGACGGCACCTGTCCCGCCTGCAAGGAAGGCCTCGAACAGTTCTGTCCCAACCAGGTTCTCACCTATGGCTTTCCCGATAAGCACACCGGCGGCCATACCTTCGGTGGCTACTCTGACTCCATCGTCGTCGATCAGCGTTTTGTCCTGCACATCCCGTCGAACCTCGACCTCGCCGCGGCAGCGCCATTACTCTGCGCCGGCATCACCACCTACTCGCCGCTGCATCACTGGGGTATCACCCACGGCAAGAAGGTCGGCATCGTCGGTCTCGGTGGTCTCGGCCATATGGGCGTCAAGTTCTCCAAGGCCATGGGCGCGCACACCGTCGTCTTCACCACCTCGCCCAGCAAGGTAGAGGACGCAAAACGCCTCGGCGCAGATGAGGTCGTTATCTCCAAAGATGCCGCTGAGATGAAGAAGCACACCGGCACCTTCGACTTCATCCTCGACTGCGTCTCGGCCGACCACGACATCAACGCCTACATCCAGCTGCTCGCCCGTGATGGCAATATCACTCTCGTCGGCGCTCCGGAGAAGCCACTCAGCTTCAACTCCTTCGGCCTCATTATGGCCCGCCGCAGTATCTCCGGTTCGCCCATCGGCGGCCTCAAGGAAACCCAGGAGATGCTCGATTTCTGTGGCGAGCATAAGATCACATCCGATGTTGAGGTCATCGCCATCCAACAGGTCAACGATGCTTACGAGCGGCTGCTCAAGTCAGACGTCAAGTACCGCTTCTCGATCGACATGGCCTCATTGAAATCCTGATAACTCTTATGCTTAAGCACTTTCGCATCTCCGGCATTATCCGTACAAGGATGGAAGAGGCAGAAGTCCCTGTGGCGGCAGTTCTGCGCCGCGCAGGGCTCCCGCAGGACCTCTTTCAGCAGACCCGCATCCTTCTCACCACGGAGGAGCTTTTCGCCCTCTGGCGTGCCGTCGCCGAGGTCAGCGGCGATCCCGCCATCGGCATCAAGCTCGGCACGGAGACGAAGATGGAGCGCTTTCACCCCAGCGGCATTGCTGCGCTGTCCACCGAAAACTTCGGCGCCGCGGTCAACCACCTCGCACGCTACAAACGCCTCTCTGTTCCAGAGGAGATCGTGCAGGGCCACCAGAATGGAGAGTGGAGTCTTCAGTTTGTGTGGACCCTCGCCGTTGAGGCCGAACCGCACGTGCTCGTCGAACACTGCTTTGCGTGGATGCTCACCATCGTGCGTCGCGGCACAGGTACGCAGCTCTCTCCCGTGCGGCTGGAGCTTGTGCAGCCGCGCGCGCATGTCAACGCACTCGAACGGCACTTCGGTTGCCCGGTCGTCTGCGGCAGCTCGCAGAATGCCATCGTCTTCCGCTCCAGCGACGCAGAGCTTCCGTTCGTCACACGCAACGCCGAACTGCTGGAGATGCTTGCCCCGCAGTTTGAACTCGACCTCAAACAGCACACCAGCGGCGACGACAGCTTCCTTGAACTCGTTCGTGGAGCCATTCAGCAACGGCTCACCGGCCATCGTCCCACAACGGACGACGTCGCACGCGAGCTTCATATGAGCTCGCGAACACTGCAACGCCGCCTGCAGGAGTCAGGCTCCAGCTTTCAACGCGTCCTCGACGAAGCGCGGCACCAGATGGCGCGCTACTACCTCCGTAACTCCGTCCTCGAACTCAATGAAGCCGCCTATTTGCTCGGCTACGAGGACGCCAACTCCTTCGCCCGCGCCTTCCGTGGTTGGGAAGGTGTACCACCCAGCCACTGGCGCGAAGTCAACCGCGAAACCTCCATCAACTGAAGCCGTTGTTTTGTTTGGCACGAGTGTTTTGTTTGTCATTCCCGAAGGGAATCTGCGTTTGCATCTGCCATTGCTCGTTCTCTTGCCTTTATTCAGCGCCATCGCTTTAGCGCCAACGGCGCGGCTATATCCCAGCCCAGCCCCAAGGGCTGGGCGCCGAAACGAGGAAGTGCTAAGAGAGCTGAAGGCCCGACATAAAATGCGCGTGACATCGCAAACATAATCATGCGCGAAAACTTCTAGACCGATTCAATAAACCCATCACAGGAGCATCACAATGCAGAAACGTAAACTCGGTAACAGCGATCTCGAAGTCTCGGCCCTCGGCCTTGGCTGCATGGGCATGAGTTTCTCTTACGGCGCACCGCAGGACGACAATGAGATGATCGCCCTTATGCACAAGGCCGTCGACCTGGGCATCAACTTCTTCGACACCGCTGAGGTCTACGGCCCGTGGATCAACGAAGAGCTTGTTGGCAAAGCGCTCTCGCCCATCCGCGACAAGGTGGTCATTGCCACCAAGTTCGGCTTCAACTGCGTTCCCAACGGCGCTCCTGGCACGCAGACCCTCAACAGCAAGCCGGAGCACATCAAGCAGGTCGCTGAGGCTTCTCTCAAGCGCCTGAACATCGACGCCATTGACCTCTTCTACCAGCATCGCGTCGACCCGGACGTGCCCATCGAAGAGGTCGCTGGCGCCGTCAAGGATCTCATCGCCGCAGGCAAGGTCAGGCACTTCGGCATGTCTGAGGCAGGCGCGCAGACCATCCGCCGCGCGCACGCCGTGCAGCCCGTAGCTGCGCTGCAAAGTGAGTACTCGCTCTGGTGGCGCAAGCCGGAACTTGAGATCATTCCCCTGCTCGAAGAGCTCGGCATCGGTCTCGTCGCGTACAGCCCGCTAGGCAAGGGTTTTCTCACCGGAGCAATGAGCACGGACACCACCTTCGCCAGCACTGACTTCCGCAGCAAGCTGCCGCGCTTTACCCCAGAGGCCATGGCTGCCAACCAGGCCTTCGTCGATCTGCTTGCCACCATCGCGAAGCAGAAGAACGCGACGACCGCGCAGATCGCCCTTGCCTGGCTGCTCGCTCAGAAGCCGTGGATTGTGCCGATTCCGGGCACCACCAAGCTGCATCGCCTGGAAGAGAACGTCGGCGCTGCCTCGGTTGATCTCACCGCGGACGATCTCAAGCAGATCGAAACCGCCGCCGCGAGCATCAAGCCGGAGGGCGACCGGTATCCTGAAGCCATTGAAAAAATGACCGGACTATAAGATCCCGTCGCAACACGGGGAAACCGGACACTGAGAACTGAGAACGGAGTACACATGCAGATCACACGCAACGGCTCGCAGCCATCGAACAAGGGCCCCGCAGACTGGTTTACCGGCAACGTCCGCATCGACCAGCCGTTTCAGGGCACGGACGCTGCCCGCATCAGTGGGGCCATCGTTACCTTTGAACCCGGCGCGCGCACCGCATGGCACACGCACCCGCTTGGGCAGACGCTCATCGTCACCGCCGGGTGCGGCTGGGCCCAGCAGGATGGCGGCCCAGTGCAGGAGATCCGCCCCGGCGACGTCGTCTGGTTCGCTCCCAGCGAACGCCACTGGCACGGCGGTACTTCAACAACGTCTGTCACCCACATCGCCATCCAGGAAAGGCTCGACGGCAAAGCAGTCGACTGGCTGGAACACGTCACCGACGATCAGTACAGGGGGTAACGGCGCTCATTTCGTCCGGCACTCCCTGTAGGCTCTACCCGCTTGGCGTGAAGGCTTTGCGAATTGGGTCCCTGTTTTCATAGACGTCCACAAGTCCGCATTTAAACAGATACAAAATCAGGACTTTGCATGAAAAAGTACGGTAGGGGAGGCCTCCACTCCCATGAAGGGTCGTGCGCAAGGTACATTAACCCAATATGACTTCGCGACATCTCGCCCCTGCTCTGCTGCTTCTCAGCCTCCCTCTCTTTGCCCAGCCGCAGCAGGACGGCAAGCCTTCGCCCGACAAGTCCGCAGACGCCAAAGCCGCGCCCAAGCCTGACGCCGCCAAGCCCGAAGGGCTCCCCGACGACAAATCCATCCCACAGACCATCACCGTCAACGGCAAGACGCTGCACTACACAGCGACAGTCGGTACCATTCATCTGAAGGACGCCACAGGCAAACCCACCGGCGACGTGATGTACACGTCCTATGTGCTTGACAAGGCCAAAGGCGAGAGCTCGCGTCCCGTGCTCTTCGCCTTCAATGGCGGCCCTGGTGCTTCCTCGGTCTATCTGAACCTCGGCGCGATCGGCCCGAAGCATCTCTCCTTTGCCAACGCCGGTGACTCAGCCTCCGATCCCGCAATCCTCAAAGACAATCCCGGCACCTGGCTCGATGTCGCCGATCTGGTCTTCATTGACCCCATCGGCACCGGCTTTTCCAAGTCGTTGGTCGACGAGGCGCAGACCAAGAAGCTCTTTTACTCGCCCACGCCCGACATCGAATATCTCTCGCTGGTCATCTACAAGTGGCTCGTGATGAACAACCGCCTGCTCGACAAGAAGTACGTGATGGGCGAAAGCTACGGTGGTTATCGCGGCCCGCGCGTCACGCACTATCTGCAGTCGCAGCTCGGCGTTGCAGTCAACGGCCTCGTGCTGGTCAGCCCCTATCTCAATCCGCAGTTCGGCGACGAGAATCTCTCGCCGATTCCATGGATGGTCACGCTTCCGTCCATCACCGCCGCGCATCTTGAGTCGCAGGGCAAACTCACCGACGACGCCATGAAGCAGGTCATCGGTTACACCGAAGGCGATTACGCTTCTACGCTGATCGCCGGCCCGAAGGACAAGGCGGCTACCGATGCGATGATCGCCAAAGTCACCGAGATGACCGGACTTGATCCGATGTTCGTCCGCTACTCCGGAGGACGCCTCGAAACCGGCGCATATCTCCGCGAGGTCCACCGCGAGAAAGGCGAGATCGGTTCCGTCTACGACTCCAACGTAACCTTGCCCGACCCTTATCCATACTCGCCGTTCCAGCAATCGAACGATCCCATTTTGGAAAGTATCATCGCCCCGACCACAACCGCGATGGTGGATTTCATCACCAACACCGTCGGGTGGAAGACCGACGCACGCTACTACGCGCTGTCGTATGAGGTAAGCAGCGCCTGGGAGCGCAGCTCGCCGGATCTGCGGCGCGGTGCGGTGGAAGACCTGCGCGAATCGATCGCTGCGGACCCCAAACTGCAGGTACTGATTGTCCATGGATGGAACGACTTGTCGTGTCCCTTCATGGGCTCGGTACTGACCCAGAACCAGCTGCCTCCCAAGCTCGCGGGACAGGTGCAGATCCATGAGTTCCCCGGTGGACACATGTTCTACACCCGTGCCGCGAACGGCAGCGGACTGCATCAGCTCGCCCAGACGATGGTTGCCACGCACTAGTCTGGCTGATCCTCGGAAGCGAGCTCCTGGCAGGCAAACTTAAGTAACACTAGCGGAATTCAAGGTAACAGGTAGGATGAGGCTATGCGGCACTTTTTGTCCCTCTCTCTCGTGCTGGCGACAGTTTGCGTCTCAACGCAAACGTACGCACAGTCACCGAACGTCCCTGAAGACGAGCGGAAGGGCTTTAATGCGCTGACGCAAAGCGATCTGCATCACGATATCTCGTTCCTGGCGTCGGACCATCTGCAGGGCCGTATGAGCATGCAGCCCGGTGACGACCTTGCGGTGCAGTGGATCGCCGGCCAGTTTGCCAAGGCAGGTTTCGACCCCGTCGCGATCAGGGCGAACGGCATGCCGTCGTATGAGCAAAGCTTCGACATTATTGAATACCGTCCCGACCGCGCCAATAGTACGGTCACGATGATGCGCAACGGGCAGTCAACGGTGTGGCACGCTCCAGAGGCCTTCGGCGCATTTAAGCACCCCGTCAACATCACTGCGCCCGTCGTCTTTGCGGGCTACGGCATCACGGCGCCGGGGCTGAACTACGACGACTACGCCAATATCGACGTCAAGGGTAAGATCGTCCTTATCTTTGACCATGAGCCGCAGGAGAACGACCCACAGTCGGTCTTCTATGGCATCGGAAACACGAAGTATGCGACCACCCGAGTAAAGCTGCTGAACGCGCAGATGCACGGAGCGGTGGCTGTGATCGTGGTGGCTGAACCGAACCGCAAGCATCCCACCAACGCAGAGCGCGCAGCCCGCATTGGCGGCTCGCTGCAGCGCGCGACTCCGCTCCCGCTGCAGGCTATCGACGAAGATGAGCTGAAGATTCCTCTGGTTACCGTAACCGACGACGTGGGTAAGGCTCTGCTGGCCACCAGCGGCGCCACCGGCGGCGACCTGCAGACCAAGATCGACACCGACCTGAAGCCGCAGAGCCTCGCCCTGCCGCAGACGACCGTATCATTACACCTGCGCAACGTCAGCGAGGAAAGCGGCACACTCAAGAACGTCGTTGCCCTTCTCAAAGGCAGCGACCCGCAGCTCTCGTCAGAGACCATCATCATCAGTGCCCACCATGACCACGATGGCACGGCTCCGTGCCCGGCGGGCAAAGAGGGCGTTGATCAGGCAGGACAACCTACGCCCGCAGGACCTGACTGCGTCGAGACCTGGCACGGCGCGGATGATAACGCATCGGGAACGGCTGGTGTCATCGCGCTGGCACGTGCTTTTGGCGCGAATGGAGCCAAGCCAAGGCGCTCCATTCTCTTTGTAGTCTTTGCTGGCGAAGAACGCGGCCTGCTCGGCAGTTATTGGATGGCGCAACACCCATTGCGTCCGCTCTCCACCACGCGGGCGATGATCAACTTTGACATGATCGGCCGCGACGAGAAGGCCAGTCCGCAGACTGACGGTCTTATGGATATCCCCGTAGACACGACTAACCGGCTGAACCTCGTCGGTGCGGAGTACTCGCCGGAGTACGCGAGGGTCGTTGCTGATGAGGACAACACCGGTATCAACCTCGTGCTGGATGACCGCTTCGATCATGACTCCGCGCTGAACGTCCTCTTCCGTTCCGACCAGTTCCCGTTTCTGCTGCGTAACGTTCCAGCGATGTGGTGGTTCACCGGCTTCCATCCGGACTATCACCACATCACGGACACGGCCGAGAAGATCGACTACGCGAAGATGACGAAGATCCTCGAGCTCGCGTATCTCACCACTTGGCGCTTCGCCAGCGACGCATCAGCGCCGGCGTTCGTGGAGAATCCAGCCGCGCCGGCATCGGCGGCTCCTGCGGTAACTGCCGATGCGCCAGCTGCAGATCAGCCCGCGCCACCGAGACACCACCGTCCGATCATCCCGGTCAGTATTGCACCGACGACGCTGGAGGCCGCGCCTGCACCGCCCGCGGCTGAACCTGTCGACGCCCATCCGGCGGCTGCTTCAGTGGCATTGCCTGCTGCTGAACCAACCAGCGCGGCGGCACCGCCCGTACCTGCGCCGGTCACCACGATGACTGTTGTGCCATCAGCTCCGGTTCAGGCCTCACCGGTTGCCGCGCCAGCATCGGCAGTGGTCGCACAGCAGCAGCCCAGCACACCGCCCGCGTCGTCGCAGACTGTAACGACGACGACCACGGTCATCTCTTCGCCGATCATCTCTCCACCTCCCGTGGTTGACCCCGCTCCGGCACCAGCAGTGGTCCACCGACGTCGCCGCGCCATCACCCCTGTGCAGATTCAGGCGACGACGGGCGAGGCCGGCATACCCGCGACCGGCGATCCTGACGCCCCGACGACCATCGGCGCGCAGCCCGTTGCTCCGATTACCGTAAACACGACTGGCATCACGGCTACACCTTCGGGTGGCGCGGCGCGTCCGCCGGTTGCGCCTGTCGCGCTGGCGCCCGGGCAGGTGTCCGCCCCCGTGGGAACCCCGCCGCCGGTTACCCCCGTCAAACTAGGTGGGAAACAGCCGGGTCAGGACGAGTACGACGACGACCCGCAGTAGAACGACTCGCAGCAGATTGGGGCACGCAACCGATGCAGTGGTACTTTCTTCTTGGCATGGCTACGGGCATGCGTACGATGACGGGAATTGCCGTCGTTTGCTGGTTCGCCTGGCTGGGCCTTCTGCCGCAGCAGGGATGGTCGCTCTGGTTGGCGAACCCCATCTCTGTGGTCGTCTTTACGCTGTTCGCGCTAGGCGAATACTACGGAGACACCTTGCCCATCACCCCGAACCGCACTGACCTGCCACTGTTGCTGGCTCGCTGCGCGTTCGGCGGCTTTGTCGGGGCGATGGCTGCACGTGCGCTCATTGAGCCTTGGGCCGGCGGCGTCCTGTTTGGCCTCATCGGCGTATTCTGCGGAGCCTTTGGAGGGATTCGCTTGCGTCTATGGGGAGGACGCCGCCTGGGCCGCGATCTGCCCGTTGCGCTCAGTGAGTCCTTACTGGCTCTGTTGCTCGCCATTCTGGGAGCGTACATGCTGCATCGGGCGTTGACCGACTCATCCATCGCGTAATCCTGATCTCACGCTTCAAGGCTTCTCTGCCAGCACCACGCGAGGGATGCCGGCATAATCATCCACAAAGCGGACACTTTGCCAGGCGTCCAGCAGCGTCGCAAGAGCTTCCCGTTGGCCGAAGCCAATCTCCATCGCCAGCAGCCCGCCATGCCGCAGCATGGTGTGCGCCTCAACGACGAGGCGGCGATAGATCGTGAGCCCATCGTCCCCGGCAAAGAGCGCCATGTGCGGTTCGTAATCGCGCACGTCGGGCTGCATCTCGGCGGCGTCGCCCTTGGGTACATAGGGTGGGTTAGAGATGACCGCGTCGAACAGATCATCACGACTGCTAGCGGACATATATCCGGCCAGTAGGTCGCTCTGCCGAAACTCGATCCGCTCGCGCAGGCCAAGTCGCTGGGCATTGTCCCTCGCAACCTCCAGCGCGGCAGCGGAGAGATCGCAGGCATAAATACGCGCGTCGGGAAGGTTCTTCGCCAACGCCAGAGCAATCGCGCCTGTACCGGTGCCAACGTCGACGATGCGTGGCGGCTGATGCAAACGGGGGGCTGCTTCAAGAACAGCCTCTACCAGATGTTCCGTCTCGGGTCTCGGTATCAAGGTGTCGGGAGTTACGCGCAGCGGCAGGCCGTAGAACTCCTGCTGACCAAGGATGTACTGCAATGGTTCGTGGCGCGCCCGTCGTGCTACTAAATCCTGCATCTGCCCATGTATCTCCGCGGAGAGTATGTCTGCGCGGTGTGTCATGAGCCATGTGCGGTCGCGCTGCAGCAGGTATGCCAGCAGCAACTCCGCATCGCGGCGCGCGATGTGTGCAGCAGCTTCGTGGAGGGTCTGGTCGACAGTCATGGGCGCTGGCCTAAGGATACCGGTTACGCGAACGTGAATTTTATCGTTGACAGTGTTCCACAGGTGGTCTCAAAGTTCTCACACGGCTGCAATCATTCTGCGCATCCTATACAGCTAGACTGCATGCGTGGAGGTCATCGCATGGCTGCACATCGGCGTTCGCAGCTCACTTCTTCGCCCTGCAAATGGCTGTTGGTATTCGGCGCGCTGTTCGCGGCCACCGCCTTGGCGGAGCCGCCGGTTACGCCGCAGGTTCAGCAGACGCCGCTGCAGGTCGTCCAGCAGATGATCGACAACGAGAACGCCGCCGCAGCGCATCCTGAGCGTTACGAGTACATCTCCAATGAGCGCTCCGCTCGCACCGGTGGCCATCTGTGGACCGAGCGTGTCGTGGAGACGTCGCCAGGCCGCGTGAGGTTTCTGCTTGCGGTGGATGGCGTCCCTTTGCAGCCGGACCGCCTCCAGCAGGAGCGCGCGCGGATGGAAAACCTGCGCAAGCATCCTGAGATCTTCATCAAGCACGAGCAGAACACCCGCGCTGAAGAGAAGCGTGCCAGAGATATGCTGGAGGCGCTGCCGCACGACTTTCTCTTTGAGAATGTGGTGCTGGAGAACGGCCTCTGGAAGATGACCTTCCGACCCAACCCAAACTATCAGCCCACCGGCATCGAAGAGCGCATCCTTCACAACATGGCAGGCAAGCTCGTCATCGACGCGCAGCAGCAGCGTCTGGTGCGGATGGAGTTTCACCTTACGCAGGATGTGCCGATAGGCTTCGGGCTGCTGGCCAATGTGCAAACCGGGACAAACTTTATCAGCGAGAGGGAACAGATTGATGGGCGCTGGCACACGATGCACGTCGCGACGATAGTTCACGCCAAGGCGGTGGTCTTCAAGAACGTCGATCTCAATCTCGATCTGCACCGCGCGTCCTTCCAGCCCCTCGACCGCGACCTCTCCGTCGCTGAGGCCGCAGATCTCCTATTGCATGCTCCGCCAACGACCCTGACAGCCTCAAACTGACGGTTCGGTCATGCAACGACTGGAGAAGATTCGTAGACTCGAAGCAGGGCTTTGCGTCTAAACGTTTTTGCTTGGCGCGTCGCCCGTCTTTGGAGCCTGCTATTCCCAAACTTGATGCCACCCCATTCGTTCGCGTGACCTGCTTTGTCGGGTTGTTGCCTTTGCTTCTGGTCGCATGTCTTCACTCTGCTGCGCAGGAAGCTCCACGCACGCCCGTCGAGGTCTTGAAGCCGGTGATCGCTAACGAGCAGGACGCGGCCCTGCATAAGGACTACTACGAGTACCTGTCGCAGGAGCGCTCCGACCGCACAGGCGGCCACCTCTGGACCGAGCGGATCATCGAGACTCCGGACGCTCGTGTGCGCCTGCTGCTTGCGGTGGACGGCCAGTCACTCTCTCACGAAGCCGTACAGAAAGAGCGCGATCGCCTCTCCGCTATCGCAGCGCACCCCGACGCGTTCATCGCCAGGGAGAAGGCGGAGCGCCACGACGAGCAGCACGCCCGGCACATGCTGGAGCTGCTGCCGACCGACTTCCTCTTCGACAACGTGAGTCTGCAGGACGGCATCTGGCACATGGACTTCCATCCGAATCCGGCAGTCTCGCCCAGCGGCGTGGAGGACCAGGTGCTGCACGGCATGAGCGGCACGGTCGCAATCGACGCCCATCAAATGCGGTTGATCCACATCGACGGCCACCTCGCGCAACCCGTCAACATCGGCTTCGGCCTGCTGGGTAGCGTCAAGCCCGGCAGCCACTTCTCCAGCGACCGTCAGGACATCGAAGGTCACTGGCGGACCCTGCATGTCGTCTCAGCTATCAGCGGAAAGGCCGCTCTCTTCAAAAGCGTGGCGAAGAACAACGACATCACCCGCTCTGGCTTCCACTACTTCGATCACGATCTTTCTGTTCCGGCGGCGGTCGCCCTGCTGCTTCAGCAGCCTGCTCAAACCTAGCCGATTGAGTGAGTTACAAGAAAAACCCGCCGCAGGCTAGATTTTGCATCCCGGCGGCCTCATCCCTGCGTATAGGTGAGTGAGCAGGTATTGAGGCCTCGGCTGAACACGCAGATGAGTATTGAAGCAACCGACTTCCGCAGACTCGTGGAGACACACCAACGCATGGTGTTCTCTCTCGCGCTGCGCGTTACCGGCGAACGTGGCACGGCCGAAGAGGTCGCCCAGGATGCGTTCCTGGAGCTGCATCGGGAGCTGACAGGCAGCCAGGTGCGGCTCGAAAGCGAAGATCATGCTCGCTTCTGGTTGCGCCGCGTGACGGTTCACCGCGCTACTGATGCACTGCGTCGTCGCTCGCGTAGGCCGGAGGCGCAGGCCGAGGAGTGGATTGAAGAGCAGCACGTCGAAGAGAACGGCGAAGCGCTCAGTGCAGCGGTGGTCGCTTTGCTGGAAGAGCTCCTGCGTACGCTGCCGGAACAGATGCGTGTCGTAGTGGTGTTGCGCTACCAGGAGGAGATGACGCCGCACGAGATTGCGACCCTGCTGAACCAGCCGCTGGCCACGGTAAAGAGCAATCTGCAGCGCGGGCTTCAGCTGTTGCGAAGGAAGGCCGCAGTAACGATGAAGGAGTATGTGCGATGAACGAGTTTGAAGAGAAGCAGTTTGAACATCGGTTGACGCAGGCGCTGCAGCGCCTCGACGCGCCGCCGGATTTTGCTGACCGGGTGATGGTGAGGGTGGAATCGGCTCCTCGCCGCAAGGTATTTGTGATGTCGCCGCGCACCAGCACATGGGTCAGCGGTGCCATCGCGGCTATGCTGGCCATCGGTATCTTCACTGGTGAGCGTGTCCATCAGCGCCACGAGCGCGAGCGCGCCGAGCAGCAGTTTGAGACGGCAACTCGCATTACCGATCAGGCGCTTGCTCATGCCCGTGAGCAGTTGCAACGTGCCGGCGTGCCGTTGGAATAGATCAGAAGAATTTTGGAGGATACGTTGATGAAGATGACAAAGTGGATGGCGGTGTTGATGTTGGGCGCGTGGACCGGCGTGTCGGCAATGGCGCAGACAAGCTCGCCTGTACCTGCAAAGGACGATCTTTTCGCGGGCACGGAGATCTTCGCCAAGGGCGCGAGCGACGTGAATGAGGTGACCATGGACCCCGACACGCTCGATCTTGTGGGCGGCTCCAACAGCAAGGCAGCGCACAGCATGCTTCTGAACGTGGTCCGCTCTTACAGCTACGAGAGGCCGGGCATGTATCGCATCGAGGACGTGGACGCCATCCGCAACAAGCTCAACACCGGAGACTGGCACTGCTCTGTGCACACACGCAATCTGAAGTCGGGCGAATCCACAGACATCTGCAGCAAGCGTCGCACGGACAACTACGTCGAGACGGCGATCATCACCGTCGAACCGAAGGAGCTAACGTTCATTCATACGATCCGCAAACGGGGTGAAGGCGAGCACAGCGATATGGGCGTGCTGGTGTTCGGACCACTGGCGGGGCTACCAGCACTTGCCATGATCTCCCCGCAGGAGCAGATGCACCTGGACCTGATGCTCGACAATCTCCACCATGACTTCAACTACAACTTCGACTTCAACGACCTGCAGCTCAAGATGAAAGAAAAGATGAAAGATCTGAAGATCGATGACAAAGAGATGCAGAGACAGATGGAGAACGCGCAGAAGACCCTGAAGGACGCGCAGAAACAGTGGAACGACGAAGACGACGCCGGAAAGCCGAAGGATAAGCAGCCCGAGTAGCTGCGCCACTTACAATAAAGCGAGATGTCGCTTCGATTTCAAGTTGAAACCACTACGGGGTCTGGAGGACGGCGCGCGCAGCTGGAGCTGCCGCATGGCGTCGTTCAGACCCCGGTGTTCATGCCTGTCGGCACCGCCGCCACCGTCAAGGCCGTCCCGCAAAACGTCGTCGAAGAGATCAATGCAGAGATCATCCTCGCCAATACCTATCACCTCTATCTGCGCCCCGGTCATGAGCTGATCGCGCGTTCCGGAGGTGTGCACCGCTTCATGAGCTGGCAGCGACCCATGCTCACGGACTCCGGCGGCTTCCAGGTCTTCTCGCTGGCGAAGCTGCGCAAGATCTCCGCCGATGGCGTCGAGTTCCGCTCTCACCTCGACGGGTCGAAACACTTCTTCTCGCCAGAGCACTCGATGGCCGTGCAGATCGCGCTCGGAGCCGACATCATGATGGTCTTCGACGAGTGCGTCGAAACACCCGCAAGCTGGGAGCGCACCCGAGACTCGATGGCATTGACGCACGCGTGGGCGCAGCGCTCCAAGGATTACTGGCTTGCACACCGCGACGAGGTCCCGTGGACGCATCCGCTCGCTCGCGACGTTGTGATGGGGTACGACGCAGCACGCTTTGCGGGGAAGCATCAGGCGCTCTTCGGCATCGTGCAGGGCGGCATGTATCCCGACCTACGTCGCGAGTCCGCAGAACGGCTCGTTGAGATGGACCTGCCCGGCTACGCCATCGGCGGCTTGGCGGTAGGCGAGCCACGCGAGGTCACGCGCGAGATGATCGCCCTTGCGCTGGAGGTGCTGCCCAAGGACAAACCGCGCTACGTGATGGGCGTCGGATATCCGGACGAGATCGAGGAGTACGCGCGCATGGGCGTAGACATGATGGACTGCGTTCTACCCACGCGTGCAGGGCGTCACGGTCTGCTCTTCATCCGCGAAGACCCAAACGACCGCGCCAGCGCCGTTTTGCGGCTGAACATCAAAAAGCAGGACAACGCAGAAGACGAGCGCCCCATCGACGAAGGCTGCGCCTGCATGGTGTGTCAACGCTACACCCGTGCTTACCTGCGTCATCTCTTCGCATGCGGTGAACCGTTGGGCGCGACGCTCAACTCCATCCACAATCTCGCCTTCTACATGGAAACGATGCAGAGAGTCCGAGGCGACTTGGCTACTGCAACGCGCTGAGCTTCTTCTCCACGGTCTGCGTCCACTGCGCCTTGGCGTCTGCGTCCATCTGTCCAATCCGCGGGAGCGCAGCGCGGTAGGCGTCGGCAGCACTGGCTTTTTCTCCGCTTGCCGCGAGCGCATCGCCCAGTTGTATCTGCGGTTGCACCTCGCCAGGCGCCAGCTGCACGGCATCCTTCGCCTCGTTCAGAGAACCGGCGATATCGTGCGCCAACGCAAGCTGCTGCGACGCCTCCATGTGTCCGAGCGCACTATCGAACGGCACAGCAAAGATACCGTTATAAACAAAGACGCCGTCTTGAATGTAGGCATCCGGCCTCACATGGCGAAACCCTTCCAGTGGGTTCAGTACGGATGAGCCCATCTCAAAGCCATTCAGGCTGCCCGCACTGATCAACACTGGCCCGTGGATCACCGGGGGCACATGCAGGGCTTCGCCTCCGAAGTACAGCGAATCCGGCGTCACCAACCGTTGACAGGGGATGCCATAGTCCTCCGGCAAAACAAACGGCGAGACAAAGTAGGCGATCCAGCACTCGTGGATGTTGTGTTCGCGCAGGTATGCGGATGTTGCGAGCATCTGCTGGCCCCAGTCCGTGTTCGAGTCGGAAAGATAGCGATACGTCTGCGTCGGCCCGCCCCACGCCTCGTTTGCATAGGCCATGTAGTTCGGTGCAGCGCGCAGGCTGCTCCCTATATGCAAAAACAGCAGCACGGTAACAACCCATGTCCAGCGCCGATCGCGTCGCGACAGCGCGGCCATGCCCGCGCCCGCAAGAACGCAGCCAAAGACCCACACCAGCAAAATGTGTCGCGCACCAATGTTCAGGTGCGAGTCCATTGCAACAGCCAGGTAGAGCAGTGGCGGCGCGATGAGAAACCAAAGCTCGCGTCCGCCATCGAACCACCCGCGGCTCAGCCAACCACGCGCGATCGCATAAACAGTCACCGCCAGCATCGCCAACATCCCCAGCGTGGTCTTGATCGTGAACAGCACAGGGAAGTAGAACCACACGCCATGCAGGTAGACCTTGCCGAAGAAGTAGCTGGGCATGCCATTAGCCATCGCGCGCACGTCGGCCAGGCCGTAGAGCCAGCTCTCCGGCAGCAGATGCAGGTGCGCGGCGAGCAGAATGCCACGCGCCTCTACTCCTGCAAGCGGACCGACATAGTCTTTGAGTGATGGCGACAGTGCCAACCCAGCAGGCCGCGCGTTGTAACGGAATCCGTAAAACGCCCACAGCACAGTCACCGAGATCACGGTAATCGCGACAAGCGCTGCGGCCAGATGCACCGCCGCGCGGCCCAGCGTGCGTGACTCTTCGGGCTCATTGCGCTCCGCGAACCAGCGGCCAGCAAGCTCGCCCAGCGCCAGAGCTACCAGCATCGGTGCCAGCAGCACCGTCGAGTGCTTGGCCGCCAGCGCGAGCCCGCCAGCGAGTCCGACAAACAACAATCGCTGCCATGAGGGGCGTTTCGTCCATCGCCAGAAGAGGTACACCGTGGCAAGCATCGTGCCGGACGCTGCCATGTCAGTCGTCACAAAGCCGCTGTGGGCCAGGGTGTTCGGCTCAAAACAGAAGATTGCCAGCGCAAACAGGCCTGCCGCAGGCGAGAACATCTCACGTCCCGCGAAGAACACCACCAGCGCCGTGCCCAGTGCAAACACCAGCGCAAACAGCCGTACGCGAAACGTCAGCGACTCAGCCGAGTAATGGCCGCCGTTCGCCGGGCCATTCCGAAATAGCAGCTCACGGCCATCGAGGTACGCCTCGGTCTTGAAGAACCGTCCCTGCAACGGGGGCACCGTAAGCGGCAGGCTCAGCAGCGGCAGTGTCGCCACCAGCTTCACCATCGGCGGATGCTCCGGGTTCAGGCCGAAGTCATGCGTCTTCCAGCTCATGTAGCCGGCGAAGATGTGGTCGCCTTCATCCCATGTCAGCGAGTCACCGTGGATAGTGTGGACGACTTCAACCATCATCGTCAGCAACAGGGCGATGACGGCGGCGACGAACCAGGTGCGTCTGTATGCTCGGGTCAAACGATTTTCTCAGGCCTTCGTGATGGACGCATCCAGCCGTCGCCAGAAGGGTATTTCATCTGCCGGCACATGTCACGGAAGATGATTCGCTGGCTGCTTTGTCTTTTTCCCGGACTGTGCAGATACTATGCGTATGGCGGCTCCGCGACTTTACGCAGCTCTAGGGATCGTTGCGTTTTTTCTGGCGCAGAGATCTCCGGCACAGCAGCCACCCACGGTTCAAACCGCCCCAGTCAACCAGCCATCGCAGGCCGGTCCCACCGGCTCCGTCACCGGGACGGTGATAGCGCAGGACACGCAGAAGCCGATCCGCTTCGCGCAGGTGCAGCTACAGAACGTGGCATCGGTAACCGGTGCCTCCGGTGGCCGCAACTTCGGTGGCTTAGGCGGTGGCACGGCCCGCACCGAGGCCGACGGCACTTTCATCGCCACCAACCTCGCCCCCGGCGACTACTACGTTACGGCCTCCGCGCTCGGCTACATTGCAGAACGCTCACTGTTGCAGGCCGCGGTCAACAACGGCTCTGACCCCGCGCAGCTGCTTGCGGGCCTTCCAGTCGTACACGTCGATGCAGACAGCTCGAGCAACGTGACGGTCACCTTGCAGCGTGGCGGCACACTCGCCGGCCGCGTCGTCTGGGAGGACGGTAGCGCCGCGGCAGGCGTCACCGTAAATGCCACCTCTGCTACGCAGCAGTCCACACAGCTGCCCGCTCCGCTCTCTGGACTGCAGTTGGGCGGCTTCGGACAGCTCACCATGACCGACGACCGCGGCAACTTCCGTATCTCCAGCCTGCCCAGCGGCGACTACCTGCTGCAGGCCGTCATCCAAAGCCGTCCCCAATTCGGGGGCCAGTTTGCCGGCCGCGGTCCGCAGACCGTCTCTACCCTGCATGTCTACGCACCAGGGGTCTTCCGCAAGAGCGCCGCAAAGTCGTATTCGGTTCGTGTCGGTGACGAACGCACCGATGTGCGCCTCACCATCGACCTGCACTCGCTGCGCACCGTCAGCGGACACGTCACCAGCTCCAACGCCAGCCAAAACGTCGCATCGGGGCGCGTCAGCGTTACCGATGCAAGCGATTCCTCGCTGGTGCTGCAAGGCTCCATTGACCCCGATGGCAACTTCATCATCCGCTACGTGCCACCGGGCAACTACACGTTGGCCATCAGCGGTGCCAGCACCCAGGCCGGTGGCGGGTTCCGCGGTCGCGGCGGAGACAGCTCCTCATCCACTCCCGCGATCACATTTCAGCCGTTCTCGCAGCCCATTGTGGTCACAGACGCAGACCTGAGCGGCTTTGCAGCAACCCTCGCTCCTGTCCAGACTCACTAACTTGCTGTGATCTCAGTGGCTAATCCTCGCGGCCAGCCCCGTGCAGGATCGGCGCAACCATCCCCACCACAGTGCCGGCAATCTCTTCCGACGAAGGCCGATCCGGCGTACGCACCCACTCTTTTGCAGCGCCCAGAATCGCCCAGCTCACCGTCGCAGCGCGCAGTTCAGCAGAGACGCCACTGCCGTCGTCATGCCTCTTTAGCCCATCCAGAATCATCCGTTGCGCCACAACGGCCACAGCCGTCTCCAGGTGCGGCTCCATCTGTCGTTGCCGCTGACAGGCTGACCCCTGTGTCGCCGCTAAAAAATCGCAGACGCCCAGAACAATGCCGCGCAGCGCACCGGAACAAGTTCCATCGAAGACGACCTTGCGCTCAGCGAGCAGGGCGTGGAAGTCGCCTGCAACCTTGCACTCCAGTAGAGCAAACTTGTCGGGATAGTGAGCGTAAAACGTGGCCCGGTTTACCGTAGCCAGGTCGGTAATATCCTGTACAGATATCTTATCGAAGTCTTTTTTTTTCAGCAGATTACCGAATGCCTGCTGCAACAGATCGCGGGTGCGGCGGATGCGAGGATCCTGACTGATCTCCGGGTCTCGAAACTCGACAGGCGGGTCAATCCGAGCCTCAAGATACCCCACTTCACCGGATTGAAGGACATCGGCCATCTTGTATAAGATAGCGCACGCCCTATTAAGACTCATGTTGCATAAACAACATTTGTTGTGTTTCCTTGAATCGACAGCTGTTGCCTAAGCATCAGTTGTCGAGAAGGAGAAACTTACATGCCCACACTACTGCACCTCGATTCCAGCCCCACTGGCGACCACTCGGTCAGCCGCGCCCTTACCGCAGAGTTTGTGAAGAACTGGAAGGCCGCCAATCCGGGCGGCACTGTCATCACCCGCGACCTCCCCACCACCCCACTCTCACCTGTTGACGGCCAGTGGATTGGCGCCGCGTACACCCCGGCAGAAAACCGCACCGCCGAGCAGAAGCAGGCGCTTGCGCTCTCCGACACGCTGACGAGCGAGCTGTTGAGCGCTGACGAGTACGTTCTTGGTGTGCCGATGTGGAACTTCGGAGTTCCCGGTACATTCAAGCTCTGGATCGACCAGATTGCCCGCGTCGGCGTAACCTTTGCCTACGTCGACGGCAAGCCGCAGGGCCTGCTCAACGGCAAAAAGGCTCGCTTCTTCATCGCGACCGGTGGTGAGTACAGCGGCGCATCGCCCTTCGCGGCATACAACTTCGTTGAGCCATACCTGCGCTCGGTCTTCGGTTTCCTCGGCGTCGTCGATGTCGCCTTCCAGACAGCTGGTGGCGCTGCCGCACTGAACTACGGCGCTGACCGTGCAGCATTCCTGGCCCCGCAGCTTGCTGCAATCCAGGCGATCTTTGCAACGGCATAAGCAACAACAGAAGCAAGCGCACATGTATCTACTTCATCTCTGAAAGGAAACAACTCCATGAGGATCGCCTCACTGATCGCACGCTATCTGCTGGGAATCATCTTTCTCGTTTTTGGTGCAAACGGCTTTCTACACTTCATCCCCATGCCGCCGCCGACGGGATTGGCCGGCCAGTACATGGGCGCGCTCTTTGTCTCGCACTTCCTGGTGGTTGTGTTCCTGCTGGAGCTGATTCCGGCGATCCTGCTGCTGGCTGGGCGTTATGTTGCGCTTGCGCTGGTTCTGCTCGGGCCGGTCATCGTCAATATCTTCCTCTTCCACGCCTTCCTGGCGCCGAGCGGCCTGCCGCTGGCTGTGGTGGTTGTTGTGCTGTGGCTGCTGGTCTTCGCTGGCGTACGCTCCGCGTTCAACGGCATCTTCCAGGCAAAGGCATAACCTTTCGGTTCGCAGAACGGGGACGGGCCGTTGGCATCTGCCGCGGCCCGTTTCCTTGCGCTGGCCTGCGGTGATAGCCTCGGTCTTATGGCTGGGAATCGACAACTGGATGACCTTTGCGCGCTATATACAGA
The DNA here is from genome assembly GCA_903970395.1 of Acidobacteriaceae bacterium. GTDB lineage: Bacteria > Acidobacteriota > Terriglobia > Terriglobales > Acidobacteriaceae > Granulicella. The sequence goes on from CAJCIM010000022.1 coordinate 22,800, forward strand.
GAAAAGTGAGCCGGAGTTGCTGGCTCTGTACGCACAGCACGACGACCTGACTGACGTCGCGCAGCAGGCGCTGACGCAGGTGATGAAGTACCGCGGAATTGTTGCTCCCACGCTCGCCGAGCCAGAGTTTGCAGCGCTGGGCGACACACCGGACGCAAGCGAAGAGCTCGTATCAAGGGCGCTCGACGCCGACGAGATATGTATCTTCACCTTCTCCGACGCGTTTCAGGCAGGCGAAGCTCTGCGCCTGCTGAAGAACGAGCAGATCGCCTGCCGCATCGTGAACTGGGACGAGCTTCGGCCTCGCACCGATCCCGGTGGACCGCCGATGCGACTGGGGATGGTCGTCGGCAGATCAGACGCAGCCCAGGCAAAACACGTCCTGCAGCAGGCGATGAACCTCTTCCCGCCGGCCGAAGGTGGCGATGCGTTCGAAGATCTGTCTGGCATGATGCTCGTGGGCGTCTTTGAACGGGAAGACGCTCTGCTTGTCGCCCACGCTCTTGGCAGCGACGGCGTCTCCTATCTGTGGAGCGACGACCGAGAAGACCCGGAAGCCGACACCGATCACGTGCAGATCCAGGTCAACGCACAGCAACTGAACCACGCGCATCAGCTCGCCGAGCAAGCGCTCTCCGCAGCCAGCTAGCCCTGCATGGCGCTGGAACTCGCAGGCATCTGCAACGCCACCTGCCGCACGGTCTTTTGCCACGCGGCGCCCAGCACCACAGCCGCCCCAGTCAGTGCGATCAGCAGTCCCCACCACAGGCCTGCCGCACCCATCTTCATGCGAAACCCGAGCAGCACACCGAGCGGCATCCCCACAACCCAGTAGCAGACCAGCTGCGTCCATAGGCCGGTGATGGTATTGCCTGCGCCGCGCAGCGCGCCGGTAGCGGTAATCTGGATGCCGTCGAAGAACTGAAACCCCGAAGCGATCAGCAGCAGCGGCACAGCTGCCGCAATCACGCCCATGTCCGGCGTAAAGATGCGCGCGATATGCGCCGGAATCGTAAGCATCACCACCGATGCCATCAGCATGAACGCTGCACCCGCACCAATGCCGCTCCAGCCGGCGGCGGCAACGTTGGCGACAGTCGCCGCGCCGGTCCTCATGCGGCCAATCGCATGTCCCACGCGCACGGACGTCGCCGACGAGATTGCGAACGGCACCATAAAGGTGGTGCTTGCGCACTGCAGCGCGACCTCATGCCCCGCCAGCGCCAGCCTGCCAAAGCTCGCAATCAGCGACGTAACCAGCGCAAAGATGCCAATCTCCACGAAGATCGACGCCCCGGCCGGCGCGCCCAGCAGAAAGAGCTTACGCAGGTGCTGCATCTCAATCGCGCGCGAAACCCCAAGCAGGCCATACCTATGCTTACGGTCCAGCCACCACACGGCCACGACCAACACCACCATCAGATAGAACCGCGCAAAGCTCGTCGACCACGACGAACCCACCACGCCAAACGCCGTTACCGCGAATGTGCGCCCCGCTAACGTCCAGCGATGCCCAAAGATCAGCAGCCAGTCGCCCGCGGCATTCACCAGGTTCGCGGAGATCAGCGCAAACGCAATCGGCCGCCCGTGGCTGTTGGCCTGCAGATAGCGGCGCAGCGTGAAGTACAGCAGCAGTGGCAACGTGCCGTAGTTCAGCCCCTGCATGGCGGGTATGGCCACATCGAGGATCGGCCTCTCCACCGGCATCAGCCGCATCAGTCCCGGCCCGAATCCAAACAGCGCCAATAGCACGACGCTCAGCACAACGGCCATCACCAGCCCATGCAATAGCCACCGGTTGGCCTGCGCCTGCTGGCGTGCACCCAGCGCCTGCGACATCAGCGAATCCAGCCCCAGCAGCACTCCGCCCACGCCAAAGCACAGCGTATTAAACAACACCTGCGCCAGCGCAGCAGAGGCCATCGCCAGCGCGGAGTTCGGCAGCCGCCCCAGCATGATGGTGTCCACCAGCGACATGGACACCCACCCGAGTTCGCCCGCAATCAGCGGCACGGCCAACTGGATCAGCGCTGGCAGCTCGCTACGTACATCCCTGGTCCGAAATAGCATGGTTCAGGGTATCGCAACGTCATTGTCCATGCGAGAACGTAAGCGCAGGATTAGGAACCCACCCAGTCACGCTACCAGCCCATCGTCCCTGGAGCGCCCTTGAACGGCCCACTCACCTGCGACGTGATCCATCCGCCATAAAAATCGCCCGGCTGCGGCTGCACCCGTTCGTCGTCCACCCAGCACTCATCCACGCGGTTCGCATAAAACGCCAGGTAATCGCGAAGCGCGGCAAACCGAGCCGTAGGGTTCGCATAGCTCCACGCCACTCCCTTCACAGGCTCGCCGTCGATTCCCAGGTCCCAGTAGCTGGCTAAACCCTTGAACTCGCAGAAGCTCTGTCGCTGTTGCGAGGCTTTCAGATACTGCATAGCCACATCTTCAGGCGGCAGGTAATACACCGGCGGATGGCTTGTCTCGAGCGCCCGCAACGCCCGCGTGGTCTCGGCCAGCAACACTCCCCGATGCACAATCCGCAGCCGACGCTCCGTCGGCTCCAGCCGCGGCGGTCTCGGGTAATCCCACACCGACTCAACAGCGCTATTTGACATCGCCAATCTCCTTCGCCTCTCTAAGGTAGACTCTGCGCAGCGGCAACACGCGCCGGAGTTCCTCCATGGATAACGCCATCGAAAGCGCACGCAAACCGTTGAACGCCATGAACAGGCTCGGCGACATGGGCCACTTTCCGCCGTTCGTCCACGCCGGTGCCACGCTTAACGTGCTCATTACGATTACCACCACCTGGTTCCTTCAGCCGCACTTCCCACAGCCCTGGGCCCCTGTCCTCTGGATCGCCCTGGTTCTCGCCGCAAACCTGCTGCCTGTCGTACTGCTGCGTCTCACCCTCACCCCCACAACGACTTACCCAGCCGTTGCCGATATGGACTTCTTTCGCGACCAGCACAAGTTCTCCGACTGGGTTTACCTCGCCGCCTCAGCGAACATGGCCTTCTGGGTGCTCTCATCGTGGGCTCTCTTTGCGTGGACCCACTCCCTGGGCGTGCTCGCGGCAGTTCTCCTGCTGGCGCTGCTCGCCACCTTCTCTCCCGTACTGATGCGGAGCCGGTAACGCTGCTGTCAGCCAAAACCCCCGATTTCCTTGACATCCCCCCGCTGTTCCGCGATGCTTAATGCTCAGGTGTGATTGCGCTTCCACCCGCTGTCGTGTGTCTGAAGGAGCGTGTCTTCAGCGTGCGATCGCTCGGCGGCGCTTGCCCGGCTCATTTGGCAACCGAAATCCCCTAACAACTTCAAGGAAGGCTCCATCCGAACGGGCATGTTGCCCCGTGTAACGATGGCAGCGAGCAGGCCGCAGGTTTCACCATGAGTTTGAGTATTCTGGCGTTCGTATTCGCAATGCCTGGCTTTCTGGGCCAGTTGGGCGGGCTGCCGTTCCTGCTGCTGATGTTTGTTGTCATGTACTTCCTGCTCATCGCGCCCAACCAGCGCAAGCAGAAGACGTGGCAGGCGATGCTGGCTGCGCTGAAGGCCGGCGACCGCGTCACCACCAACGGTGGCATCCGTGGCACCATCGTCTCGGTCAAGGACGACGTGCTCGTCATCAAGACTGCTCCCGATGGTGTCAAGCTGGAGTTCGCCAAGAGCGCCGTCGCCGCCGTCACCACCGACGATGCGGCATAAAGAAATCAATCAAGCAGCCTTTGGCTTTTAAGTTTTCAGTCTCTCGTTCCTAAGGATCTTCAAGATGGGTAGCAACAAACTGGCCGGAAAAGTCGGCTTTATCGTGGCAGTCCTGGTGATCTTCGTCTACGGAATCTTTGGCATTCCGCACGGCGGGTTCAAGCAGTCCCTCACCGACCGCATTCATCTCGGTCTCGACCTCCGCGGCGGCATCCATCTTGTGCTGCAGGTGCACGTAGCGGAGGCCATCAATACGACCACCGACCGTGACATGCAGAGCCTGACCACCGCGCTTGCCACCACCGGCGCCACAGCCACCAAGCTTGATCTGACGCACCCTGAGGTCATCACCATCACCGGCGTCAGCCCCACGCAGCAGTCCAGCGTGCATGACACCATCACCGGCAGCGCCTATGCCACCTACGACGTAGCCTCCACCACCGGCGGCTATACGATGACCCTCAAGCAGACCGCCATCCGCGACCTTGAGGCCCGCACCCTCGAACAGTCCATCGAGACCATTCGCGAGCGCATCGATAAGCTCGGCGTCTCCGAGCCGGTCATCGAGCAGTATGGCCTCGGCGACAACCAGATCCTCGTCGAGCTGCCCGGCGTCGACAACGCCGACCGCGTCGAGAGCATCATCCAGTCCACCGCAAAGCTGGAGATCCACGCCGTCGTAAACAGCTACTCCGACATGCAGTCGGCCATGACCGCCCTCAACGGCGTCATCCCGCCCGACCAGGTTCTGATGAAGGGCTCCAACGGAGCCGGTGGCCCCGATCAGGTCTATCTCCTCAAGCGCGTGGCTATCGTTGAAGGCACCGACTTCCGCGACGCTCAGCCGTCCACCGACGAGAACGGCCGTCCCGACATTACCTTCAACCTCACCACCGAGGCCGGCGAACGCTTCTACAAGTACACCGACGACAACAAGGGCAGCCTGATGGCCATCGTCCTCGACAACCAGGTGCGCGAGGCCGCAACCATCCAGTCCGCTATCCGCGACTCAGGCCGCATCACCGGCGGCTTCTCGCAGGATCAGGCGCAGGACCTCAGCCTGATGCTCCGCACCGGCTCGCTGCCTGCGACCATCTCCTACCTTGAGACCCGCACCGTCGGCCCGTCGCTGGGCGCGGCCAGCATCCACCAGGGCGTCGTCGCGGCCATCGCCGGCATGTTGGCCGTCATGGTCTTCATGCTCATCTACTATCGTGGCGCGGGCATCAACGCAGACCTCGCGTTGTTCCTCAACCTGGTCATCCTGCTCGGCTTCATGGGCTTCAGCTCGGCCACGCTAACGCTGCCCGGCATTGCCGGTGTCATCCTCACCATCGGTATGGGTGTTGACTCCAACGTGCTCATCTTCGAGCGCGTGCGTGAAGAGCTTCGCCTCGGCAAAACCGCTGCGGCAGCCATTCAGGACGGCTTCGGTCATGCGTGGATCACCATCCTCGATACCCATGTCACCACCATCGTCTCGGCGGGCATCCTCTTCATCTTCGGCACTGGCCCGGTGAAGGGCTTCGCAGTCACGCTGACCTTCGGTCTGCTCGCCAACATCTTCACCGCGGTCTTCGTCTCGCGCACCATCTTCGACTACCTGCTGAGCAAGAAGGCACGCGGCGCAGCCCTGTCGATCTAGCCTTTTTGTTTGTCATTCCGCAGCGCAGCGGAGGAATCTGCTTCTAGCCTCCGCTGTCACTGAATCTCGTATCGCCGGGCTCAGGCCCGCTAAGGAACGCAACGTGGAACTGTTTCGCAACGCAAATATCGACTGGCTCGGCAAGAAGTGGTACTTCCTCGCCTTCTCTCTGGTCTTCTCCGTCTCCGGCGTCATCAGCATGATCGCCTGGCACGGCATTCCGCTCGGCGTGGACTTCAAGGGCGGCACGCAGATCACCGTACACTTTGACACTGTGCCCAACGAGGACCACATCCGCGCGGCCATCGACCACGCCGGCATCAAGGACGCGCGCATCCAGCGCATCTCTGGCCCCGCCGGCGCCGTGGTGGACGACGTCATCGTCTCGCTGCCGCAGTCGTCGGCCACCGACGCCGCGCACGACCAGGGCCGCGCCGCGGTCGAGCAGGCACTGACCGCCGGCTACCGCGACTCCGGCTTCACCGTGCAGCAGGTGGACATCGTTGGCCCCACCGCCGGAAAGCAGCTCACCAAGCAGGCCGGTTTCGCCGTCCTCTACTCGCTCATCGGCATGCTGATCTACCTCTGGTTCCGCTTTGAGCTCATCTACGGCGTCGCCGCCGTGGTCGCGGTCTTCCATGACACGCTGATCACTATCGGCTTCTTCTCGCTCACCAACCAGGAGATCACCCTCACCGTCATCGCCGCGATCCTCACGCTGGTCGGTTACTCGATGAACGACACCATCGTCGTCTTCGACCGCATTCGCGAGAATCTGGCTCTGAACCGCCGCGAGCAGCTCGCTGACGTGGTGAACCGCTCCATCAACCAGACGCTGAGCCGGACGGTCATCGCCTCGGGCCTCACGTTCCTCACCGTGCTCTGCCTCTACGTCTTCGGCGGCGAGGTGCTGCACGGCTTCTCGTTCGCCCTGGTCGTCGGCATCCTCATCGGCACCTACTCGTCCATCGCGGTGGCCGCGCCGATGCTCGTGGCCTACCAGGACTGGCGCGCCAAGAGCGGCAAGCAGGCGGCAGCCCTGCCTGCGGCACGCGCACGCCGCTAACAGCGCAATCGAAAACTGCTTCCTTCTGCGGCGTCCGAGTCTACTCGGACGCCGCAGTTGCATTTAGGGAGACTTTGATTAAGTGTCTTTGGGCGGGCGCATGGGTCCTTTTATGCCCCTGAATTTCCAGCGAAAAGCTGGTCGGGCTTTAGCCTCGAAGAGACCAGGCACCTACTCAAAAAGCTATGCGTCAAATAGCGTATTCACATAACGCCCTATCGTATCTGGATGCGAAGCGCGAAAACTGCACCATTCACAGTGCATTATCGTTCGGTAAAGAATCTCTCAAGGCCCCTCACATACCGTCTCGGCTTGACGAAGGTCGCGTTCGTTCATGTAGGATGAGCCACAAGCCGCAACTCTCAAGGACGCCGCGCAAAGCCTTCCGATCGATTCATCTCCGGGGCACACGCGATCTCCTCCCGAAACCAAATCGCTGATTGCATCAGTTTTTCGGCCCCGGGAACAATTGGGAACCCTGCGGTGTCTAATGCCGGTAGCTATCCCTCGCGGGAACGAGGTTGCATATGTTTGAAGATTCGATGCTCGAGTCCGGTGGCAGGATCAAGTCGAAGTCCAGATACTGGATGATCGCGACCTTTGCCTTCAATGGTCTGATCCTGGCTGCATTGATTATCTATCCGTTGATCAATCCGGAGGCCCTCCCGAAGGGCATGATGGTGGCATCGCTTTCTGCGCCGCCACCGCCTCCTCCGCCGCCCCCTCCTCCTCCCCCACCGACACCGGTGAAGGTGATTCCCCACGTCTCTGAGATCGACCAGGGCCTGCACGCGCCCACCAAAATCCCCAAAGACATCAAAATGATCAAGGAAGACGCGGCACCGCCGCCTCCGACCGCTGGCGTTGCAGGTATGGGCGCGATGGGTAGCTCCGGGGGCTCGCCTGGTGGCGTCTTTGGTGGCATGGGTCTCGGCACAGCCGCTCCCGTCGTCGTCAAGGCCAAGCCCGCTGGGCCGGCTCGCATCTCGGGCGGCGTGATCGCAGGTAACATCCTGACGAAGACCACGCCCGTCTATCCCCCCATCGCCAAGGCAGCGCACGTTGGTGGTACCGTTGTTCTCCACGCCATCATCGGCAAGGACGGAACCATTCAGCAGCTCTCGGCCGTCAGCGGCCCTGACATGCTCAAGGGTGCTGCAACCGACGCCGTTCGCCAGTGGCGCTACAAGCCGTATCTCCTCAACGGTGAGCCGACCGAGGTCGACACCACCATCACCGTCAACTTCAACCTGAACGGCGGTTGATCCCTCTCTGCTATGCTCTGCGGGTGCGGCTCTCAAAGCACCCGGCAGAGGATAGCCGTGGTCTACACCTGGTACCCTGCATGTCATTCCACTACTGCCTGATTCGTCAGACACCCGGACTGGACACTGCGGAGCTGCTCCCTCAGGGCTCTTTCATTCAACGTCGCACTTGTACGACTCGATTTACTTTGTAGTTCACGCAGGTCTAATTCAGGAGGAAAGAATTCCGTGATTCTCGCTCACATTGCCACTTCGTCCGCTCACGCACTCGCCCTGTTCCAGGATGCACCCGCTGTCGGCTTCAGCCCTGTCCAGCTCTGGGGCAACATGGGCGGCTTCGCTAAGGTCATCGTCATCATCCTGTTCATCATGTCCATCTGGTCGCTGGCCGTCATGATCGATCG
>CAJCIM010000023.1 GCA_903970395.1 Acidobacteriaceae bacterium
AATTGATGGTTCATTGTGAGTCGATCACTATAATGGAAGATAGGACGCAGTGATTGACCAGCTTCAGTTCGTTGGTGCCGAGCTTTCTGCTGCGATAGCATGGCTGGCATGGATCAAACTGCGGTGCAGGATCATGGGATCAGTTGCCAAGCGATGTTTCGACTTGCTGTCTCGATAGTAGGTCTCTTCCAGTCTGCGTTCTGTTTCCTGATGGCCCTAGAGGGAGCGCTCCTCTTCCATTCGGCCTACACGCACGGTTCGCTTAGGGGTGCACCGCCTCATGTTTGGGCTGAACAGGACGCGATCTTTATAACCGCAACCATAATTTCGTCTTGGGCTACCTTCAAATGCTTCCTAGACGGGTGGGTTGGTCAGCGTTTTCATAGACTTTACAAAGTCCGCGACCAACCCTCAAAGAATCAGAATCTTAGATCAAAAAGTATCCGGGGGGAGGCCCTGGAGGCTAGCCCTCACCGCTCCTCTACTCCGTTACTCCTCTACCCACTACTCATTACCCACTACTCCTTCTAGTACCGTGGAAGACGAATGCGATTCGAACTCTTCATGGCCGCGCGCTACCTGCGCGCTCGCCGCCGCCAGACTGGAGCCCGCGGACACCGCGTCGTCGGGCTGGTTACCGCCATCTCGGTCGTCGGCGTCGCTGCCGGAGTCGCAGCCCTGATCGTCGCCCTCGCCATCACCAACGGCATGCGCCGCGACCTGCAGGACCGCCTCGTCGGCGCCACCGCCCACGTAGAGTTGCTCCGCGTCGCCGGCGACGGCATCCGCAACTGGCAGCCGCTGATGGCCCACCTTGGCACAATGCCGCACGTCACCGCGGTCGCCCCCGGACTCTATGGACAGGTGCTGATCTCCCGAGGCGCACGCTCCGGCGGAGCCCTCATCAAGGGCATCGTCCCGCAGGACGAGCTCAAGGTCGGCGACCTGCTCCAGAGCGTCCGCCAGGGCACCTACGCCCCCCTCGCTCCGGACGAGAGTCCCGATCCGAGCGCAGGAGCGATTCCGCCCATCGTCATCGGAGGCGACCTCGCCACCTCGATCGGCGCGCAAGTTGGCGATTCGGTGCTCGTCACCTCGCCGCAGGGTGAGATGACACCCATCGGCCTCGTGCCGAAGTACCAGCGCTTTCAGATTGTCGGCATCTTCAGCTCAGGCTTCTATCAGTACGACTCCAGCTACGCGTTCATGCGCCTCAGCGACGCGCAACGCCTCTTCATCGAGCCTGACCTCATCAGCATCATGAGCTTCCGCATCGACGACCTATACAAGGCAGAAGAGGTTGGCAAGACGCTCGAAGCCGCCGCTGGACCCGGCTTTCAGGCCACCAACTGGATGGAGCAGAACCGCGAGCTCTTCCGCGCGCTGAAGCTGGAGCAGTATGTGACCTTCATCGTACTGGCGATGATCGTCGTCGTCGCCGCGCTGAACATCCTCATCGCGCTGACGATGATGGTGATGGAGAAGACCCGCGACATCGCCGTCATGATGAGCTTCGGCGTCAGCGCCGAACAGGTTCGCCGCATCTTCCTGCTGCAGGGCATGCTGATCTCCGCTGTCGGAACAGCGCTAGGCCTCGTCGTCGGTTATGTCGCCAGCGTGCTCGGCTCACACTATCACTTCATCCACCTGGACGCGAGCGTGTACTCGATCGACACGCTGCCCTTCGCTCCCCGCTTCACCGACGCTTTGATCGTCGCGACCGTCTCGCTCGGCGTAGCGTTGCTGGCAACGCTTTATCCATCCAGCTCCGCAGCCAGCGTCCTTCCCGCAGAGGCGCTCCGCTATGAGTAACGCATCATCCACAGTCCGCAACCTCGTCTGCGTCATCGAATAGCCCGGAGGAAATATGCGTCTTCCCTACACCAAACTCTCGCCCAAACCTTACGAGGCAATGCTCGCCGTCGGCCACGCGCTCAGCACCAACACAGCGCTCGAACCCACGCTGCTCGAGTACGTAAAGCTCCGCGCTTCCCTGCTGAACGGCTGCGGCTTCTGCATCGGCATGCACACTGCCGAACTGAAGCAGCATCACGAACCGGACACACGCATCGAGGCCATCAAGGACTGGCAGAACTCCGACGCCTTTACTCCCCGCGAACGCGCAGCGCTGGCCTGGACCGACGTTGTCACTCGCCTCGAAGGCGGCCAAGTCTCGGACGCCGACTACGCAGCCGCGAACGAGTACTTCCAGGACAAGGACCTCACCGACCTGACCTTTGCCATTGCCCAGATCAACGCCTGGAACCGCCTCGGTGTAGCGTTTGCCGTGGAGTGGAATCCGCCCAGAAAGCGCGAGACCGCCGAAACCGCACCGGCGGCGACAACAGCGTGATGCCAACGCCAACACAGACGTCTCCCGTTCTCCGCGCCGTCGCGGTAGAGAAGACCTATCCTCCGCTAAAGCCTGGAGGAGCTTCGCTGCAACTCTTCCGCGGGCTCTCCTTCGAGGTCGCTGCCGGAGAGATGGTCGCCATCGTCGGCGAGAGCGGCGCAGGCAAGTCTTCCCTGTTGCACCTGCTCGCCGCTCTCGACGCACCGACCGCCGGCGAAGTCTGGTGCGGCGCGACGAACGTCACCCGGCTCAGCCCGCGTGAGGCCGCAACTTACCGCAACCGCGAGATGGGTTACGTCTGGCAGTTCCACTACCTTCTGCCCGAGTTCACTGCAGTGGAGAACGTCGCGATGCCTCTGCTGGCCCAGGGAGTCGCCAAGCCGTCGGCGTTGGCCGAAGCCGCAATCTGGCTAGCTCGCGTCGGTCTCGCCGAGCGCGCCGACAACCGCTCCGGCGAGCTCTCCGGCGGCGAGCAGCAACGGCTCTCCATCGCCCGCGCGCTGATAGCCAAACCGAAACTGCTGCTGGCCGACGAGCCAACCGGCGATCTGGACGGCGCCACCGCCGAACGCGTCTTCAACCTGCTGCAGGCCCTGCACCGTGAAAACCACCTTGCCAGCGTGATCGTCACCCACAACCTGGAGTTCGCCGCGC
>CAJCIM010000024.1 GCA_903970395.1 Acidobacteriaceae bacterium
GCGGGATCGTTGTAGTGCGTCGCTGCCAGCACAATCGCCTTCGCACGAGATTCGGCTTCGGCGCGCTCCTCCGGGTTCTTGAAGCTGCCCGCCTTCTCGCCCATCAGCTTGGCGGCCTCGGCATCCCACACGCCAACCTCAAGCCGGATATTGCCTTCTTTCATAAAGATGCCCGATCCCACAAACACCGTCTCCGCGCCCAGCTGCATCATCAGAGCTGCATCGGCAGGCGTCGCAATGCCGCCGGCAGAGAAGTTTGGCACCGGCAGCTTGCCGGTCTTCGCCACCATCGCCACCAGCTCATACGGAGCACGAAGGTTCTTCGCCGCGGCATAAAGCTCCTGATCGCTCAGCACAGTCAGAGCCTTCATCTCGCTTGTGATCTGCCGCATGTGCTTCACCGCGTGGATCACATCGCCCGTGCCTGGTTCACCCTTAGTGCGGATCATCGCCGCACCCTCGGCGATGCGCCGCAGCGCCTCGCCCAGGTCCTTCGCGCCGCAAACAAACGGTGTCTTGAACGCATGCTTATCGATGTGGTGCAGCTCATCGGCGGGTGTCAGCACCTCGCTCTCGTCGATAAAGTCTACTGACAGTGTCTCCAGCACCTGCGCCTCGACGAAGTGTCCGATGCGCGCCTTCGCCATTACCGGGATGCTCACGGCCTTCTGGATCGCCTTGATCATCGCCGGATGCGACATGCGCGCAACACCGCCCTGCGCGCGGATCATCGCCGGTACGCGCTCCAATGCCATCACCGCGACCGCACCCGCAGCCTCCGCGATGATCGCCTGGTCGACATCCATCACATCCATGATGACGCCGCCCTTCAGCATCTCAGCCAGCCCGACCTTCAGTCGCAAACCTGCGGCATTGCTTGAGCCATTGCCATTCACATGCTGTGCCATCGTGGAGCCTCCCTGACAGCGCGAGAAGAATTGAAATGTCCGCGCCAGAAGCTCAGTTTAGCAGTTTTGATACACGCGCGTACGCCATCCTGAGAGCGCAATTTCACGCCCCGCACGCCAGCCCGCATTCTCCAAGCAGGACAGCATTCTCAGTTCACCACGCTGGGCGACCTCACCACCAGCAGCATGCCTACACCGTCGCTGCCACCGTCGCCGAGGCATCCAGCTTCACCGCATCCTTCGGAGCCGTAGCCTCCGGCTGTTGCGCTCCCAGCCTCATCTCCGGGTTCGCCGAGATGTGCATGAACCAGTCCTGCGCGCTCATTCCGGACACCTTCCGTTTGCCGGGAGCCGTCGCAATCGCCTGCGCCCGCACATACGTCCCGTCCGGCAGCAGCAGCCGGGCCTTCACATCGTCACGCAGATACGCCTCCAGAATCTCGTGCCGCATCCGCCGCTTTGCAAACTCATCTTCCACTGGGAAGACCACCTCGCACCGCTCATACAGGTTGCGCACCATCCAGTCGGCGCTGCCGGCATAAACCTCTTCCGTCCCGCCATTCGCAAACCAGAAGATACGGCTGTGCTCCAAAAACCGTCCCACAATCGACCGCACGCGAATCCGGTCGCTCAGCCCTTTAACCCCCGGCCTCAACGCGCACATGCCGCGCACAATCAACTCAATGTCCACCCCGGCCTGCGATGCCGTATAGAGCGCCTCGATCGTTGGCTCATCCAACAGCCCATTCATCTTGGCGATGATCTGCGCCGCCCGTCCTGCTTTGGCGTGTTCCGTCTCTCGCGCAATCAGCCGCAAAAAGTCTTTTGCCAGCGTCACCGGAGCCACCATCAGAGGCCGGTAAGCCTCGCTGCCCGTCTCCCACTCGGCGGTCAAATAGCGGAACACCTTCATCACCGCGTCTGTCAGCTCCGGGCGGCACGTCAGCAGGCTGATGTCCGTATAAAACCGCGCCGTCACTGGGTTATAGTTGCCCGTGCCCAGGTGCGCATAGCTCCGTACCACACCATCCGAGTCCCGCCGAACTATCAAAGCCAGCTTGCAGTGCGTCTTGTACCCGAAGATCCCATGGAACACTTGCACACCCGCGTCTTCCAGCTCACGCGACCAGCGAATGTTTGACGATTCATCGAATCGCGCCATTAGCTCCACCACGACCGTCACGTCTTTGCTCTGCGAAGCCTCACGCAGCGCGCCGAAGATCGTCGAATCCGCGCTCGTCCTGTACAGCGTCTGCTTGATCGAGATCACGCTCGGGTCGCTCGCACCGGCCTCGATAAACTCCTCCACAGTGTTGTAGCTGTCATACGGATGGTGCAGCAGAATGTCGCCCTTGCGCAGCTCCGCGAAGATGTTCCGGCTCTTGTCCAGCTTCAGCCTGCGTCCATGGAATTCCACAAACTTCAGGCTCTCCTGCTTGATCGCGCTGTACAGCGAAAACAGCCGCGACAGGCTCACCGGAGCTGTCGTAGGAAACACCTGCCAGGGCTCCAGCTCGAAGTTGCTCCGCAGCCGCTCGACGATCTCCTCGCTGGCTCCGTCCTCGATCTCCATCCGCACCGCGTCGCCCTTGCGCCGATTGTGCAACTCCTCGGCGACCGTCTCCAGCAGTGACCGGCTCTCTTCCTCCTGCATGTATAGATTGCTGTTCCGAGTCACCCGGAACGTCGCCCGGTCCAGGATGTTGTACCCCCGGAACATCCCGTCCAGGTGCGCCTCAATCAGATCTTCCAGTCGCAGAAACCCACGCCGCCCATCACGCTCAGGGAGCGCAATCAGCGTCGGTAGCGCCCGCGGAATCGTCACCACACCCAGCACCTTCGGATTGTTCCCACCGCTCTTCGTCCGCCGCTTATGCCGCAGCAGCAACGCCAGGCAAAGCGCCTTGTTCAGCACCCGCGGAAACGGATGCGAAGGGTCCAACGTCACCGGCGTCAGCAGCGGGTCAATCTCTTCATGGAAGTACCGAGCCGCAAACGCGCGGTCTGCCTCACGCAGTTGCTTCCACTGCACAATCCGGATCCCCGCCGTCCCCAGGGCAGGCGCAATCTTCTTGTTCCAGCACTCCGCCTGCTCTTTGCCGAACGCATGCAGAATCTCCTGCAACTTCTCCATGCGCTCATCCGGAGTGCAGCCACCCTCATCGGCCTTCTGCGGCAACCCGGCATCCTCTTCCATCTTCTGCAGGATGCCCGCCACCCGAATCTCGATAAACTCATCCAGGTTGCTCGCCGTAATCGCCAGGAACTTCACCCGCTCCAGCAGCGGATTGCCCGCGTCTTCTGCCTCTTCCAGAACGCGCCGGTTGAACCGAATCCAACTCTCATCACGATTGATAAACCGCCCGCCGGGCAACGTCTTCGCGGCGCGCCCATGTACGCGAGCACCCGCACCGTTTAGGGTCGTCTGAACTGCGCGCGGCGTCTGCTTTCGACTCGTCATAGTCACTCTCTGCACTTCAATTTGTGCTAAAACTTGCCACGAATCTATCCCACTCTATGTCACAGGAGTGTGACGTTTCGGCAACAACTTGCCTAACTCCGGCCGCCATCACGGCTTTCTATGAATCTCCAACCAAATCGGGTCTCCTGCATCTAACTCTTTGAGCCGTCAACCCATAGGTCGTACCTAAGGGTACTCCAGCCTCGCACGACCAAGGAGTAATCATGCCCCGCACCCTGTCCGCCCTCACCCTCGCAGCCGCACTGACCCTCAGCGCCGCTGCTCTCAACGCTCAACAGACCGCCGGCCAAGACCTCAAGAACGCCGGCCACGACACCGCCGACGCCACCAAAACCGCCGCGCATGACACCGCCAGTGGCACCAAAAAGGTCTATCACAAGACCGCCAACGGCACCAAGACCGTGACCCACGACACCGCGCACGGTACCAAGGTCGCTGCCGACAAGACAGCCGATGGCACCAAGACTGCTTATCACAAGACAGTTAGCGGCACGAAGACCGTCGGCCACGACACCGCACACGGCACCGACGTCGCCGCCCACAAGACCGCAGACGGCACCAAGACCGTAGCCCACGACACAGCCAGCGGCACCACCCATGTCGTCCACAAGGTCGAAGGCAAACCCGAACACCCCGCTGACCCCACCCCTCACAACTAACCCACGAAGACCGGGTGACGCTGCCTGCACCTTCCCACGCTCATTCGTCCGACCAACTCACAATTAGCGCTCAACAACCGCCATTGAATACAACCCCAAAAGGGTCAAACGCCCGACAATATCCCAGCCCAGGTCTCCAGCCCTGGGCTTAAGCAGCACGAGGAACTGAGAGGGCCAAAGGCTCGACATAAAATCACTCCGATCACCGCACTCAGACCTCCGCAACCCTCTGCATAGAAATCGCTCTTACCCATCGCCGTTCCCCCACAAACACCCCCGAACAAGCCGCCACCAGCGCAATCCAATACGCATCCGCCCCCAGCAGATGCAGCACCTGCATCCACGTCGGAGCCAGTAGCAGCACATCCGTCACGCCCAGCAGAATCTGCACCACAATCAGGCCCAACACCCACTTCGATATCCGCGACCGCAGACGCACGCCCAGCCATACTGCGCATGCCAGCGCAATCACGCTCGCCGCTGGATGCAGCCACCGCATCCGCACCAGCAGCGGAGCCCCCGCTGTAAAGTCCTGCATCAGCGCTAGCTTCAGATCCGCAGCAGGGAACAGTGTATCCGCCAGCGCTGCCACCGACCCTGTTGCTCCCACCACCATCGTCCCAATCAGCGCAATCCAGGCCGCCATCCGCGACCGTGCATCCAGCACCACCGCCTCGCGCTCACCCAGCCACCACCACGTAAGCGTCATCGCCGCCAGCAGGGCCATCGTGTTCGAAAAATGAATGCACTGCACAAACACGCGCATCGCCGAGGTGTTCCCCTCGACGTACCCCCCCTTCACCAGTACCGCCCCCAGTGCGCCCTCGGTCAGCAGCAGAACCCCCGTCCACACCGCCGCACGCCGCTCAATCTCGCCCTTGCGCCGAGCTAGAAACACCCACGCGATCAACCCCGCCACCAGCCACGTACACACGCCCGTCAGCGACCGGTGCACATACTCAATCACCGTTGCGACGCGCGGATGATGCGGAATCACCTCGCCGTTGCACAGCGGCCAGTGGTTCCCACACCCATTGCCGGACCCGGTCGCGCGCACTACAGCGCCCTCAACAATCACCAGCACCATGAATCCCACCACGAACGCGGCATATCCCCTCAATCCACGCCCACGTCGCAGCCACTGCACAATCGCACCCATACCTACGATTGTATTCCTGGATATTTTCTACACTCTATCCTCTACGCTCTGTCTTATCCCAGTTCTCTCGCTCTCTCCGTCGCCCGCTTCACCGCCTTGATCAGCGTCACGCGCAACCCACCCTCTTCCAGCTCCAGAATCCCATCCACCGTGCATCCCGCCGGAGTCGTCACCTCATCCTTCAGCAGCGCCGGATGCGACCCCGTCTCCAGCACCATCTTCGCCGCGCCATATGTCGTCTGTGCCGCTAGCAGCGTCGCCACATCGCGCGGCAGACCCACATTCACGCCCGCCTCCGCCAGCGCCTCAATAATGATGTACAAAAATGCCGGCCCTGACCCCGACAGCCCCGTTACCGCGTCCATATGCTTCTCATCGACGATCACAGTCCGCCCCACCGTCGCAAAGATCCTCTGCGCCAGCGTCATCTGTTCGTCGGTCACATGCGCGCCACGGCACAGCGCCGTAATTCCCGCTCCCAACTGCGCTGGAGTATTCGGCATCGCGCGAATCACCGCGAACCCTGTCGCCGCCTCTTCAATCGCCTTGGTCTTCACGCTCGCGGCAACTGAGATCAGCAGTGCACCCGGCTTCAACCCCGCAGCAATCCCGCGCACCACATCGCCCATCTGCTGCGGCTTCACGCCTAACAACACAACGTCGGCGTCCTTCGCCGCGGCCACGTTGTCGGTCGTCACAGTCACGCCATACTGCTGGCTCAGAGTCTTGGCCCTCACCTCATGCGCCACCGTCGCTGTAATCTGTTCCGGAGCAAACAGCCCGCTACGCAAAAACGCCTGCAGCAGAATGCCACCCATCTTGCCCGCACCAAGAACCGCCACCCGCATCGCCGCCGGTGCATGCCCCGTCGTCTTTCCACTCGCCGCAGTATTCATATCCCTGCAAGCCTATCAAAACGACAGCCCCACTTGCTTCTACTCACTACCCCTCTACTCCTTTGCCTCTATCCCGCCAGCAGCAACGACCCCGGCTCCGCCGCGTCCAGCATCCGATACAGCGTCGACCGGCTGATGCCCAGTACCTCCGCCGCCTTCAGCTTGTTCCCATTGCACGCCACCAGCACTCCGCGTATGTGCTCCTGCATGACCTGATCCAGCCGCACCATCCTCGCCTGTGCCGGTTGTCCCGTTGAGGGGACTGCACACACCGCCAGCGCCGCCGCCAGATCTCCCTCGTCCAGCATCGCCCCCGCTCGATGCTCCATCAGCCAGTCCATCACGTCATTCAGCTGAAACAGATTTCCCGGCCACGCATACTCTGCCGCCGCATGCAGAAACGCCTCCGTAACATGCAGAGGCCGCGTGCGGAGTCCCACCTTGGTCTGTTCTATCCGTCGCCACTGCAGTCGGCTCTGGATCAGTATCGGCAGGTCCGCAACACGATCTCGCAGCACCGGCAGAGCCATCCGCAACGACGCCAGGCACCCGGCCAACTCCGCCAGAAAAAAACCTGCGCTAATGTAAGGCTTCAACCCGCGCCCCACAAACGCCACCACCCGCGTTGACTGCGCCCCCTGCTGCCGCATCATCCGAAGCAGCCCCTCCTGCGCCGCCCGCGACAGCCTCTCAGCCTCCGGCAGGTATAACAGCCCGACCTTCCGCCAGGCTGCCAGAGAATCTGACGCAAACCGCGCCTCGGCCTCCGCAGCATGCAGCATCACGAACTCCAACTCATGCAGCGGACACGCCTGGTGCAGCAGTCGCGCCACCGCCTCCTCGCCGCAACCCGGCTCGCCCGTCAACGACAGACTGCGAAAGTACGGCGCTACCCGCCGCACCTGAGCCCGCAGCTGCACGCTGGCCATGCCGTTGCCCAGTAACGCCGACCCACTGTGATCGAACTCCCGCGCCTGACCTGCCAACGCGCCCTGCCGCTGCGGCGCAAACTTCAGAACCTGCTCTTGAGTACCCATATTTCGCCTATATCGGCGCTTCCACCACCCCTGTTCAACTGTCCCAAACTGCGACACTCCTTAGTCGCATTGGCATTGGATCTTGCCGTTTGCTTCTCTCCCGGTCATTCCGGTATGCCCCCTGAATCGCCGGAACACTCAATGGACGCACTTTACAGCCCCGATACAATAGAACTATGGATGCACAAAGGCCCGGCACAAAAGCCGGGCCTTCGCTCGTTGACAACTAAAACTCAGAACTCGCAACTCCAAACTGGACGTCGAACCTCCATCACCCAGGGCGCAAACCAAAGGCGATACCAGCCTAACCCCAATCCGCTGCGGATCTTAGCCTCAAAATCAAGAGGGGTCTACGCCGTTGCCTTCGCGCAGTGAACCTCGAACGCCCGGTTCAACTCCGCCGCAATCGCCGGTGCCGTGGATGTCTCAATCGCCGACCGCTGCATCAGGTACACCAGCTGTCCGTCGCGCAGAATCGCAATCGCCGGGCTCGTCGGAGGATGACCGCCGAAGTACCCACGAGCCTTTTCAGTCGCCTCACGATCCTGGCCAGCGAACACAGTGATCGCATGATCAGGCTTGGTCGTTCCTTGCAGCGCCAGACGCACACCCGGACGCATCTTGCCTGCCGCGCAACCACAGATCGAGTTCACCACGACCATCGTCGTACCGCTCTGCGCCAGCGCCGCATCCACATCAGCCGCCGTCCGCGCCTCTGCGATGCCGGCCTTGGTCAGCTCCTCGCGCATCGGAATCACCATCAACTCTGGGTACATATGCCTGTTCTCCTTGGATCCTTCAACTGCTGATACTTCGATAGGTATCGAAACCTTAGTCTCCTAAATTGTACGGCCTTCGGCTTGTTCGCACCAATCAAGATATCCTGAACCCGATGCTCACGATCCGCGAAAACCAGCCGCTGGCACCACTTACCACCTTTGGTATCGGCGGCCCAGCCCGCTACTTTGTTGCTGTAAGGACTGCGCCAGAGATTCCGGAGGCGCTCGCGTGGGCTGAAGCGCGTGGTCTTCCTGTCTTCATCCTCGGCGGTGGAAGCAATCTGCTGGTACCGGACAATGGCTTCGGTGGGCTGGTGATGCAGATCGACCTGCGTGGCGTGATACAGGACAAACCCTGGAGCCCAGACTTCATCGTAGGCGCGGGGGAACCGTGGGACCAGTTCGTCGACCAAGCCATCGAGGCGAACTGCGCAGGTGTTGAGTGTCTCGCAGGCATCCCGGGAAGCACCGGTGGCACTCCGGTTCAGAACGTGGGTGCCTATGGGCAGGAGGTCTCGCAAACGATTCGACAGGTACACGTGTATGACCGCGTCGATAAGCAATTCCGGCAGCTAAATAATCACGAATGTGGCTTTCGATATCGCGAGAGTATCTTTAATACGACAGCGAGAGGAAGATACATCGTCACAGCGGTGGTGTTCCTGCTGCATTACGGCAAGCCCAACCTTAGCTACGCCGATTTGCAAAAGCGGTTCGAAGGTCGTTTGAGGAGCCCGAAGTTGCGAGAAGTCGCCGAAGCCGTTCGTGACATCCGCCGCTCCAAAGGCATGTTGATCGTTCCCGGAGACGCCGACTGCCGCAGCGCAGGCTCGTTCTTCAAAAACCCAATCGTCGACGCAAACTTGATACCACGCATTGCCGGCGCACTCGACATCGAAGCAAGCAGCATCCCGCAATGGCTTGCAGGCAACGGAAAAATCAAGATTCCAGCAGCTTGGCTGCTCGAACGCGCCGGCTTCACCAAAGGCTTTGTCGACGGCGCAGCCGGAATCTCCTCACGCCACACCTTAGCGCTCATCAACCGCGGCAACGCCACCTTCGCCGACATTGAGCGCCTGCAGAACTGCATCATCGCCACCGTGCGCGAACGCTTCGGCATCACCCTCGAACGCGAGCCCGTTCTGCTCGGCTAACCAAGCACCGCACGCATCCTCTCACGTTCTTCATAAAGAACCTCGCGAGCCGGTCCGCGAGCCATCACGCGCCCTGCATCCAGCCGCACCACATCGGCCTCCAGCAGGAGAGCCTCTTCCACATCGTGCGTCACCGACACCACAGAAATCCCGAGCCGCTCCGTCCGCTCGCGCATCCGCTGCAGCATCCCATCGCGCATCCTACGATCAATGCCAGTGAAAGGTTCATCCAGCAGCATCAGTCTCGGCTGCGGCACCGTGAACGCCCGCGCCAGGCTCACGCGTTGCCGCTCGCCGCCCGATAGCTCCCGCGGTCTCCGCTCCAGCATTGCGCCCAGCACAAACATCTCCACTGCGGCCTCAAACGTTCCAGCATCACTCACTCCGCGGCACTTCGCTGCAAACACCACATTCTCCCGCACCGAAAGGTGAGGGAACACCGCAGCACCCTGCGGTGCATACGCAATCTCACGCCGATCAACCGGCACACTCTGCACCTCAACGCCACCGCGCCGGAACCGCACCTCCAGCTTCGGCAGCAACCCACACATCGCCCGCAGCAGAGAGCTCTTTCCGCTGCCCGAAGGCCCAAAGATCACCGTCCATGGTGCGCTTAACGCCAGATCCACATCAAGCCGTACCGCGCCTCGCAGACCAACAACTCGCAGTTCATGATGCACCTTCGCCGCCTCAGCCAACGTCGCTCCTCCGCGCCGAGCGCCCATACAGCAACAGCAGCGCCACAAACGACAGCCCGACAAGAGACAGCGCCGTCCGGCTTGCCGCCGTGTAGTTCATCTCCTGCACCAAGTCGAAGATCGAGATCGACAGCGTTCGCGTCACACCCGGAATATCGCCGCCGATCATCAGCACAACACCGAACTCGCCCACGGTATGCGCAAACGTCAACACTGCCGCAGTCACAAACGACATCTTCGTCAGCGGAAAGATCACCCGGCGAAACACCGTCCATCGTGACGCGCCCAGAACTCGCGCCGTCTCCACCAGCTCACGATCCACTCCCGCAAAGCCAGCCACCAATGGTTGCACGGCAAACGGCAGACTGTAGATTATCGATCCCACCAGCAGCCCGCCAAACGTAAACGCCAACGGATGCCCCAGTACCGCAATCAACACCCGCCCCAACCCCGTCGCCGGCCCCATCCCGATTAGCAGGTAATACCCCAACACAGTGGGTGGCAGCACCAGCGGCAGCGCGACCATCGCTTGAACTATTTGCCGTAAAGCAGTCTTACCGCTTGCGACCCATAGTGCCAGCGGCGTTGCCAGCACCAGTAGGCACAACATCGTCAGTCCTGCCAGTCGAAGCGTTAGCCACAGCGAAGAGGTATCCATCACGAAGATCAGTCTAGCCTGAGCCAGCCGCTACTTCACCGGATCCAGTCCAAACCCCGGCAGTTGCTTCTGCACCGCATCGCTCGCCAGCCAGGCAAGAAACGCCTTCGCCGCGGCCTGCTGCTGCGACGAGGCAATCACCACGCCACTCTGCCGCAGTTCGCCATACACCTTCGGCATCGCCACAAACGACCCCGCCTCGCGATACGCTGGCGAGCTCGCAATCGTCAGTGAGATCAGCCCAACCTGAGCATTGCCGGTCAGAGCAAACTGCGCGGTCTGCCCAATATTTTCTCCAATCACCAGCTTCGGCTTCACCGCGTCATACAACTTCAACGCCCGCAGCGCTGTCGCCGCCGCCAGCCCATACGGAGCATGCAGCTCATTGGCAATCGCCACCTTCGTCACCTTGTCGCTGGTCAACGCCGCCAGCGATACCGGCTGAGCAGGAGAGTCCTTCCGCGCCCATAGCACCAGCACGCCGCGCGCATATGCCGTCAGGTCACTTGCCAGTCCCGCCGTTACCAGGCCCTGCGGATGCGTCGTATCCGCCGAAAGAAACACATCCTGCGGCGCGCCGTTTGTAATCTGCTGCGCCAGCGTCGCCGACGATCCAAACGAGGTGACGATGTTCACTCCCGTCTGCTTCTCATACTCCGCCGCGAGCGTCGGCAACACCGGCTGAAGATCAGCCGCAGCAGCCACATGCAGCACCGTCTGAGCGCTTGCCGGGCTCGCAATCAGCGACGCAATCGCCAGCAGAATTGCCGCGAGCACACCTCGCCGGGCAGCGGTACGGTACTCTAGTAAAAACGAACGAGAGCGATAGTCTTTAAACGATGAGCGCGCAATCTGTAATGTCGGCAACGGTTCCCTCACACCACCTACGATGCACCGGATGTGGCGACCGAATCAACTCAGCCCAGGCGGCCAGCAACTTCCGTTGCCGTCTCTGCAACGACCTATTTGAGATCGAATACTCCTGGAGTGCAACCGCTCCGCAGACCGCTGACACTCCGGTCAATCGTCCCAACCCCGGCGCGCTCAAGTACTTATGGCAGGAGCGCCGCACCTCCACGCTCTCAATCGACCAATCAGGCGTGTGGCGCTTCCGCGACCTGCTGCCCATCGTCGCCGACAACCAAATCATTACCCTCCGCGAAGGCAACACCCCACTCTACGAGATGCCGCGCTCTGCCGCCGCGCTCGGCCTCAACTGGCTGCTTGCCAAGCACCAGGGCATGAATCCCACCGGTTCGTTCAAAGATACCGGGATGACCGCCGCGCTCTCCGCCGCCGTAGCCGGAGGCTACAAGTGGGTCGCCTGCGCCTCCACCGGCAACACCTCGGCCGCCATGGCCGCCTACGCCGCCCGCGCCGGCCTGCGCTCGCTCGTGCTCATCCCTGAAGGCAAGATCGCTTGGGGCAAGCTCTCGCAGTCTCTTGACTATGGCTCGACCACGGTGCAACTCAAAACCGACTTCGACGGCTGCGTCCGCGTCTTGACCGAGATCGTCCAGCGCGCACCAATCTACCTGCTCAACTCCGTCAACCCCTACCGCCTCGAAGGCCAGAAGACCCCAGCCTTCGAGCTCCTTGAGCAATGCGACTGGCAGGTGCCACACCACCTCATCGTCCCTGGCGGCAACCTCGCCAACTGCTCCGCGCTCGGCAAGGGTTTTGCAGAGATGCAGCACCTCGGCTTCATCCGCCGCGTCCCAAAAATCTCCGTCATCCAGGCGCAGGGAGCCAACCCGCTGTATCGAAGTATCCAGGAGAACGGCGGCACATCTCTCTCTCCCGTTACCGCCGAAACTCGTGCCACCGCGATCCGCATCGGTAATCCCGCCTCATGGAAGAAGGCCGTCCGCGTCATCGCCTCTACCGGCGGCTGGGTCGAGCAGGTCTCCGAGCGCGAGATCGCCATCGCTAAGGCCGAGATCGGTGCCGAAGGCATCGGCTGCGAACCAGCCTCCGCCGTCACACTCGCCGGCCTCAAAAAGTTCGTCGCCGATGGCCGCGTAGGCAGGGAAGAGACTGCCGTACTGCTACTCACCGGCCACACGCTCAAGGATTCTCAGTACACCATCGACTTCCATCGTGGCGAGTTGCTTAATCAGTCCGAACTCGCTGACATGTCCGCCGCCGAGACCGAACACTACAGCCATCTGCGCCGCGAACCGCTGGTTCTCGACGCCGACGCCGACACCATACTCCGCGCGTTAGACAAAGTGACCGCTGCACCCCAGCACGCATGAGTTCCGCAAAGCCAACGCGCGGCATCCGCCTCTCGCTGCCCGCCACTTCCGCCAATCTGGGCCCCGGCTTCGACGCCGCCGCTCTAGCCATGTCCATGCACCTCACTGTCGAGGCGCACCCAGCTCCCACCTTCCTCCTCGACGCCACAGGCCGCAACGCCGACCTCTGCGCCGCGCTCGACAACAACCTAATACTCGACACCTACCGCGGTGTTCTTGAGCGCGCAGGCAAGCCCGTGACACCCCTGCACCTCAAGTTGCACAACGAGATTCCCCTCGGCATGGGCTGCGGTTCATCCGCCGCGGCCCTGCTCGCAGGTGTAGCGCTCGCCGACCACTTCGGCGCACTCAACCTCGGCGACTCGGGCGTTCTAAACGAGGCCAACCGCCTCGAAGGCCATCCCGACAACGTCGCCGCCTGCTGGCTCGGCGGCTTCACCGTCTCGGCAGAAGACAACGGAGAAGTCCTCACCGCAACCTACCCCGGCGATCCAGCCTGGCAAATCCTTCTTGCCATGCAAACCTCCAGCCTCGCCACAAAGAAGGCCCGCGCTCTGCTGCCTGCTACCTATAGCAAAGCCGACGCCATCTTCAACGTCCAGCGGGCCTCGCTGCTCGTCTCAGCCTTCGCGCAGAGTCGGCTCGACCTGCTCCGCACCGCCATGCAGGACCGCATCCACCAGCCATATCGCGCCGAAGCCTGCCCACTCCTCAAGCAACTTATGCCACTCGCAGTAGAGCCTGAACTCGCCGGCATCGCCCTCAGCGGCGCCGGACCATCGGTCCTCATCTTCCTAACGGAGAGCACCACCCCGCTAGCCGCCGAGACCCGACTTCGCGCAGTCCTTGACCCCGCAGTCGAGATTCTCTCTCTCCGCATCGCCCCCGGCGCGACCACGACCCTCCTGTAAATTGAAACCATCCGACAACTGAGGCTAATTGAGCTAAATAACTGCGCTAGCCAACTGTTTCTGCCCCGTAAGTGCTGTGGATACCCCTTTCGCATCGTTTTCCACCGTACCGCATCTATGATGAAGTGTGTTTATGCCGGGCCCCCGAAGAAAGGCTGGCAGTGAGGAGAAACAAATCATGGCAAGCAACCTCGTAGGCGCGGTCACCGACGCCGACTTCGACGCAACCGTTCTCGCATCCGAGACCCCCGTGCTCGTGGACTTCTGGGCAGCCTGGTGTGGTCCCTGTCGCGCGCTCGCCCCTGTGGTCGATGAGGTGGCCGCCGACTACGCCGGCAAGCTCAAAGTCCTCAAGATGGACGTAGACTCCAACCCCGCGACCGCCGGACGCTTCGGCATCCGCGGCATTCCCGCGCTGCTCGTATTCAAGGGCGGCAAGGTCGCCGAGCAGATCGTCGGCTTCGTCCCCAAGGAGCACATAGACGGTGCCCTTAAACGCGTTATCGCGTAACGTTCATGCAGATATTGAAGGCCCGTGGAGGTGCATCCATCCACGGGCCTTCGTATGTTCAACTCTTCATTCATGAGTGTTGAGAAAGTGCCGTCTCGATGTTCTTAGTCGACCGGATCGGCAGTGCATGTGTCCTGAATCTGATCCAAGGCCTCGTGCTGCTCATCGGAACACCAACCACAACAGCAGCAACAGATCGAACGACTCTGCCACCGCAATCCCGCGAATCACAATTGAGGGCAGCGGGGCCCATTGTCGCGATGAACCTTATTGGGTTGTGTTGTCGCGCTCATACAAAATCTCTGCCTATTGGGAAAGCAGGAGATAAACCATAAACAGAGTCTTACGCATTAGCTAGCGCCGGAACAGGTGGCGCTAGCTAATGCTGTCATCATCGCGCCTCCGCAGGGGAGTTCGGAAGCTGCGATTCTGCGAGTCTACTGTCGCTCAGGGCCTTCTGCTGTCCCCAGAATGTCATTTAAATCTCTTCTTTCGCTCCCTTGATTAGGTAGGTCCAATAGCTCTAGCACTGATAAAATCAACCCACCGATGCTGGAGTGGATACTCGTTCACGGAAGCCTGATCGCCTTCTTCATCCTGGCGAACAGCTTCTTTGTCGCCGCTGAGTACGCACTCATCAGCGTCCGCGAGACCCGCATCGAGCAGCTCATCCTGCTCAATCGCCCAGGCTCCCGCATCGCCCTCCAGCTCAAGCGCCACCTCGACGAGGTCCTGCCCGCTGTACAGTTCGGCGTCACCCTCGCCAGCCTCGCACTCGGCGGCATCGGCGAACCCGCTCTCGCCGATGCGCTCCTAAGCTCCGTCTCGCGCCTCACCTGGCTTCCCGGCATAGGCAGCCACGCGCTGCTTTACACCCACATCATCTCCGTCGCCATCGCCTTTGCCCTCATCACTTACTTTGAGGTGCTGCTCGGCGAACTCGTCCCCAAATCGCTCGCCCTCCAACGCTCCGAGCGCATCGCCCTTGCCGTCTCTGGCCCCTTGGACGTCTTCATCCGTATTGCTCGTCCGATCGTGCGGCTGATGAATATCTCAGCCTCGATCGTCCTGCGCCTCTTCCGCGCCCCGCTCACAGGAGAGTCCTCCGCCCATTCGCCCGAAGAGCTCAAACTGATGGCCACCGCTAGCCGCCGCTCCGGCGTGCTCCCATCCTTGCAGGAAGAGATGATCCACCGCGCCATCGAGCTCAACCAGGTCACCGCCAGCGAGATCATGACGCCCCGCGGCAAGATCTTCTCGCTCGCCGCCGACCTCACCCTCGAGGACGCCAGCGCCCGCATCGTCGAGGAGCAGCACTCCCGCGTCCCCGTCTTTGATCCCGCCCGCGGTCGAGACCACATCATCGGCGTCGTTTACTCCAAAGATGTCTCACGCCTCATGCACTTCCGCAGCGTAGCGCAAGGTCTCGGCAACCGTCAGCCCTCCGGCATCACCCTTCGCCAGGTCATGCGCGATGTCATCCTCATCCCCGAAACCAAGCGTGCCGTCGAGCTCCTCGAAGAGTTCCAACAGCGCCGTCGCCAGATTGCCGTCGTTGTCGATGAGTTCGGCTCCACCCTCGGTCTCGTCACCGCCGAAGACATCCTCGAGCAGGTTGTCGGCGAGCTCGAAGACGAGTTCGACACCGGCCGCAACCTCCCGCTGCCAGCCGCTGGCGGAGGCCTGCTGCTGGATGGCACCGCCAGCCTCCGCGATCTCGTCACGCAACTCCGCTGGCGCTTTCCGCGCGAGAACGGCGTCGAAACCCTTGCCGGATTCCTCCTCGTCCAGCTAGGCCACATCCCCCGCGAGGGCGAGTTCGCCGACTTCGAAGGCCGCCGTTTCACCGTCGTTCGCATGGAAGACAAACGCATCGCCCAAATCCGCGTCGATCCGTTGCACGACTCCAACGCCGAAACCCTGCTTGCGGAGGACGTCGCGTGAAGCCCACCCTCCGTATCCTCAAACGTGTCGCGATCACCCTGCCGGTCATCTGGTTAGTCGTCACCGTCGTATTCCTGCTCATCCACATCGTCCCCGGCGACCCCATCGTGCAGATGCTCGGCGATGGCGCAACTGCCACTGACATCGCCGCGCTCCGCCACAGCTACGGCCTCGACGCCCCTCTAAGCCAACAGTATCTCCACTACTGGTTTGGCCTGTTCCACGGCAACCTCGGCCAATCGCTTCGTCTGCACGACTCTGTCCTGCACCTCATCCTGCAGCGTTATCCGTACACTCTCGCACTCACCGTAGCAGCCACACTGCTGGGAGCTCTACTAGCCATCCCCGCCGGGGTAGCCTCGGCCCGCCATCAAAACCGCCTCACCGACCGCACCCTCGGCGTGATCAGCCTCTTCGGCCTCTCGTTCCCTAACTTCGCTCTCGGCCCTATCCTCATCCTGCTCTTCGCGATCGGCCTGGGCTGGCTGCCCGTCTCAGGAGCAGGCCTCGGCCTCACCGACTTCCTCAAGCACCTCATCCTTCCCGCGATCACCCTCGGCGTCGGCATGGCGGCCATCCTCACACGCATGGTCCGTACCTCCATGCTGGAAGAGCTCTCGCAGGATTACATCCGCACTGCCCACGCCAAGGGTCTTTCGGAGCGCACCGTCGTCTACCGCCACGCGCTCCGTAACGCCTTCAACCCGGTGCTCACAGTCCTCGGCCTGCAGTTCGGCTCACTTCTCTCCGGTGCCATCGTCACAGAGACCATATTCTCCTGGCCCGGCCTTGGCCGGCTCACGCTCTCGGCCATCTCCAATCGCGACTACGCCCTCGTTCAGGGCTGCATCCTCGCCATCGGACTCACGTACGTTGCCGTCAACCTCTTCACTGATTCT
This sequence comes from Acidobacteriaceae bacterium, assembly GCA_903970395.1. Lineage (GTDB taxonomy): Bacteria > Acidobacteriota > Terriglobia > Terriglobales > Acidobacteriaceae > Granulicella. Next base: position 16,954 of record CAJCIM010000024.1, read on the forward strand.
CTGTACGCCCTCGCCGACCCCCGCATGAGACGATAAACCCACACTGAGACGCATCCCATGATCACGCGGCCTATCTGCACCACTGCACATCTAGCACTCATTCTCTTTGCCTTTGCCGCTGCTGCCCAGCAAGTGGCGACCAAGCCCAACTCCGCCTACAAAGCTCCCATCCCCGTGCCGACGACGGAGCCCGACGGTGCTGTCGCACACTCCTTCGTCGACAAGCATGACAAGGTCAGTTTCACCGTGCCCCGGGGTTGGGAGCTCGCCCGCAAGGATGGCCAGATCAGCACCTTCCACCTCGACGCCCGCTCCGCTCCGCCTAACACTCAGCTACGCGGCCTCGCCATGCTCGACTTCAACCCCTATCCGTTCTCCACCCTCGCCGGCGCTCTCTTCTACTTCTCCGTCGAGCCCCACACCTCCGACGCCGAGTGCGCCGCGCAGGCCACCGCTCCCAGCGGTCCCGCACCCGACCCCGCCGACACCGCCCCTGAATCCACTCCCGTCGCATCTACCGCCGATCCCAACATCCACAAAGACACTCAGGACATCGCCGGCATTACCTTCGCCCACGGTCACGACGAGCACGGCCAGATATGCATCGAAGCCCGCGACGAGGTCTACACCGCCTGGCACAAACACTCCTGCTACCGCTTCGATCTCGCCATGAACACCTTCTGCGCGGAAGCCTCGGGCGCACAGCCCATCTCCAGCAAGCAGATCAAAGCCGTCGATCAGCGCATGGCCGACATCCTCTCCACTGTCACCTTTGGCTGGCAGAAGTCACCTGCCCACCCCATCACCGCCCCCGACGTCCCGGAAGAGCAGCACCCCAACAAATCTCTCCCACGAGTCCCCAGCCCCGCCGCCACTTAGACCTTACGCCGCCCCATTGCTAGAATATCGCGCACTCTGCGTGAGATCTTTCTTCTACCCCAGCTCCAAAATCTCCGCCTCCACAACCCCACCCTCAATCCGCACCTTCGCCACGCTCACTGGCAGCTTGAACCGCCGCGGCCCAGCGCTGCCCGGGTTCAGATACACAATCCCATCCCTCAGCTCCACCTTTGCCACATGCGAGTGACCATACACAACCAGCCCAACCCCAGCAGCCTTCGGCACAATGTCAATCCACTCCAGCGAATGCACCATGTACACCAGGCACCCAGCCAGCTCCAGTGCCTCGGTCAGCGGCAGCTCCCCGCAAGGCCCATGCGTGTCAACGTTCCCGCGAATCGCAGTCACCGGCGCAATCTCCCGCAGCCGATCCAGAATGTCGAAGTTTCCAACATCCCCGGCATGAAGAATATGCTCCACACCCCGTAGCGCATCCAGCGCCTCCGGTCGCAGCAGCCCATGCGTATCCGATATAACCCCAACAATCATGCCGTCGCCTATACGCTTCTACTCCTTTACTCCTCTACTCCTCGGATCTAGCGCATCACGCAGCCCATCGCCCACAAGGTTGAACGCCAGCACACACAACGCCACCGCCATGGCAGGGAAGAACACCAGGTACGGCGACTCAAACAGATGCGACCGCGCATCATTCAGCATCGCTCCCCACGTCGCCGTCGGAGGCTGTACCCCGAGCCCCAGAAAGCTCAACGTCGCTTCCGCCAGCACCGCCGTCGCCATGCCCACGGCAGCCTGCACCAACAGCGGTTGCACGATGTTTGGCAGAATATGGCGCACCATCAGCCTCATGTTGCTCGCGCCGAGCGACCGTGCCGCTTGCACAAACTCGCGCTCCTTCACACTCATCACCTGAGCGCGCACCAGCCGCGCATAGTTCACCCAGCTCGCCAGCGCCAGCGCCAGAATCAGGTTCACCAGGCTCGGCCCGAGGAACGCCACAAAGGCCACAGCCAGCAGAATTCCCGGCAGCGCCAGGAAAGCATTCGACACATACACATTCACCACCGTGTCGATCCACCCGCCATAGAACCCTGCCGCCATCCCGAACAGCAGCCCTAGCACCAGCGATACGGCGACCACCGCAAACGCCACTATCAGCGAAACCCTTGCCCCATACACCGTCCGCGAGAACACATCGCGTCCCAGCTCATCCGTTCCAAACCAGTGCGTATGAGACGGGGGCAACAGCCGCGCACCCAGACTCAGCTGAGCAGGATCATGCGGCGCAATCCACGGCGCCAGCAGCGCGCAGATCGCAAACAACACCAGCAGTATCAAGCCAGCCATGGCCAATCGGTTCCTTGTCATCCTCTTGTCAACTTTGTCATCTGTTTTGCTTGGTTTGGGCGCAAGCTCACTATGCCATTTATCTTCATCATAGGGCGTCTTCTGTCGATGATATCCTCGGCCCTCCCGGCAGCATCACATTTGGAGCCACACCAAGCATGAGTTTTCAAGACGAGACAGTCGTCGTCTGCGGAGCAGGCGGATTCATCGGGGGCCACCTCGTTCAGCATCTACTCGCCAACGGCGTCGCACACGTCCGCGCCGTCGACATCAAGCCCCTCGCCGACTGGTACCAGATCGCGCCCACCGCCGAAAATCTCTCCCTTGACCTCCAGCACCTCGAAGCCTGCCAGCAGGCCGCCGAAGGTGCCACGCAGGTCTTCCAACTCGCCGCCGACATGGGTGGCATGGGCTTCATCGAAAACAACAAGGCCCTCTGCATGTTGAGTGTCCTTCCCAACACGCACATGCTCCTTGCGGCTCGGCAATATGGCGTCAAGCGCTTCTTCTACTCCTCCTCCGCTTGCGTCTACAACGGCGAAAAGCAGACCGACGCCAACGTCACCCCGCTCAAAGAATCCGACGCCTATCCCGCGCTCCCCGAAGACGGCTACGGCTGGGAAAAACTCTTCTCCGAGCGCATGTGCCGCCACTTTGAAGAGGACTTCGGCATAACCACCCGCGTCGCCCGTTACCACAATGTCTACGGCCCGCACGGCACATGGGACGGAGGTCGCGAAAAAGCTCCGGCCGCCATCATCCGCAAGGTTCTCCAAGCCAAACTATCCGGCGATTGCCGGATAGAAATCTGGGGCGACGGCCACCAGACCCGCAGCTTCACCTACATCGACGACTGCGTTCGCGGCACCCTTGCCATCATGGACAGTGATATAGCCGAGCCGATCAACCTTGGCTCCTCCGAACTCGTCACCATCAACGGCCTCGTCGACATCGTCGAAGAGATCGCCGGCATCAAGCTCCAGCGCACCTACAACCTCACCGCTCCCAAGGGGGTCAACGGCCGCAACTCCGACAACACCATGATCCTCTCGCGCCTCGGCTGGGAGCCCTCCACTCGCCTCCGCGACGGCATGAAGAAGACCTACGACTGGATCGAACAACAAATTCTAACCGGCGCAAAAGGGAAGTGACGCTCCGTCCACCCGCGCCACAGATCAGGTAGCCCCCAAGCTTTAGGGTGGGGGCTCGTCGATCTCTATAAGGAATGGGCTTCCAGCCCCAGGGTTTGCCTTTCCCAAGCAAGCCTTTCCATCCCTCAAGCTTCTCCCTTGTCATCCGTTGCCACAGGTGGAGCATCTGCTTTCCAACTCCGCACGTGCCGTCACCATCTCGGCCGAAGCGCAGCGCAAAGGCCTCCTTGGGGCCGCCGACAACTCGCATTTCTAACGCAGACAAACCGGGACTAGGGTTATGAGAAGAGCACCCGGGTTTCCTTGATGAGTCGCGTCTGACTGGACGCTCTTTTCTGGTTGGCCATCCCGGAGAAAATCCGGATTTTCGATCATGAAACCAAGAGTTTGCGGTATGGGCTATTGTCTGGCCCCGATCTACCTTTGGATTCACGGCGTCATTCTGATGCCGAGGAACAAAGGGGATTTTACGAAATGAAAATGTCTATTGCTGCCCTCGTTTTATCGATGTTTGCCCTCGGCCCAGTCGCCCAGGCTGCACAAAAGCCGACCATCGTGCTCGTCCATGGTGCCTTCGAGGACTCGCAGATTTGGGGTCACGTCACCGCAAAGCTGGAAGCCGATGGCTATAAGGTCGTGGCTGTCGATCTGCCAGGTCGCCCCAGTAACCCGATGCCGCCCGACAAAGTAAGCCTCGATGTATATAGGGACACCGTCGTAAAGGCCCTTGGCGCCATAAAAGGCCCAGCGGTCGTTGTAGGCCACAGCTTCGGCGGCATTGTTATCTCTGCCGTGGCGGAACAAGCACCGAAGAAGATCAAGACGTTGGTCTTCCTTTCCGCTTACTTGCCGCAAAACGGCGATTCGCTGGTTTCCATGGCGCAGAAAGACGCCGATGCCAAGATCGGTCCGCATCTGCAAATCGAAAAGGAAAAAGGGATTGCCTCGATTGAATATTCATCGCGTGCAGACCTCTTTGCGAACGGCGCACCCGAGGCGCTCCGCCAGGCAATCCCCGATCTGATTCTCGATGAGCCTCTGGCACCGCTCGCGACACCTGTGAAGGTCACCAGTGCGAACTTTGGCAAAGTGGACAAGGTCTATATCCACACAGCTTTCGACCAGGTCATTAGCCCCGCCTTTCAAGCGCAGATGGTTGCCAACACACCGGTGCGCGCGGAATATACACTCCAGACGGGCCACACCGCCTTCCTCACCGATCCAAATGGCTTGGCCGACGCGATCGAGCGTTCCACGCAGCGATAGGGTGCATTCGGTCCATTGCAAAAGAGAAGAACTACAGCAGGCGACGCTATGAACGCGTCGCCTGCCTATTTTTGTGTTCGCTTGGGGCATACCCGAAGTGGGCCTTGAAGGCACGGCTGAACGCCGCGTCCGAAGCGTAGCCGGTCCGGTATGCCACCTCTGTGACATTCAATCCGCTGCTACGAAGCAGGTCGGCGGCCAAGGTGAGTCGCCATCGAGACAGATAGCGCAAAGGAGATTCCCCGACAGTTCTCGTGAAGCGCTCCGCAAAGATGGACCGCGACATTCCTGCAATTTTGGCCAATGACTGAACTGTCCAATGCCGAAAGGGATCAGCGTGCATAGCACTCAGAACACGTCCAATGCGCTCATCAGCCAAACCTCCGAGCCAGCCTTTGCCATTCCCCTCGGTAGTCGCCCAACTACGTAGCGTTCGTATGACCAACAGGTCGATCAAACGGGAGATCATCAAGGCGGAACCGGGATGTTGCTCCTGGGCTTCCGAAATGAGGAAATTTGATATGGCTTCGAGCCAGGCGGGAGACCCAGAGTCACCGCGAGGAATATGAATCATGAGGGGTAGAGCGGACATCACCGCGGGGAGAGGGCTGCCTTCGAAACTGAAAAGGCCTCCGATAATTTGAGTGATGGGATCACCGCTGCCGTAGCGGAGTACTAGCTTATCGCGATTGAAATGGTCCGCAGCGACAGTTTCAATCTTTTCAAAAGGTGAGTGTAGACCGTCCGTAATAACGTGACCCTTTCCCAACGGCAACAGCACCAAATCTCCTTTAGAGACTTTTCTCGGCTCGCCACCGGCTGGTGTAACCCATGCCTCTCCCGTCTTGACGAAGTGAAAGTGAGCTGCTCCTGGTTGGAATTGGAGGCCCCAGGGCTTACCGAGGAATGAGGTATACATCAATTCGCCGCGCAAGCGAATTAATGTAAGCACCTCAGACAGTACGTCGTTTCGTGCTGTCGACATCCCAAAGTCTTGCGCCGTTCTGGAGGAATCAGTCATGTATTAGAAATTGAGATTCTGCCCAGTTTAGTCGGCTTGAAGAATTTCCAGTGCCAGGCGCAACAGAATTTTTTTCGTGTGGATTGGTACCGAGAAGTCTTAGTGCAAGTCAGCATATCGGAAGCAATCTACGAACATCGTTGTGCGCCTCCCGCTACACTACCCACAGCATGACCTCCGACCACCGCATCATCCTCGGCCTGCGCTTCTTCCTCGGTACCGCCGCTGAAGCCGTCGCCCGCGCCGAACCTGGAGGCCTCGTCCTCATCCCCGCCGCGCCTGCGCTCAAGGACGTCGCCACCAACGCCATCTACCGCGACGCCCTCCTCGCCGCCGACATCCTCCTCACCGACTCCGCCTTTATGGTCATGGTCTGGAACCGCCTCCAGCAAGACCACGTCAAGCGCCTCTCCGGCCTCACCTATCTTCGCGAACTCCTCAACCTTCCCAGCTTCCGTCAGCCCGGCAACACCCTCTGGGTTCTCCCCAGCGCAGACTCCGTCGTCCACACCACCACGTGGCTCTCAAAAGAGGGAATCGACGTTCCCGCAACCCACCTCTACGTCGCTCCCATCTACCGCATCGACCCCGCCCAACCCATCGACCCAAAACTACTCACTCTCATCGAACACCTCCACCCGCAGCACATCGTCCTGGGCGTCGGCGGTGGCACACAGGAACCCCTCGGTGCAGACCTCAAGCACCGCCTTACCTATCTGCCCGCCATCCACTGCGTCGGCGCCGCAGTAGCCTTCCTCTCCGGCGAACAGGCCCCCATCCCCGTCTGGGCCGACCGCCTCTACCTCGGCTGGCTCATCCGCACCCTCCACTCGCCGCGCCGCTTCACCCGCCGCTACTGGGAGGCCCGTAAGCTCGCCACGCTCCTCTACCGCTATCGAAATCAACTCCCGCCCTTGACACAGCCCATATAATAGAAGTTGGGGGAACTCAAAAACTGTAGCCAAAATCGGGAGCGCATCAGACCTCCATAGGTCCAACCCTAACCCCAGTCCGTTGTGGACTTTACCTCAAAAAGTCGGGGAGGGAGGCCCCCACCCAGCAGAAGAAAAACCGCAAATTCAGCATCAACCGCAGCAGACTTGGGTTTCCGTCTCCATGAGCCTCACCAGCAATAAACTTCTTCTCGTTCTCGGCCTCGCCATAGCTCTTCCTAATCTGTTTGCACAGCAGCCTACGTCCGTCTCAGAGCAGTACCTCTTCTCTGCGGTCAACGCCGAGCGCCAGCAGCACGGCCTGCAGCCAGTCCAGTGGGACCCGGTCCTCTACCGCGCTGCCGCATATCACGCGGACGCAATGGCCGAACACAACACGATTTCGCACCAGTTTTCTGGCGAACCTGAGCTCTCCGCTCGCGGCGCGGCAGTCGGCGCGCACTTCAGCGTCATTAGCGAGAACGTCGCCATGGGATCGAACGCCGTCCAACTCCACGACTTGTGGATGCACTCGCCGCACCACCGCGACAACATTCTCGATGCCAGCGTCGATCACGTCGCCATCCGCGTCGTCCGCCACAATGGCGAGCTCTACGCGGTAGAAGACTTCGAGCGTCAGGTCGCCAACCTCTCGCTCAGCCAGCAGGAGCAGGCGATCGCCGACCTAGTGCAAAAGACCGCCAACGTCACCATCCTGCCCACAACGGCCGACGTTCGCCGCACCTGCGCAATGGACTCTGGCTACGCCGGCTCGCGCAAGCCCTGGTTCGTCATGCGCTTCACCGGCGGCCAGCTCAACCGTCTGCCAGACACGCTGGTCGATAAGCTAACCTCTGGCCGCTACCACGCTGCTGCCATAGGAGCCTGCCCCGCAACCGACGTGCAGAATTTCTCTGCGTACAACATCGCGGTGCTCTTGTACCCGTAACGTTTAGACCGCCGCTGTCACAACGCCAGCCTCGGCCAGCTCTTCGGCCGACGCAGGCTTGGTCGGCTCCATCTGCAACACGTTGTTGAACCGGTTGAAGTAGTTGAACAGTCCAATTGCCGCCATCAGCTCCACGATCTCGCCCTCAGCGTAGAAACGCTTCAGCTCCGCCAGGTCTTCATCACCGTAGTGCAGAGAATCGCTGGTCATCACCTCAGCCAGATGCAGAGCGACCTTCTCAGCCTCGCTGAACAGCGGGCTGTCACGCCAGCACTTCAGCGCCTCAATCTGCTCTGGAGTTGTCCCCAGCCGCAGGCTGATCGCCGTATGGCTTGCCAGGCAGTAAGCTGTGCAGTTCAGCTGCGACGTCCGCACCACCACCAACTCCTTCAGCTTGGTCGGCAGCGTACCGGTATTCAGGACCGCATGCATGTGCGCCGTGGCCGTGCGGAAGATCTCCGGCCGGTGCGCCAGCGTACGAAAGAAGTAGGGCACATTGCCGCGGTCCCGCAGAAACGTGTCATAGACATCACGCAACTCGGGCGCAACCTCGGAGCGGTTCAATCGGCTAAGACGTGGCATACTGAGTTCCTCCTGGATCTTGTTGCTCATCATATCGCGCTTCCGGCAGAGAACACCTTTGACCGCCTCCCGCATGTTTGTTATAAAGAAAGAGAAGCGTATCCCGCTCCAACGTAGCAAGCAAGACAAGTGCAGCCCCTCCGGCAGCCGGTGTTGTGACCAGCGTTTATCATGCGATCCTGAGTAGCTCAATGGCAGAGCATTCGGCTGTTAACCGAAGGGTTGTAGGTTCGAGTCCTACCTCAGGAGCCATAA
>CAJCIM010000025.1 GCA_903970395.1 Acidobacteriaceae bacterium
CAGCTCGCCGAATCCGACATCATCACCTTCCACAACTACGGCTGGCCTGAAGACTTCGAAGCCCGCGTCCACGAGCTCGAACCCCTCCACCGCCCCATCCTCTGCTCTGAGTACATGGCCCGCGGCGCCGGTTCCACCTTCGACGGCACACTGCCGGTCGCCAAACGCCTCCACGTCGGTGCCATCAATTGGGGCCTCGTAGACGGCAAAACTCAAACCCGCTACCCGTGGGATTCCTGGCAGCGGCCCTACGTCCTCGAGCAGCCACCCATCTGGTTCCACGAGGTCTTCCACCCCGACGGCACCCCCTACCGCCAGGCCGAAGCCGACCTCATTCGCCGTCTCACTGGCCGCGGCCTACCACCTACGCAACAACCCTAGTCCGCCCTCACCAACAATTCCGTGGTGAACCTTGGCTAACTTTGCGCTCTTTGCGGGAGGTCTTTCAGCTCCACACCCACCACCGCTTGTCGGATAACGACTTCGCGCCCTCACACGTGTCATCGCAAAAAGTTGAACTTTTCTCACGCATTTGGCGTACTCTTCCGCATAACGATCCAACAATGGATCGTCTCTTAGGAGGCCCTATGCGGCCACTCTCCGCCATTGACGCCATCTCCCCGGCGTGGAACCACACCAGCTCGCTGCTTCTAACACCCCGCAGCTGGCGTTTACTGCTTAAAATCGGCGCCGTCGCCGTCTTCGCCGGTCTAGGCGGCGGAAGCTTCAACATGGGCCTCCCGCCCAACCATCACATCTCGCATCTGCCATCCATGCAGCCGCTCTTCACCGCTGCCATGATCGTCGGCGCTCTCGCCCTTGGCCTTCTCTTCAGCATCATCGGCTTGGTGCTGCTCTACCTCGGCTCGCGCCTGCAGTTCGTCCTCTTTGAAGTGCTCCTCACCCGCCGCACCTTCATCGCTCCCATCTGGGCGCGCTACGGAGCAGTCACCTGGCGCTGGGTCGGGCTCAAGATTCTCTTTGCAATCACGGCGCTTCTCTGCATGTCGCCCATCCTTGTGCCGGCTGCTATCTACCTCGTCAAGAACATCATTGCCACATCGAACGGCTCGCAGCCAAACCCGCTGGTCTTCGTGCCTGCGATGGCCCTCTCCGTCGCCGCCATCGCAATTGCCGTGCTCGTCATCTCCGCCATCTGGGTATGGCTCTCCGACTTCGGTCTGCCCTCCATCGCACTGGAAGACACCTCCATCGCCGAAACCGTTCGCCGAGTCATCGCACTGGTCCGCGCCGAAGTCGGCCAGAGCATCCTCTACCTGCTCATGCGCCTCGTTCTCTCGGTGGCCTGTGGCTTTATCGCGGAGATCGGCGTGGGCATCGCCGCCTTCGTCGCCCTCATCCCCGCCGGAGCGATCGGAGGCATGCTCTGGCTGGTTCTGCACAACGCCGGCATCGCCGGAAAGGTCATCATGATCACCGGCTGGGTGCTGCTCGCCATCGCCTTCGTTGTGCTGATCATCTGTGCGGCAATCATGGCGCTGGGCTACGTCCACAGCTTCATCAAGACCTACTCGCTTTACTTTCTCGGCGGCCGCTACCCGCGCCTCGGCGAGTACCTCGACCAGTACGCAATGGTCGCGCCCGCGCCATCACCCTACTACCCGCACTCGACACCACCCTATGCCCCACCCTCACCCAGCTAGCACGCACAGGCAACACTCACGTGGCAAGCCTTCGCTTACGGGGCGCCCTTTGCGGAAAAGCTCTGGTACTGGCGCTACTCCGCCTTCTTCTTATTCCGAGCTTTCACCTTGAACCAGATCGGCGACCCAATGAACTTGAACGTGTCCCGAATCTCGTTCGCCAGAAACCGCTCGTAGCTGAAGTGCAGCTTCACATCGCGATCGGTGAACAGCACAAACGTCGGCGGAGCCACAGCCGCCTGCGTCATGTAATAAATCTTCACGCGCTTCTTCATCGGCACGCTCGCCCGCTGGAAGTCGATCTTGTCCAGAAAGCGGTTCATCGCACCGGTGGAAACTCGCTTGCGCCGCTCGCGGCTCACCAGCTCCACCTTCTTGAACACCTCGTCGATGCCCTTGGCCTCGCTCGCCGTCACGAACAACAGAGGTGCATAGTCCAGGTACTTCAGCGAGTCCCTGACCTGCTGCTCATAGATCTTCTTATCGGCAATCGGCCCGCCATCGAACGCGCGGCGTCCATCCGGCCCCGCCGTCGTCATCAGGTCCCACTTATTCACCACGATGATCACGCTGCGTCCGCTTTCATGTGCATAGCCGCCGATGTTCGCATCCGCCGCCGCCACACCCTCCGCCGCATCGATCACCAGCAGGCTCACATCCGCAGCCTCAAGGTGCTTGCGGCTCATGATGACCGACAGCTTCTCCGCCATCAGCTTCGTCTTGCCCTTGCGCCGGATCCCTGCCGTATCGATAAACCGGAACTTGTGCCCATCGCGCTCGACGACCTCATCCACCGCATCGCGCGTCGTTCCCGCGATCGGCGACACGATCGCGCGATCGGTCCCTGTCAGTGCATTCAGTAGCGTGCTCTTGCCCACATTCGGCCGCCCGATGATCGCAATCTTCGTCTCGCGCGAAACATGCTCGCCATGCGACCGCAGCCGGCGCTCCGGCATCTCACCGGCGCCAGCTTCGCCTTCGACCTCTTCGCCATCCTCGTCGTAGAGAACATCGTCCTCAAGCTCACCCCTGAAATCGTCATCCTGAGCGGAGCGAAGGGCCTGCTTTTGCTCTTCCACCGCTGCCGCATGTTCCTTGCGCTTGCTCTTTCGCTTGTCGTCGTTCCCCGTAGCGCCCTTCAGCGCCGAGTTCTTCGTCGACTCACTCTCGCGCTCCTCCGGCAGCACCGCCCATACATCATCCAGCAGGTCGCCAATCCCCGACCCATGCTCCGCCGAGATCGGACACACATTCTTGAACCCCAGCCGCCTGAAGTTCTCCGCCGCCGCAAACATATCCGGCGAGTCCATCTTATTCACCGCCAGAAACACCGGCTTGCCGCCACGCAGCAACAACCGCGCCAACTCCACATCAGGAGCCGCCAGCTCAGTCCGCCCGTCGACCACCATGATGATCGCGTCCGCCTCTTCCAGCCCAACCTTCGCCTGCCGAAAGATCTCTGCCGGAATCAGAGCCTCATCGTCCGGCACCACGCCGCCCGTATCGACCAGCCGCACATCGCGTCCGCCCCACTCCACCTCGCCATAGATGCGGTCGCGCGTAATCCCCGGCTCATCGCCCACAATCGACCGCCGCGTCTCCGTCAGCCGGTTGAACAGCGTCGACTTGCCCACATTCGGCCGCCCGCATATCGCAACCAGCGGCAGATGCAGAAACGCCTCATGCTCCGTCGGCAGCGTCAGCTTCGCCGCCAGCTTCTCGGCTTCCTTCCACTCGCGCTCATCATGCTCACTGCCGGCACCACCGCCAATGAACTCCCCAGCAGCTCCTTGTTTGTCATTCCCGAAGGGAATCTGCGTCTCGCGATGCTCGCTCGCATACCCCCGTCGCCCGGAACCATCGCCATCGCGCACCACAACATGCCGTTCGCGCGTCGGGCTCTTCGTCGGAGTCTTCGCCAGCTTGTTCGCCGCGGCCTTCTTCGCCGCCAGCTCTTTGCGCTTCTTTGGCGCCACCGCACCCGTCACCGCCGTCGCCTTGGGCGCGCTACGCCCCTTCTTCGGACGAGTGCTCGCCTGCCGGTGCTTCTTGCCTAAACGCTTCTTCTCTTTGCCTGCCATCGTCCTGAAACCTCAGTCTCTTCTATGGTCGCACGCCGATTCCCCAAACTCCCTTCCTGACCCATCCATACATTGTCATCTCGACCGAAGGCCAAAGGCCGCAGTGGAGACACCTGCAGTTCAGTGCCACCACCGCTCTCGCTCCGCACGGCGAAGAAACGGCGGCTATCATCTACTTAGCCGATGCCGCCAGCCGTCCAATCCGAAGAAGCCATCCAACGCCTGCCCTCGCTCCATGACTTCTTCTCCCCCGGCGGCATCCTCGCCAAATCCTCCCTCGCCTTTGAGCAGCGCCCCGGCCAGTACCTCATGGCCCGCACCATCGAGCAGGCCTTCGCCGACCGCCGCCATCTCATCGTCGAAGCCGGCACCGGCACCGGCAAAACCCTCGCCTACCTCCTGCCCGCACTCCGTCGAGCCCGCGAGAACAACCAGCGCATCATCATCTCCACCGGAACGAAGAATCTACAAGAACAGCTCTACTTCAAGGACATCCCCTTCCTCGAATCGCTCCTCGGCCCGCTCCGCGTCTGCTACATGAAGGGCCGGGCGAACTACGTCTGCAAGCACAAGCTCTTCGCCCTCCGCGATAACCCTATCCTCAGCGGCCTCGACGAGATAGGCCACTTCCACTCCATCCTCAACTGGGAGCGCCACACCGCCACCGGCGACCGCGCCGAGATCGCTGACCTGCCTGAATCCTCCGCGCTCTGGCACAAGCTCGACGCCCGCTCTGAAGTCTGTCTCGGCCAGTCCTGCCCCGACTGGGAGCAGTGCTACATCACCTCCATGCGCCGCAAAGCGATGGAGTCCGAGATCGTCATCGTCAACCACCATCTCTTCTTCGCTGACCTCAACATCAAGCAACAGGCAGCCGGCGCGCCCGACGCAGGCATCCTACCCGAAGCCGCCGCCGTCATCTTCGACGAGGCCCACGAGCTCGAAGACGTCGCCAGCCAGTACTTCGGCATCGCGCTCTCCAACGCCCGCTTCGACGAGCTCGCCCGCGACACGGAGATGCTCCTCCGCGCCAAAAAAGTCAGCACCGCCGCCATAGAGTCCGCCACCAACAGCCTCCGCGAGCGCTCCCGCATGTTCTTCGGTACGCTCCCCGTCGGCCCCTCGCACCTCGGCCGCCTGGAGTTCATCGACCGCGCCGACTTCCTCGAAGCCCGCGGCGACGCCTACATCGCAGCCTCCAACGCCCTCCAGCGCCTCGAATCCGAACTCGAACACCTCCGCGACGTCGACGAAGCCCCCGGCCTCCGCAAACGCGCCGCCGACATCCGACACCACCTCAAATTCCTCCTCGAATCCACCGACCCCAACACCGTCTTCTGGATCGAACGCCGCGCCACCAGCGGCCTCCGCAACGCCGCCCGCAACAACCGCATCATCCCCGCCAACGATTTATCTGGAGGAGGTTTTGGAATCAGTAAAGATGTGTCATCTCGACCGGAGCGCAGCGGAGCGGAGAGACCCGCGTTTGACCCGCCACAATCCTTCTCCACCCACCTCCAGGCCACCCCCATCGACGTCTCGCAACTCCTCGCCGACACCCTCTTCGCCACCTACCCCAGCGTCATCCTCACCTCAGCCACACTCACCGTAGCGGGCCCCAACGCCGAACCCAGCTTCGACCATCTCAGCAAACGCCTCGGCGTCCCATTCCCCAAAACCCTCGTCGTCCCCAGCCTCTTCGACTACCCCAGACAGGCGCTCCTCTACCTTCCTGCCACTATGCCGGAACCGCGCCACCCCGACTTCATCCCGCAGGCCACAGAAAAGATCCGCCGCGTCCTCGAGATCACCCGTGGCCGCGCCTTCTGCCTCTTCACCTCGCACGCCCAGATGCGCGAGCTCCACGACCGCCTCCTCGCACAGCTCCCCTACCCGCTGCTCATGCAAGGCTCTGCCCCGCGCCACGTCCTGCTGCAGCAGTTTCGCGAAACCCCCAACGCGGTCCTCTTCGGCACCTCCTCGTTCTGGCAGGGAATCGACGTCCAGGGCGAGCAGCTCAGCTGCGTCATCATCGACAAGCTCCCCTTCGCCGTCCCCTCCGACCCCATCATGCGCGCCCGCACCGAAGCCATCGCCGCCGCCGGCGGCAACGCCTTCAACGACCTCCAGGTCCCGCAAGCGGTCATCGCGCTCAAACAGGGCTTCGGTCGCCTCATCCGCAGCCTCTCCGACCGCGGCGTCCTCATGCTCCTCGACCCCCGCATCCGCACCACCCGCTACGGCAAAGTCTTCCTCGAATCCTTGCCACCCTACCGCCGCACCGACGACATCACCGACGTCGAAAATTTCTTCGAAAAGTAGTGCCGACCAGCCGGTCAGTCCCGAATAACTGCACCAGCGAGGACAACAGCACCTAAATGCTTGCAGAAATGATACGGCTGAACTGAACCTTAGCTCGCCTTATGCTCTTCCAGCCACTCTCTCAGAGCCTCATCCACCTTCGACTCCCAGCCTTCACCCTTGGCCTCAAACTTCGCCAGCACATCGCTCGAAAGGCTAAGCTGAACCGTCTTCTTCACTGGGTCAGGCCGGATTATCACATTCCCGCGTTGAATCTCGCTCAGGACGTGCTGTAAGTCAGCCGGAAGCTCTGCAAAAGATAGCGAGTTTTTGGCGTCTTCCTCGGTCAGTTCAGGAACTTCATCGTCATCGATCAGATGATCTACGTATTTCGAACCCATATCGCCTCGCCTCCCTCGCATTGGCCTTGCGGAAACTAATGACGCGAATCCCATGAACCGTCTGTTTAGAGCATAAAACATGGAGCCGGTCGTCGAGGTAGCCGATTTGCTCCAGCCGATGCTCACCGTTGCGGAAGGTCAACTTTGTTGCGGCACTCTTGAAATCGAAGTCCTTCGCACGTTCAAAGCTAAGCCCGCGCTCACGAATATTCCGTTCATTCTTGGGCGGGTCGAACGTAATATCCACGCATAAAGTCTATGCAAGCCGCGTCGAAGCAACGAGTTCTTTTTGAACGAAAGCAACGTGCCGAGGTTCATTTTGGCTTCTATGCTCTTACGCAGCCACCATCCCGCCAAAGAACGTGAACGCCGCAGCCGCCATCGCGACAACGCTCGCGCCAGCGCCCACAACGCGAACCCAGCCTCTGCCATGACGAAGAATCAGAAAGGCTCCAAACGGAGCCGTCACGAAGGCCGCAATGAGAAAGACCAGCGGAATGAAGACGAACCCGGAGAGAATGCGGGCCGGCAGACAGTACATGCCTGCCACGAGCAATACTCCATATCCGGCCAGAAGATTGAGCCTCAACCCCGCCTCGAGTCCGTCCTTTCTGTCCTCGTCATCTACCCCTGCGGAGTCCGCACGGACAGCCCTTTGACTCACGAGCGTAACAAGGACCGGTCCCAGATAAACAAAGACCAGAACGAAGAAGAACTCCATCAACACGCCCGGATTCCGTGCCGTCATCGCTAACTCCTCTCCGCTTGTGGCTGCGGTTCAGTGTCAACCCCTCAGTGCATCTTCAAGCACTCAAACCCAACAAAACAAGTAGCTAGCGGCGAAAAAATAAAAACACTTTCTCAATCCCCACCTTCTATACTTGAGTTAGGGCTCAATCCGCCCGCAGCCACAAACGCCAGTCCACCCACAACCCCCATGGCGAACCTTCGCTAACTTGGCGTCCTTGGCGGGAGAGTTCTTAACTCGCCTAACCCCTTTATTTGGAATATCATACCCGCAACCACAGCAGAATCATCACTTACCCCCGGGATACCCCGCTAAGTGACTGATTCTTCGAAAAACCCGCTCTAAAAAAGGGAGGGGGGAGGGGTGCCCCTAGTTCCGGAAGAAGTTCTTAGCCAGGAAGATCACATTCGCCGGACGTTCCGCCAGTCGCCGCATGAAGTACGGATACCACTCCGTCCCAAACGGCACATAGCAACGAACGCCATAACCTTCCGCAACCAGCTTGCGCTGTAGGTCGCGCCGCACACCGTACAGCATCTGGAACTCGAACGCCCGCTTGTCGACCTTCTGCGCCGTCACGAACGCGCGCATCTGCTCCACAATCGCCTCATCGTGTGTCGCGATGCCGCAGAACACGCCGCTCGTCACCAGCCGCTTCATCAGAGTCACATAGTTCGCATCGACAGCACTCTTCTCTGGGAACGCAATCGTCGCAGGCTCCTTGTAGGCGCCCTTGCACAGCCGTATGCGAATCCCCTGCGCAAGCAGCCGCTCGACATCCGCCGCCGTGCGATGCAGATACGCCTGCAGCACGGTCCCAACCGCGCCCGGAGACCGCGCATGAATCCGCTCGGTCATCGCGATGGTCGCTTCGGTGTACTCCGAACCTTCCATGTCGATCCGCACAAAGCTCTTGATGTACGCAGCGTGCTCCACAATATTGGCTACGATGGCCTCGGCAAACGCCGGATCCATCTCCATGCCCATCTGCGTCAGCTTGACGCTCACATTCGCCTGCAAACCACGCTCGGCAATAGCATCCAGCAGCTGGTGGTAGATCGCCGCACTATGCTCAGCCTGAGCCCGCTCGGTAACGCTCTCACCCAGCGAATCCAGGCTGACATCAATGCCTTCAGCGTTCAGTTTCACCGCTACATCAACCGCTTCACCCACCGACATCCCAGCGACAAACCGCCGCGACACACGCTGCCCCACCGCCGACCGCTCGGAGAAGCTACGAAAAGGCTTATTCGTCGAAAGCCCAATAAAGAAAGAACGGAGCATATATCCACCAGCTTATGTCATCGCGAGGGCCGCTGTCTTTGTGTACAAAATCTGATCCGCATGTCAAAAATATTTGACACTGCCGAGCATCTGTCATAGCTTTCTCTATGTCAAATATTTTTGACATGGAGCCTGACGATGCCCAGCCTCTCGTACCAGGAAAAATCCCTCTACGGCGCGCTCGCCGCTGATCTCGCGGTCTTCCTGCCGTACTTTGTCTTGATCCACAAAGATACGCACCCATCGCTCAACCTCATCGCCGGCGCGATCACGCTCCTGATCATCGCGCAGATCATTCTGCAGGCGATCATCGCCATCGCCTCGCGCAACCGTATGACAGATGAGCGTGATCGCCTCATCCTCTTGCGCGGCTATCGCGCCGGATACTTCACAGTCATCGGGCTTATGGTGCTCGGCATGGCGATGCTTTGGGTACACACGTTGCTCGGCCAGATCAATCCTGCGCACATGGCACTGCACTTCCTCAGCGTATTCTTCGCTGTGCTGATGCTCGCCGAAGTTGTCAAGACCGTCACCCAACTCATCGCCTATCGGAGACCGCTCTAATGGCCGGCATCAGCAACACCATCCGCGACCTCCGCGCTGGCCGTTCCATGACACAGCAGGAACTGGCTGACCAGATCGGCGTCACTCGCCAGACCGTGATCGCCATCGAGCAGGACAAATACTCGCCCTCGCTCGAGGTCGCCTTCCGCATTGCGCATGTCTTCAGTGTCCCACTTGAGCAGGTCTTCCAGTACGAGCCGCCACGCACCAAACGTAAGTGAGCGCGGTGTACTGCAGGAGGCGCAGCTTACCGCGCCTCTACGTGCTCCACATGGTCGATGGAGTCGACGCGATCCACCTGAGGCGTGACCATCGCGCTGGTGTCCTTCATCGCGGCAATGGCCTCGTCATAGCGCCCGCGCAGCGAGTTGGCGCGGATCTCCGCCATCTCAGTCAGCATCTTCATGCCGTCCTTCAGGTAGCTGATGCGCGACCGCTCATCGTGTCCCCAGGTAACAGGAACCTCCTGGATCTTGTAGCGCAGCTTCCGCGCGATGAACAGGATCTCCGGATCGAAGCCCCAGCCCTCGATCGTCTGCAGCCGGAAGATCGTCTGTGCCGCTTCGCGCCGAAAGGCCTTGAAGCCGCACTGGGTATCGCGGTAGGGAAGACCCATTACCTTCCGTGTGACCCAGTTGAAGCATCGACCGAAGAACCGGCGATACATCGGCTGCGCGATGGTCTGCTTCTGCTTCTCCAGCCAGCGCGAACCGATGGCAACGTCTGCGCCGACGTCGATCGCCGCCACTAGGTGCTCGGCCTCCTGAATCGGCGCTGAAAGGTCGGCATCAGTGAACATCACAATCTCGCCAGCTGCCTGCAGCAGTCCGTTCCGAACCGAGTACCCCTTGCCGCGGTTGCCGCGGTTGCGCACCAGGTGCAGCCGGTCGTGATGCTCCATCCAGCGCCCTACGATCGCGACCGTATCGTCAACGGACCCATCGTCCACAACTAGGATCTCGGCGTCCCAACCCCGCTGCTGCACGCAGCTCAGCACCCGCTCCAACGTGTCCTCAATGCGCGCGCTTTCGTTATAGGCCGGGATGACGATGCTTAACCGGGGATGGGCCATACTGGGAGAATCCTCAACAAAAACAGGTGGAGCACAATCCGTGCTGTCCTTCCGCCGCCACCTCCGTCGAAGGGTTTTAGGCCATAGGACTGGCAAAGAAGAACGCCCTAAGAATACGCTATCTTGTAGAGACGTTCACGGACCTCATAAGGTTCAAAGGATTTCCCCCGCCGCATCAGCCTCTGAACCGATTTCTGTGCCCGCAGTGCATTTCGTGCTACCCGGACGACGCTAAGAGGATTATTGTGTAAGAGGTAACGACACGAACTCGCTCGGGCTTCGCATCTTTTCCGCATCTCCATGCGTCCCTCGGTGTAACCGGGAAGGCATCCGAAAGTATCGGCGAAGTACCCTAAACTAGGCAGAGCGGGCATGTGCTTGTAATGGCTTCGTCTCGTTGCCAAGCTGAACCAACCAAACCGTAGCCGTATGCATGTTCCTATTCTGAAGGAGATTTCATGACGAAAGCCGATCTGGTCGACCAAGTAGTCGCTTTAGGCGACCTCACCCGCCGCGATGGCGAGGTCATCGTCGAAACGCTCTTCGACTCCATCATCA
>CAJCIM010000026.1 GCA_903970395.1 Acidobacteriaceae bacterium
GGCCGCGTCCTCATCTTCGGCGAATCCGGCACCGGCAAAGAACTCATCGCCCGCACCATCCACTCCGAATCCCTCCGCAGCGAGCGCGTCTTCGTAGAACTCAACTGCGCCGCCATCCCCGAGGACTACATCGAAGCCGAGCTCTTCGGCTATCGCCACGGTGCCGGCGGCCCCAATCAGCCCACCACCAAACGCGGCACCTTCGAACGCGCCGACGGCGGCACGCTCTTCCTCGACGAGGTCGGCGATATGAGCCTCAAAACGCAGGCCAAGGTCCTCCGCGCCTTAGACGAGCAGCGCTTCTATCCCGTCGGCGCCTCCACGCCAGTCCACATCGACGCCCGCGTCATCGCCGCCACCAACAAGGACCTCGAAGAAGAGATCGCCCGCGGCAACTTCCGCGAAGACCTCTTCTACCGCCTAAACGTCATCCCCTTCTTCGTCCCGCCGCTGCGCGACCGCAAGGAAGACATCCCGCTGCTCTCGCGCGAATTCCTCTCCGACCTCGGCCAGGAGTACGGACGCCCCCACGTCGAAATCGCCGACTCCGCACTCACCGCGCTCAAGCAGTATCACTGGCCCGGCAACGTCCGCGAGCTTCGCAACGTCATCGAGCGCGTGCTCATCCTCAACCCCAAGGCGCAGCGCATCGAAGCCAAACACCTGCCGATGCTGGTCCAGCGCACTGAAGGCGTAACCCAGCGCAGCGACAGTCCGCGCACCGCCAACGGCAAGGAAGAGTTCACCACACTTCAGCAGGCCCGCGAAGCCTACGAGCGCGACTACATCCTCAAAGAGCTCGACCGCAACATGGGCAACGTCTCCCGCGCGGCCGAATCCCTCGGCCTCGAACGCTCTCATCTCTATCGCAAGATGAAAGCCCTCGGCATCGCCACGCGAGAATAGCCATCAGTGGTTGATCCAGTAGTACACTTACCGCGGCCCCTGCTCCACGAACGCGTACACAACGGAGACAACCATGCCCACCGCAGCCGTCACCTCTCCTTTACTCGCCAAGAACTTCCGCGTCGAGATCGACGGCATCGCCGCCACAACAACCTTCACCGAGGTCTCTGGCCTCTCAGCGGTGATCGACGTCGTCGACTACAGAACCGGCGGCTCGCTTGAAAACGCCGCGCAGAAACTACCCGGCCTGGGCAGCTTTCCCAACATCACGTTGAAGCGCGGCTTTATCTCAGACATCTCTCTCTGGACCTGGATCAACAACAACCTCGCCGGCACGCTCGACCGCCGCAGCATCGCCATCACCCTGCTGGACCAGGCAGAAAATCCCGTCTGGACATGGAAGCTGTCCAACGCCTTGCCCTGCCGCTGGTCCGGCCCGGACCTCGCAGCCGACTCCAGCGCAGTCGCCATCGAAACTCTCGAAATCTGCTACGAAAGCCTTCAGTCAACCCTGGCCACATAGACCCTGCCGGTGCCCCATAGCCTGCCCCGAGCTTGTCGAAGGGTCTCACTTCTGAGACATGGGTTCGCAGCAGTAGCCCGGGCACATCGCGTGCCTTGTAGCGAAACATTGCTCGAAATCGGTTGACGCGTTTCGTTAGAAATAGAAATCGACGATGGCCTACATCCAGGTGCCTATTTCCGCACAAGCTGGCATCCTTATCTCTGCCCGACGAAAGTTGAAAGAAGATCGAGCTTTCCCCGGTCTCCGAGGTGATTGCATGAAAAAGGCACTCGTTATTGTTTCAACATTGGTCTTCTCCCAGATCTGCTTTGCAGCTCCTGCCGACAAAAAGTTGCCGCCTACTGCTTCTTCCCTACATGTCGATGGGAAGACACAACTCCCGGAAGGCTCACTCTCCGCGGGCGACTACACAATCCGTATCGTCGACCATCTTGCGGACCGCGTGATCGTTGAAGTCAGCGGTGCAGACGGCAGCGACCAGAAGTTTCTTGGCGTGCCGACGCGTAACATAGCGGCCTCATCGAAGCCTGGACCTGTCCTGATCAAAGGGGCGCACGGCTCATCTGCTCTACGTGGCTTCGTATTCCCAAAAGACAACGTGATCGAATTTGTCTATCCCAAAGATGACGCTGTAGCGCTCGCGAAGGCAAATGGGGTGATGGTCCTCGCAGTCGATCCGGCGTCTGATGGGCTCGCGACGAAGGACGCTCGTTTGAGCGATGAGGACCGCAAGATCGTAACTCTGTGGATGCTCACTCCAACCTCCGTGGGGCCCGGCATCGAGGCGGCACGCTACCACTCCGATGCGGCTCAGCCAATCCAACTGGCAGTTGCGCGGAAACCGGCTGTCAGCCGCCTGCCGAAGACGGCGAGTAAACTCCCTCTGTTCTTGTTGTTCGCCCTTGCCTCGCTGGCCGCGGCAATCGGCTTGACGCTGCGCCGTGTTCGCGCGGTGACCATCTGAAGCGGTTGTTCCAGCGCGTCGGCCCGCTGGAGATAGGGGCTTGGGGCCTGTGCCTTTTGTGCGGCGGCGCTTTGCTGGCGGTGAAGGTGAATGCCTCTTCCGCCTGCAGAGCAGCCTCCCATGTGGAGGCCCTCGGGGTCGCCGTTGGTCTTTCTCCCACAGCCGACCTGCCGCACGCGGGCGCTGTCATGGCCCGGCTGGAGATCCCCAGCATCGGGCTGAAAGTGCCGATCGTCGAAGGCTTCGATCCAGCGGCCTTGCGCGAGGGTGTTGGACATATCGCGGGAACAGCTCTGCCTGGCGGCCTCGGCAACATGGCATTGGCCGGACATCGCGATACCTTCCTTCGACCGCTGCGAAACATCCGCCGCGGCATGAAGATGTCGGTCTTCACCGCCAATGGCCGCTACGACTACACAGTAGACTCCACGGCCATCGTAAAGCCGGAGGACGTGACCGTGCTCGCCATCCATGACACGCCAGAGATGACACTGATCACGTGCTACCCGTTCAACTACGTGGGTTCGGCGCCAAATCGTTTCATCGTGCGCGCCCATCTGGCATCGGTCGTGCCTGCGCAGCCCTGACTTCTAAAGATCGTTCAGAACGACCAGCGTCCTGGGATGATCGATGCAAGCGATGGCCTGCAGAAGATCCTCCGACGACGTCTCCCGCGCGCGGGCAACAACCACCGTTATCCCGACGGCCTTCGCCAGAGCTGCGATCTGCGGCGTGGACTCCACGGCGGGGCCGTCGAGAATCGTCCAATCGTAAGAGGTTCGTGCCTCGAAGAGGAACTGATCAAAGGTAGAACTTGGATAGAGTGCATCTGGGGAATACTGTGTCCCGCCCGCAAGAGCGACCTTCAGGCCATCGACCCGTTCGCAAACAACAGAATCGAGTGGATGCCCTAACGCAATTGCGTCCCCCACGCCGAAGGAGATGAGCGAGGCACCAAAGATGTCAGCAAAAACCGGCCGCTCAAACGAGAGCTCCGCAAGCAGCACAGGAATCTTGCGCGCATGAAACGCATAGGCGAGGTTGACCGCGGTGACAGTTTTGCCGTCCCCGGCACCAACACTGGTGACCAGCACCTGGTGCGAGGAGTCTTCAATCGCAAGCAGCCGGTCAACCATCTCCGCATACCGTTCTCCCTCAGAAGAACCCGGAGCAGAGCCCTGCGTGGGGAAGTTCTCAAGATATCGTTGGGAAGGACTCACCTCTCCCCCATGTGGGGCACTGTACCCAGGAACTTGACTGTCTGCGGAAGCAGATCGCGCAGCACGGCCTCGTCTCGAATGCGGGTGTCGGAGCCACGTGAAACTGCAAACGCGAGCCCTGCCGCGATGACTCCAAGGATCAGGCTCGCACTAACGATGGCAGGGACGCTGAGGGTTTCGTGCCGGGAATGCCGGGCGCCTGCAAGTTCCTTGGCGCGCTCCAGCTGTCTGAGCTGTTGGAGATCGATCTGTGTCTGCGCCTCGTTGAGCGAGAGTTGACGGTCCGTCTCTGCAACCTGGGTCCCCGTATCGGTAGTCGCGGCGGGAGCCACCGGCTGCACGCGACGTTCGGGCAGTGGCATCTCAGCGATCTGCGATTGGAGACTATCAATCTGTTTACGCGTGTCCGTGGTCTCCGGGCTGCCTTCTGGATACTGCCTTTCAAGAGCTAACAGGTAAATCAGTTTGCTGACGAGTTCATGGCGTGTTCGCTCCGCCGGCGTCAGGACAATCCTTCGCTCTGGCGGAGCAACAGCGGTCAGTTGCGCACGCTTCGCCTGAAGCTCCTGGCGCTGCTGATTGTCAATTGCGATCTTTTTACTCAACGACTCGGTGGCAATGTCATTCACACTCCGTTGTGAAGCAGCAACATCACCTGCACCGGCTGTCGCGGATCGCGTCGTGAAGAACCTGATAGCAAAGAGCGCGGCCAAAGAAACGAGCACCACCGTCAACGCGGTCAGAGCGGGACGCTTCCACCGCGAACGCTTTCGAAAGATGATGTGAGTTGTCATGATTGCGTCTGCCGCGAACTTCGTTGGCGCATACGGCCCTCCCGGACAAATCCTCACCTTGATGGTATGGGTTGAGGACAAAGCGGATGCGCCATATCGCCTATGAACGACACAGAAGATTCGCGATAGCATGACCACTGTTCGTCATCGAAGCCCCCAGCTTTACATCATCCCTCACCACTGTCGCCCCACCAACCTGGCGGACAGAACTCCGGCACCGCTCGCCTGCTACCCGCTTCTCAGCCCCTGCGGCCTGCCAAGGTTATCCGCAGGGGCTGGTCCTGCCCCCATATCGTCATACTGGCTGTGCTGCGGAGGAACCCACACAACCACTGGCGTCGACTTCACAACTCTGTTCGTCGATCCCCGATATCTCCATAGTGCCGAGGCGCGAAAGATCGTTACAAAAAATCCTCGGGGTCTTCGTTGACGGCCGGACTCTTCTCCGCCCCGGCCCAGCGCCACCGCAGCACTTATTTTGACAACCAAACCGACCAGCTGCCCGGGAACCAGCCACAACGGTTACGAGCCTGACGCTTTTCCGCTGCGGATCTTAGCGCCGGAATAGGGGGAGAGTGTGCCGCAAACGCCCACCGCTCTCCCAGCCCAAAGTTCACCACCGAGCAGCACGCAATCGCCACCGCATTTGCTGCGATCACCGGCAACCGCGCCCCACCGACCAGCAGCCGCATCAGCACCACATTCCCCACCAACGACACCGCCCCATTCGCCAGGTGAAATCGCACCATCTGCCTCCAACGCGATCCGCCATAGCGCCCGCGCCACGTATAGCGCACATGCCACACAAAGTTATGTAGCAACGCCAGTTCCACCGCAGTCGCAGTCACCATCAACACATGCCCACCGCACACGCGACTCATCACTGCCAACGACCCCAGCTGCACAACCATCCCCATCGCACCAACCACATTGAACCGCCACCACCGCAGCAGAATATTCATGGCAGCGGCTCCTCTCGATACAGCTGCACCGTATGCCGCAACGCAACAACAATCGCCATCGCGCACATCCCAACCGACGCAATCACGCCACCCACATCGAACAGCAGCCACCGGTGCCCGAACACCGTCGCATAGAAACTCCGCAGCAGCGCAACGTTCCCAACCGCCAGCAGAATCCGTATCTCAGTCGGCCCAAACATCCCCTGCGACATCTCAAATCTCCCCAGCGTGTACGTCGCCAGATAACTCTCGCTCGCCAGCACTAGGAACGCGACCAGCATCGCCATCGCAACCTGCCAGTGCAGCACACCGGAGAACGCCATCCCCGTCATCATCGCCACCGTCCCCAGCACATCCACCATATGATCCACATAAAACCCATAACGCGGCCGCTGCTGTCCACGCACACGAGCCAGCGTGCCATCCAGACTGTCGCCCAGCCAGTTCAACGCGAGACACACAGTTACTCCCAGCAACGCACAGCGCTCATACCGCGACCAAGAATAGCAAGCGCCCGCGCCAACCTGCGCCATTAGCCCAAGCAGCGTCAACTGGTCGGACGTAACCCAACGCGGCGCACGCTCTGCCAACCAGCACAACACGCGTCTCTCCGCAGCCGCCGTCAACGACACGTTCACCCGCGTTGCCGTCTTGAACTCCTCCCGCTTCACCATCACCGTCATCGTCCGACTCCCTTCGCCTGCAACGCCGCACTCACCGCCCGCAGCGTAAACTCAACCGACTCCTTCGGCACGCTCTCCACAAACGGCCCCACTGCCCAACCCAACCCGCGCGGCACCGCCCGCGTCAGCGACACCGACTCCATCTGCACATACACGCCACCATCGCGCTCCGCCCAGCTCCAGTACGTGTTCTGCCGCCACAAAAATCCGTGATCGTCGCCACCAACCTCTTCCACGCGCGTACTCCGCGACAAGCTATAGCCATCCCGCACATCCAGCCGCGCAAACGTCACGTCATAGCTCGTATCCATCACCACCGTGATCACATGTTGCTGCCGCACGCGCATCGATATCACCAGGCGATCACCGCCACCGCTCCCCACGCGCGCCGACACCACCTGTGGCGCAAACACCTTCGGGTACGCATCGAACCCGCGCATCAACCGCTCTACCTCAGCCGCCGTCGCTCTCGGCACAAACGCCGTCCCGCGCCAGTGATGCACCACCGCCCCCGGCAGCGCATCGCCACCATCCGGCGTCAGCCGCTCCACCACCACCTCACCGCGCCGCACCCGCGCACTAACCCCAGCGTCCGAATCCACTCCAGCCATAAACCCCAGATTCGACCGATGCTGCGCCTCCAACCGCGCCTCGACCCCGCTCACATATCTGTCATAGGCGGCAACCGCCTTCATCGGAGCCTCCGCCGCAGCCGGAACCACCAGCACCATTCCACAAACTGCCAACACCCATCTGAAAATCCTCTGCATCGCTCGCCTCATGCCTCGTACCTTGCCCTCAACCCGCCGCAAAATCAATCCCTTATGCCTCACGTGGATCACGTTTAAATCTCACCGTGCAACCGCCACTTTGCAAAGCACTTAGCGGAACTCCTCTATCACCGCAGACACACCCCATGATCTTCACAAGTTAGATACACTGATCCCCACATGCCAGACTCCAATCAGCCTCGCCGCTTTCACTTCGGTGTCTTCGAAGCCAACGAGGCCACCGCAGAGCTCCGCCGCAAGGGCGTCCGCGTCAAGCTCAACGCCCAGCCCTTTCAGCTCCTCATCTTCCTCCTTGAACATCCCGGCGAGATACTCACTCGCGACCAAATCGCCCGCCACCTCTGGCCCGCCGAGACCTTCGTCGACTTCGATCACGGCGTCAACTCCGGCATCAACCGCATCCGTGAAGCCCTCGGCGACACCGCCAGCAACCCCCGCTTCGTCGAAACCCTCGCCCGCCGTGGCTACCGCTTCATCGCCCCCGTGCGGCTCGTTACGGACGAGATCTCCAACTCGGCACCCGACTCCGCTCCTCTAACCACATCAATCCTCGCGACCGCCGAAGAGCTCCCTCGCGCTTCGCATACCGTCACGAGGTCACTCTTCGTCTCGCTCCAACTCATGTACGTCGGCTTCTACGTCGGCGCGCTCGCCAACCTGCCGGAGATCGCCGACTTGCTCTCCCCGCTCGCCCACGCGTCGACGGTCTTCGCCATCCTTATCGCCACCGCCGCTGCACTCATCCCCGTTCGCGCCTTCGCCCTCACCGGTGCGCTTCTTCATCCACCAGAAGTCCGGACCAAACTCCTCAGGCTCTGGCCCTTCCTTCTGCCCTGCGACATCCTCTGGTCGCTCGCGCCCTTCCTCCTCCTGCACCACATCAACTTCGGATTCGCCATCGCCTGCATGCCGCTTCTTGTCTACTCACCCTTCGCGCAGCGCTCGCTCATCCTCATGGGCGCAGCGGAACACTGATCCACCCGGTGGAGCAGTCCGCCATCTTTCACGATAGAAACATAAGGTATCGTTCGACACGAAGACGACAAATCTAAGAAGTATGCGGCAGATGAGAAGTGAAGACAATGATTAGACGTCGACTTGTAGTTAGGTTTTGCTTGTTGTGGATGTTGTCCATGGGCTGTGTTTGTGCTTTGGGGCAGGCTACCACCGGTACTCCAGAAAGCGCTGTAGATGGCTTTGATGTCGTGTCGGTCCGGGTAAATCATACTGGGAGCGATGTTCTAGGCCTTACCCCGAGCGCGGATGGCTATGATCTGACGAATGTCTCGCTGAGGAAACTTCTGTCCATTGCATATGACCTGCGGGAGGATCAGATCTCTGGACTGCCTGGCTGGGCACGTTCTGTACGATTCGACATAGTGGCAAAGATTACCAACTTCGATCCCACTAACGAGAAGCCCTTGACGTGGCCGCAGCGACAGAGGTATCTGGCTAATGTGCTGGTGGAACGATTTAACCTGACAACTCATAAAGACATAACGATACAACCTGTATTCAAGCTCGTACTGGCGCCCGGAGGGCAGAAGTTCAAGCACAGTGCGCCGGTGGCGACAAAGGGCGATAGCGAATCAAAAGATGATCCCCAATTGCGTGGCGACATCCTCGTAACAAATCGGTTCATGCGCGGCAACGCCGTTCCGGTATCTTTGCTCACCAAAAATCTCGCCTTTGTGTTGGGGCGCGACGTTATCGATGAGACGGGCTGCGCGGGTCTCTATGATATTTCGCTACAGTGGGTACCATATGACGCTCCGAACTCTCCGCCTGATGATCCCGATATTCGATCTGCACTCTTTACGGCACTGCAGGAGCAGTTAGGGCTTAGGTTGGTGGCTAGCAAGGGGCCAGTACAGACGCTGGTCGTCGATCGTGTCGAGATGCCGTCGGCAAACTAGCGGGCTCGACGCGATGGAATCCTCGAAATTCGCCGCCGCCGCAGGCAAGCCGCTTCCGCAACCCAAGCTAGAAACCAGCGCTACCGCACTCACCACCGCTGCCATCTCGCTGCTGCAATAGCTTTCACTCTTCATCAAATCGGGTGCCCCACATCTCGCCTATGAGACGTGGAGTTGCAACAAGTCAGCCCTGCGTAGCCGCGGCACTCGCCGAGCGTAGCGCCGCCAGAGCCGAGTTCGGCTCCGCCGCGAACTTATTGCGATGGTCCGCAAGATAGCGATGAACATCCGAGATGACCACCGAGCCTTCGCCCACCGCGGACGCAACCCGCTTCACCGAGTTGGAGCGCACATCGCCGACGGCATACATTCCGGGTACGCTCGTGGCATAGGGCGTGCTCTCAAAACCCTCGCTGCCACCAGTAAGAATGAAGCCCTTCTTGTCGAGCCGCACCGTGCCGAACAGCCAGCCGGAGTTCGGGTCCGCGCCGATCATCACGAAGACGCTTCCAATCGGCTTCATCGTACGTTCGCCGGTTCTGCGATTCACCCATGTGACGCACTCCAGGGAAGACTCTCCCTCAAGCTTCTCGATCTCGGAATGGGTATAGAGCGTGATGCGGGACGAGCTCTCGATACGCGAGATAAGATAGTGCGACATCGTGCTCGCCAGCGACTTGCCGCGGACGATGTGATGCACATGCTTCGCGATGCCCGATAGAAACACCGCAGCCTGCCCCGCGGAGTTGCCGCCCCCCACTACGATGACCTCTTTCTCGCGGCACAGTACCGACTCCATCGCGGTCGCAGCGTAGTAGATTCCGCGGTTTTCAAACTGGCCGTAGTTCTCCACCGAAAGCTTGCGATACTGCGCGCCCGATGCCACAACCACGGCCCGCGAACACACTGGGATACCGCCCGCGAGCGTCAGCCTGTGGATGCCATCGATCTGCTCCGCCGTGACGATATCTCTCGAGATCGCAAAGCGCACGCCGAACTTCAGAGCCTGCAGCTGCGCCCGGCTCGCCAGGCGTTGGCCGGAGATCCCTGTCGGAAAGCCGAGGTAGTTTTCAATCTTGGAGCTGGTGCCAGCCTGTCCGCCAGGAGCAGTGCCCTCGACCACAATCGTGCATAGCCCCTCCGACGCCGCGTAAACAGCAGCGGCGAGCCCCGAAGGCCCAGCGCCGACGACCGTCACGTCATAGATCATCGTGGGATCGGGAAGCTCGGTGATGCCCAGTTCGTCGGCAAGCTGCGCGATGGTGGGACGGCGCAAAACTCGCCCGTCGGAGAGAACCACCGCTGGCAGCGTGGGTTGATGATCGGATAGGTCGTCATCTACCGTCACCGCTTCCTGAACAGGCGCTTCGACGATCCGGTGCGGATAGCTGTTGCGCACAAGGAAGCGCTGAATCTCTGTCGTCTCCGCGTCGTTGCTGTGTCCCATCAGCACAACGCCACTGGTCTCTTGACCGATGATGCCGATGCGTCGCCAGATCGTCGCTGAGGTGATGAGATTTGCGATATCCCCCTCTGCACGCATCAGCCTCTGCAACTCGTTACGCGGTATGCGCAGAAGGCGACTCTCTTCGACCGTTCGCGCCTCAACCAGCGACCCCTGTGACGTCAGAAGATTTAGTTCCCCCGAAAAGTCGTACTTCTTATGATGGACAATGATCTTGGACTCGCCCTGCGCAGCAGGCAGCGAGATATCGATCGCCCCATCCAGAACGACGAACATATCAACCTGCCGGTCCCCCTGGGTGAACAGTGGAACGTTTGCAGGGAAGATCTCCTCTCGACCATAGGCACGCAGACGTTCGACCATCTCCTCCGTAAGTTTAGGAAATGCAAGGTCCGGACGAAACTCCGGCGTGTTCCACCCGCTGTTATTGTTCTTTGCTTCATCGGCCATAGGCGGTGGGTCTCCTCATTAAGTGTGTAGTCCTATTCTAGGACCTGAACAGCGGTGCCATCATCACCACTGGACTTCTCGCCCTTCACTATCCCCTGCTGCTCTACCCCTTGCTCTTCCGATACTTCACCGTCCCGGGCTCTTCGCCCGCACCGGCATAGATCATCCCGCAGCGCTCCATCACCTTGATCGACTCCGACATATGCGGAAATGTGCAAGCCGTCACCGCCATCACGCCTTCCTGCTGCAGCAGCCATGCCGTAAACGCATTCGCCCCCGCCGTCGCGAACCCTCGCCGCTGAAACCCCGGCAGCGTCGAGTAACCAATCTCCACCTCGCCATCGGGTTTCGGATGCGCCCCCAGCGCGCCCACAAGCGTCCTGCTCATTCCCAGCCCATCGCACAGCACCACGTACCGGTGCCATCCTTCTGTCTCAGGATGTTCCTCATACTGATTCAGAATGAACTTGTACACATGTGGCTCCCACTCCGCCGGAGGCCACTCCGCCGTCACCTTCGCGCGCAGCATCCGCCCCAGCTTCGTCCAGTCACTGGCCTCATCTGCGCGCAGCATCTCCACCGAAATCGCCACCAGGCGTAGCGAACCAGACCGCACACCTGCGCGCAGGTCGGTGCATCCACTCTGCCGCCACGGCAGCAACATCACTCTTCTTCGCCCCCGCCGTTGCTATCTCCGCCGCGCTGCTTCGCGAGGCTCGTGCCCAACTGCTGCTGCTCGGCCATCTGCTCCAGCTGACGCCGCCAGTCCAGCTCCTCCACAAACCCACGCGACGCCCGCCACTCCTCGCGCACCTTCACAAACAGTTCCAGAAACACCCGCGTCCCCAGCAGCGACTCCAGCTCCTTCCGAGCCATCGTCCCAATCTGCTTCAGCATTGCGCCCTGCTTGCCGATCAGGATCGCCTTCTGCCCGTTCCGCTCGCAGTAAATCGCGGCGATGATCTTCGTCACCGGCAGTTTGCCGTCTTTGCCCTTCTTCATTGACGCGGGCTCTTCCCAGCGCTCGATCACCACCGCCGTCGCATAGGGAACCTCCTCGCCAGTCAGCAGCAGAATTTTCTCGCGAATCACCTCCGCCGCCAGAAACCGCTCCGGCTGGTCCGTCAGCTGGTCCTTCGGAAAGTACCGCTGGCCCTCCGGCAGATGCGTCACCACCTTATCCAGCAGCAGCTCCAGGCCTTCCTTCTTCTTCGCCGAGATCGGAATCACATCCGCAAACTCATGCAGGCTGCTCCAGTGCGCGATCAGCGGCAACAGCGCACTCTTCGGCAGCGCATCGATCTTGTTCAACACCAGCACCACCGGACAATCCAGCTTCTTCACCAGCTGCAGTGCAAAATCATCCTCAGCCTTCGACAGCTGCCTGCGATGCTGCCCCAGCGTCCGCACCTTGCGGGCCTCTGCAAACTCTTCGCTTGTCTGCGGCTTCTTCGCTTCTGGCAATCTGTGCGTCACATCCACCAGGAACAGCACCACATCGCGCGTCTCCAGCGCGTCATGGACCTCCTGCATCATCCGCTTGTCCAGCTGGGTCTCCGGCTTGTGCACACCAGGAGTATCCACCAGCACCACCTGCGCCGCCGCACGCCCTGCATCGCCCTTCGCCTTCTTGCGCACCGGCAGCTCCAGCACGCCTTGAATGCGCGTCCGCGTTGTCTGCGGCTTATGCGTCACAATCGCAAGCTTCTGTCCCAGCAACGCATTCAGCAGCGTGCTCTTGCCCGCATTCGGACGCCCAACGATCGATACAAATCCACTACGCAATGCCATCCCTCTATGATGACACCGTTTCGCCCTTCTCTATCCTTTATCCTCTGTCCTACTCCGCTTCGCTCGCAACCAAACTCCCGCGCAGCCCCACCCGCACCCGCTCCACCAGTCTGTCTGTCGACGCGATCACCTCCAGCCGCAGCGGCCCATCCTCCACAACCTCGCCGGCCAGCGGAATATGCCCGGCGATCTCGCTCACCAGCCCACCCACTGTCGTCGCCTCGTAACCGCTCAGCAGCTGCGACACCTGCTGTTCAGCCTCCTCGGCATCCCCTTCATCACAATCTTTCTCGGCCGCCTCCATGCAAGGCTCCTCATCGCGCCCCGCCTCAAACAGCTCACGCAGCCGACCCACTTCAAAGCTCCCCGGCACAAGCCACGTCCCCTCCGGCTCCGCCACAGGAGCCTCCTCCGCAGTCTCCGCATCGTGCTCGTCCTCAATGTTGCCGACGATCGCCTCCAGCAGGTCCTCAATCGTGACCAACCCCGCAACGCCGCCGTACTCATCGATCACGATGCTCATGTGTTGCTTCTGCCGCTGCATCTCGCGCAGCAGCTCATTCACCTTCTTCGTCTCCGGGATAAACAACGCTGGCCGCTCCAGCTCCTTCACCGTCCGCGTCGCCGCGTCGGAGTCCTTCACCCCCAGCAGATCACGCGCAAACGCAATGCCCGTAATGTTATCCAGGCTCTCACCATATACCGGCACACGCGAGAAGTTATGCGCATTCACCTCTGCTGTAAACGTCTCCAGCGTCGTCACACCCGCAACTGCAAACATATCCGGCCGTGGCGTCATCACCTCGCGCACAACCTTGTCTCCGAACTCCACCACGCTCCGCACCAGCTCGCGGTCTTGCTCGTCCAGCACGCCCTCTTCTTCGCCAGCCTCCAGCAGCGCATCCATTGCCTCGCCCGGATGCTCCGGTTCCGTAATCTCCGGCTCCGCCAGCCCCGCAATCGACAGAAGCAGAGTGATCGCCAGCGTCACCGGCAGGACCAGGTAGAACAGCGCTTGCAGCAGCGGCGTGATCCCCGCAATCCACTCACCCTTCGTCTTCGTGAAAAAGATCTGCGGCAGCAGCCGGTCGAACACTACCAGCACCAGCAGCAGCTCAAACACCGTCCGCGCAATCTCCTCCAGACTGTGCCCCAGCCTGCCCTGCAAACGGATCGCCAGCAGAAACGTTAGCGCAATCAGCGTCATCTGCCGCAGTACGCTGGCAGACATCGCCGATGACTCGCGACTCAGCCGCAGCTTCGGCTCAACCCGCTCCTCCCACGCCTCAATATTCTCCGTGTACTCACGCGAGAGGAACTTGCCCATCTCGAAGTAAATGCGGTCCACATACGCCACCAGCGCCAGCACACACAGCAGCACCGTAACAGAGATCCCCCACACGCCCGTCACGCCGCCACCCCCCGCCGACGCTTTACTGCGCCACCACGCTTCGCGGTTGCACGACTGCCGTGGCGAACCTTGGCTAACTTGGCGCCCTTTGTGGGAGAGCCTTTGCCTTTGCCCTCTTCAACCCGGGCAATCAATCCTCTACGCAGCCTCAAACGCGCCCGCAGCTCGCTCTCCCGGGCCGCCATCTCGCCATCATCCGTCTCATGATCCATACCCGCCAGATGCAGCAAACCGTGCAGCAGCAGCACACGCACCTCATCCCGCAACGAGTGTCCCTGCCCCACAGCCTGCCGCGCCGCCGTCTCCAAAGACACGGCAAGATCTCCCGCATGCACACCAGCCAGCTCACTCGCCGCTGGGAAGCTCAGCACATCGGTAGCCTTGTCCTTGCCGCGCCACTCGCGATTCAGCTTGCGCAGGGTGCGATCGTCTGCCAGCAGGACATCTACTTCGCCCCGCAGACCCACCGCGTCCTGAGCCGTGCAAACAAACCGTTCTAGCCCAGCGCGCGACAACCCCAATGCCCGCCATACTTCAATCTCTCGAAGCGCAGCCGCACCGGGCACCATACGTCGTGGAGGCTCAATCGTCATCATGCGTCTATTGATGCTACCTCACCAACAACAAACCTTCAGCTATCAAACCCCTGCTCCGCAAATGCGAGATGCGAGCCACCATCAGCTCGCATCTCGTCTTTCCTAATCCCTACTCGCTGCTTTACTGCGTATGCAGCATCCGCTTCGGACGCTCCGCCATAGGTACCGCATCACTCCGCTCCCCTGGCATATCGATCGCCAGCGGTAGCTGCTCAGCAGCCTTGTAGCTGTCGTAGGCGCGCACAATCCGCTGCACCAGCTGATGCCGCACCACGTCCACATCCTCAAAGTGGCAGAACTTGATGCCCTCCACGCCATCCAGCACATGCAGAGCCTCCAGCAGACCGCTCTTCTTCGGGTTCGGCAAGTCCGTCTGGGTCAGATCCCCGGTAATCACAGCCTTAGCGCCATTACCCAGACGAGTCAGAAACATCTTCATCTGCTCGTTGGTCGTATTCTGCGCCTCGTCCATGATAATGAACGCGTCGTTCAGCGTCCGCCCACGCATAAACGCCAGCGGAGCGATCTCAATCACGTTCGTCTCCAGCATCTTGTCGACCTTCACCGGATCCAGCAGGTCATACAGCGCGTCATACAGCGGCCGCATGTAAGGATCGACCTTCTCCTGCAGACTTCCCGGCAGAAACCCGAGCCGCTCGCCCGCCTCTACCGCCGGCCGCACCAGCACAATTCGAGACACCTTCTTCGCCAGCAGAGCGCTCACCGCCATCGCCACCGCCAGGTACGTCTTGCCTGTACCTGCCGGCCCAATGCCGAACACCATGTCGTTCGCCTCAAGCGCCTCGACATACTTCCGCTGGTTCGTCGTGCGCGGCTGTACCATCCGCTTTACGCCCGCATTGCGCTGCTTGCCACTCTCGACCAGCCCGCGCAGCGTCACCGTCGGATCGGCGATCACCATCTTCAGCAAGGCATTCAGCTCGCCGTTATGCGGATGAACCCCAAGTTTTCGTAGATGCTCAAAATCGCCGAAGATCCCCTCCACTCGGGCGACCGCCGCAGCGTCCCCCAGCAGCTGAATCGAGTCCGATCGCAGATCAATCTGGACGTCCAGCCCATCTTCCATCAGACGAAGGTTCTCGTCGCGTGTGCCATACAGCGGCTCAATTCCGGGAGTGAGGTGAAGGGATTTTTTTAGCAAGTAGTTGCCTGACCTCCGTCAGGAAGTTGCAAGGGGTTAGATGCTTTTGCCGTCTGAGCCGACACTCGCCCGATAGGGAGTCTCCGGCACGCGGCCACCGCCGCGTCCCTCGTCTCCATCGTATTGGCCAGAGTTCCCAATAGAGTGTCGATGCCTCAGACGGTATCCCCAACTCGCCCCCGGCGTCAACCACCGCTGTGTAAATCATGAACCACATTAGAGCCTGTCGCATCAACGCGTGCCGTAATGACGGTGCAGGCATGACAATCTATCATTTCCGCTGACTCCGCCTATCCTCGGCGCATCATAGCCATAGTAGTCATCGCAAACGTCTGAATATATAGCGGTAAAGAATGTAACTCGCACTAAGAATAAAATGGAGAGACCACCCCTGCAGACATCCGACAATGGCACCCAATCCAGGTGTCGCATCTTCGCAACAGGGGAGATGGCCGACTTGATCTGCGCCACAGACTGGCGCAATACCGCTGTCGGAAGCATCCATCAGTGGCCTGATCTGCTACTCTCCACCGTGAATATGTTGCTGGCCTCGCAGCAACCCATGTTCCTCTGGTGGGGTGAGGAGCTGACGCAGTTCTACAACGACGCCTACCGCCCCAGCCTCGGCGCGGACAAACACCCTTCGGCACTCGGCCAGCGAGGACCGGAATGCTGGCCCGAGATCTGGCCGGTCATCGGCCCCCTGATCGACGCTGTAATGAAACTTGGCCGCCCCTACTGGAGTGAGAACCAGCTCATTCCTATCTTTCGCAACGGCAAGCTCGAAGACGTCTACTGGACATTCAGCTACAGTCCCATCTGGGACGCAGACGGCACGATTCGCGGCACTCTGGTTGTATGCGCTGAAACCACCGGGAAGGTTCTCGCCGATAAAGCAGTCCTCGAAGAACGAGCCAGGCTCCTTGAAGTCCTGCAACAGGCACCGGCCTTCTTTGCCCTCTTGGAAGGCCCCAATCATGTCATTACCATGGTCAATCCGCTCTATCTTCGCCTGACCAACAACCGCGATATCCTTGGCAAGCCCGTCCGGATCGCGTTGCCCGAGACCGTCGAGCAGGGTTACATCGAAATTCTCGACCGCGTCTACCAGGGCGAACGTTATGTGGGGTTTGATGCGAGGTACGATGCCTTCGCAGGGGAGGGTCTGCCGCCGGACGAGCGTTACGTCGACTTCGTCTATGAACCTTTGCGTGGGGCGAACGGGGAAGTCACCGGGATCATCGCCTTGGGCGTCGACGTCACCGACCGCAAAAAATCGCACGACGCCCTCCTGCAAACCGAAAAGCTGGCCGCCGTCGGCCGCCTCGCAAGCTCCATCGCCCACGAGATCAACAACCCTCTGGAAGCAGTAACCAACCTCATCTATCTGGCGCGAAGTGCAGCCATGAGCACCGAAACTCAACAGTATCTTTCCGACGCCGAAGTAGAACTGCGGCGTGTCTCAGCGATCACAAATCAGACACTCCGGTTTCATCGCCAGTCCACGAGCCCCACCACCTGCAGCGCCGAAGACCTCATTTCCAGCACCCTATCCATCTATCAGGGGCGTTTAGCCAACACCCACATTCAGGTCCTTCGCCACGACCGGGAACACCGACCGTTACTCTGCTTTGAAGGCGAAATCCGACAAGTTCTCAGCAACTTCGTCGGGAACGCCATCGACTCCATGAACAGCGAAAGCGGGTGGTTGCTCATCCGAAGCCGAGAAGGCGTCAACTGGCGCACAGAAGAGCGCGGCCTCGTGATCACCCTCGCTGACACCGGCATCGGCATGAGCCCTACAACGGTATCTCGCATCTTCGAGCCCTTCTTCACCACCAAAGGCCTCAACGGAACGGGGTTAGGGCTGTGGCTCAGCCGGGAGATCGTGACCCGGCATCGAGGACATATTGCCGTAAGAAGCAGTCAGCGCGCCAGTCAGCATCAGAACCGCTCCGGAACCGTCTTTACCATCTTTCTCCCCTATGGCGAATCGCCGCAAAGCATTGACCGAAACCCCGGAAATCCATACACTTAACTCTGTACCGGAACCGCTGCGCTGCGCTCTCTGTAGCCCCGCATCAGCCTCCAGGTGCATCCCCCACATTCCCCGCGGAAGCGGGCGACAAGAAAAGAGCAATTACTCATGGCAAATCACGTCTCATCCCTCAAGCGCGCCCGTCAAACCGTCACCAAGACGGCCATCAACCGCGCCAATAAGTCCAAGCTCCGCGGCACCCTGCGCCTCATGCGCGAGGCCCTCAACGCCGGCGACAAGAAGACCCTCAACGACACCTACCGCGCTACCGTCTCGGTCCTCGACAAGAGCGTCCAGAAGGGTATCCTGCACAAGAACACCGCCAGCCGCTACAAGGGCCGCCTCAACGCCCGCGTCAAGGCTATCGTCACCGCCAAGGCTTAAGCTGCTGCGACAAGAAATCTAAAGAGGCCGGGATCATCTCCCGGCCTCTTCGTTTTCTCCACCCATATCCTGTCATCTCGGCCGAAGCATGACAGCTCCATCGTCATGCGCAGCGGAGAGACCTGCAGTTCGAACCACCACCAGCTCTAATTCGGCCCTTCACTCTCGCCGTTTTTGCTCCCGCCAAACTCCGCATGTTCCCCCGGCAGCAGCAGCGTCGGAGGCTTCCGCCTCCCTGTCGCCACCTCACCGCTCTGCGTCCCTTCCGGAGACAGCGCATTATCCGCATTCGCGACCACCGCCGCCAGTGTCCCCGGCATCGCCGTCGCCACAATCTTCTGCGCCGGGTCATCCCGCACCGACATCACCGGCCCATTCGCCAACTTCGTATCGGCAGCCACCATCGGCACCTTCGCCACCACAGGCTTACTCTCAGGCGTCGTATTCGACGCTAACGCAACCGGCTTCGCACTCAACCGGCGCTCGGTCGCGCCTGTCAGCAGCCTCAGCACTACCGGCCCATCGCTCTCCGGCGGAGAGAGCTTCGCCACCTCCGCAATGTCTTCCTTATCTCTCGGCTTCAGCTCCGCGAGCTTGTATACCTCCAGCGCGCCGCCTCGCACCACCACCAGCTCGCTGCCATCCTCGGCAAGCGAAAAGTTCTCCCCCGTCTTCATCGCCGGGAAGCAATCCGTCTTCAGCACCAGCTCACCACTCACATTCTGGTACACGCGTATCTCCTGCCGGTCCACCGGCGTCGGCTGCGGCGCAGGCGAGGCCAGATTCGGCGGCGTCACGGGGTCCGACATCTTGCGGCTCACCGCAAACCGTCCCGCCTCAGGAGCGAACGCAAACACCGGCGGCCCAAACTCCCCAAAGTCCTCCTGCCATGTCTCCTGCGCGTCCAGCCCATACGACGCCATCCGCACCCGGTCATCCGACCCGCGGCACGTCATCGCCAGAAACTCGCTATGGCTCACCAGCTGCAGTCTCGGCGTGCAGCTGCTCTGCAACGTTCCCACCTGCGCCGTCTTGCCGCGCATATCGTCGAACGTCACGGCCCACTGATTGTTCCCCGCCGGGCTAGGCCACAGGTATCCGCGCGAATCGATCGGCAGATAGAACGGCTGTGGCGACCGCACCGTTCCCGCCGCCACCACCTTCAGCGGAGCCGCCTCACTCCCATCGCCGCTCAGCCGGTAGAAGTCCAGCAACGTCGTCGTCTCCTGCTTCACCGTCTCGACATCGCCGACCTCGATCTCGGTCTGGCTGTGCGGAGTCACCATCTGCGCTTCGATCGTCAGCAGCTCTCCATCTTCTGACGTAAACAGCGCAGTCGGCCTTCCAGCACGCCAAGGAAATGACATCCGCTGAAACGGGTCTCTTTCCTTGTCCATAAGCCCCACCTCCGGCGTCATCACCGAGAGCGCGTTGCCAATTCGCACCATGAACCTTCCCTGTCCCAGGTTCCACAGGTAGCGCGCATGGTCGTGCATATGCCACTCTGTCCGCGCCACTCTCTTACCGCTCGGCAGCTCCAGAATCTCCGCGGCAACTATGCGGTCGTCATCGTCCTTGGGATCATCCGGCAGCCGCGGCACCAGCCCGCGCTCGCTGTAGGTCAGCAACAGGTGCTTGCTGTCGACAAAATTCACCGTCAGCATCGACATCCCGGCGTCCAGAAAGTTCTGTCCCAGTGGCGGAACTCCCAGCGACTCCAGCGTCAACTTCACCGCCGGCCCACCCTGCTTCGGCCCTGAATCGCCCCACGCGACCCCCCTCACGCACAGAAAGAACAGCCACACCACGCTTGGTACGTGGCGCAGACCTAGAAGGGGCACGGCTTCAGCTGTGCCGTATTTCCGGTGCCCCAAAGAGAGCTTTAGCCTCTGGGGTAAGCTTGGCTCACAGTTCGCCGGATGCGTCTCTTCAGACCCTTGTCCGCCGCGCCGATGGAACCCCGGAACCTGCATCCTCAACCCCGCGTACACTACTCTTTCACAGTCCACCATCTCCGAGCCAGCCCGCACCTGCAAGCCGCGTCTGTCTCGTCAAAATCAATTCGCCCCCAATTCCGTTCTGGAGCCACCATGAAACTGCACAGCCTCCGTCCACTCTGCGCCGCCGCCGTCGTAGCTCTTGCCGTCCCTGCGTCTCTCCACGCCCAGGCCGGCTCCACAACCACCGGTTCCCCGGCCCCAGCCACCCACTACGTCCCATCCCCGGCCTTCGACAGCGCCGCCATCGACACCCACGCCGACCCCTGCAACGACTTCTACAAGTTCGCCTGCGGCAACTTCACCGCCCAGCACCCCATCCCGTCTGACCAGACCGGCGTCGACCAGTTCTACCTCCTCTACAACGTCAACACCGAGCAGCTCAACGGCATCCTGCAAAAGTACGCCGCCGACGCCTCCACCCGCACCGCCACCGAGCAGGTGCTCACAGCCAATGAGAAAAAGATCGGCGACTACTACGCCAGTTGCATGGACACCGCCGCCATCGACAAGAAGGGCCTGGCTCCCATTCAACCGCTGCTCGATGAGATCGCCAGGGTCTCCAAAGCCGGCCTGCCCTACCTCACCGGCGAGTTCCAGCGCTTCGGCGTCAACGTCTTCTTCGGCTTCGGGGAACAGCAGGACTTCAAGGACGCCACCAAGCAGGTCGCCAACTTCGACCAGGGCGGCCTTGGCCTCCCCGAGCGTGACTACTACACCCGCACCGGCGACAAGGACAAGGAGATCCGCAAGCAGTACGTCGAGCACCTCACCAACCTCCTCACTCTCTCCGGCGACTCGCCGCAGAAGGCCCTCGTCGAGGCCAACGCTATCCTCGCCTTTGAAACCAAACTCGCCGTCGCATCCATGACCAACACCGAGCGCCGCAACCCCGACGCGGTCTACCACCCCCAGACCCTCGCCGACTTCGAAGCCTCCATCAAACCCGTCAACATCAAGCCCTTCCTCGAAGCCATCCACGCACCGTCGTCACTCCCCGGCCCGCTCGGTCCCGACTCCATCATCGACGGCAACCCCAAATTCTTCCCCGCCATGGTCGCCGCCGTCCGCGACGCCGACATCGACACCCTCCGCGCCTACATGCGCGTCCATCTCCTCGAAACCTTCGGCAGCAGTCTTCCACACAACATCGACGCGGAAAACTTCCACTTCTACGGCACCCAACTCGAAGGCCAGCCCGAACAGCGTCCGCGCTGGAAGCGCTGCTCTTCGGCCGTCGATGGCGCACTCGGCGAAGCCCTCGGTCAGGTCTACGTGCAGCAATACTTCCCGCCCTCCAGCAAGGACAAGACACTCGAAATGGTGCATGACATCGAAGCGGCCATGGACGCCGACATCGACACCCTCGATTGGATGAGCCCCGCCACGAAAGAAAAGGCCAAGGTCAAGCTTCACGCCGTCGCCGACAAGATCGGCTACCCCGACCACTGGCGCGACTACAGTAAGCTCGAAGTCGTCCGCGGCGACGCCCTTGGCAACGCCCGTCGTGCCACGGACTTTGAAAACGACCGCGAGCTCAACAAGATCGGCAAGCCCGTCGACAAGCTCGAGTGGGGCATGACGCCGCCCACTGTCAACGCCTACTACAACCCCAGCATGAACGACATCAACTTCCCTGCCGGCATTCTGCAGCCCGCCTTCTTCGACCCGAAGGCCGATCTCGCCGTCAACTACGGCCACGCCGGTGCCGTCATCGGCCATGAGCTCACCCATGGCTTCGACGACGAAGGCCGCAAGTTCGACGGCAACGGCAACCTCTCCGACTGGTGGACGCCTGCCGACATCAAGCAGTTCGAAGCCAAGACCAGCTGCTTGGTCAAGGAGTACGGTGGCTTCACCGCCGTCGAAGACCCCAAGGAACCGGTGAAGGTCAACGGCCAGCTCACCCTCGGCGAAAACACCGCCGACAACGGCGGCCTGGTCCTCGCCTACATGGCCTACCTAGCCCGCGCCAAGAAGGAAGGCGTCGACATCAACAAGAAAACGGACGGCTACACCGGCCCGCAGCAGTTCTACATCGCCTTCGCGCAGAACTGGTGCGAAAACTCTCGTCCCGAAGCCGTCCGAGCACAGGTCCTCACCGACCCGCACTCACCCGACCACTTCCGAGCCAACGGAGCCATCGTCAACCAGCCCGGCTTCTCCGCCGCCTTCGGCTGCAAGAAGGGCTCCGCCATGGTCCCGGCCGACAACTGCCGCGTCTGGTAAAAGCCCTTCGACAAGAAGCTCTGGTTGTTTGGAATTTCGCCCTATCACTCGTTGGTCTGTCATCTCGACCGACCAACGGGTGCGGACAGATCCCCGCATGAGGAACCACCTCGACCGCCAGGTGCCCCCAATCATGACGACAGCTCCATCGTCGTCCTGATTGGGGTAAACACTGTCCATCTACCCCAATTACCCACAAACTTTCCCCAACAAATCCCTGTGTCAACCCCTTCCACCACCTAAACCCAACAAACCAAAAGCTATACCCTCCAAATATTCATCTCTGCCAACCCGCTACAATAGAAATAGCGCCGAACTCCAACCTCAAAGCTTCAGACTGAAGGCCTGGCTCCATCGGGCCGTCAAACACCGGCAGGACCTTCACAAGTCCACCACTAAACATCTTCGTTTCAGTATTTTAGATCGAAAAATCAGGGAGGGGAGGCCCCCACCCACCACAGATGAACCAATCGAAACCCCAAAACCGCCTCCTCGGCTTCGCCGCCGCCGCACTCGCCTCCAGCTTCTGGGGCTGCGGGTTCTTCTTCGGCAAGATCGCCCTCGCTGAGATGAGCGTCGGTCACATGGTCTTCTACCGGTTCTTCTTCGCCACGCTCGGTCTGCTGCCGCTCATCGTCACGCACCGCCCGAACCTCAAGCCATCCGAGTGGCGAACGCTCGCACTAGCCTCCATGCTCGGCGTGCCATTGCAGTTCCTGCTCCAGTTCCGCGGCCTCTCGCTCACCACCGTCTCGCACGCCAGCCTGATGGTCGGCACGATGCCCGTTATCCTCGCGCTCGGCGCAGTCGTCTTCGCGCACGAACGCCTCGACGCGATCGGCTGGATCGCACTCGCAGCCTCCAGCGTCGGCGCAGCACTCATCGCGCTAGGCGCGCATCACAAGCCCGGAACGGGCGGTCCAACCCTCGAAGGCGATCTCCTCGTCATCGTCTCGCTCGCCATCGCACTCTTCTGGATCCTCCTCAACAAGCGCCTCA
This sequence comes from Acidobacteriaceae bacterium, assembly GCA_903970395.1. Classification (GTDB taxonomy): domain Bacteria; phylum Acidobacteriota; class Terriglobia; order Terriglobales; family Acidobacteriaceae; genus Granulicella. The sequence continues at coordinate 23,285 of CAJCIM010000026.1, forward strand.
TGGAGACGCACAACCACGTCGTCGTCACCGCCTACGGAGTCCTCCTCGGAACCCTCATGCTCTCCATCTGGGTCCCGCTCACTTGGGGACCGCCGCCCGTGCACGGCGTCTCGCTCAAGGCCTGGCTCGCGCTTATCGGCAGCGGAGTCCTCTGCACCGCCACCACAACGCTCCTCTGGAACTGGGGCATGACGCAGGTGCCCGCCTCGCAGGCTGGCATCCTCCTCAACATGGAGCCGCTCATCGGCTCTGTGCTTGGCATCCTCATCCTGCACGAGCATCTCGGTGGTCTCGTATGGCTCGGCGGAGCGCTCATCCTCGCCGCCGCCATCATCCTCACCACCCGGCAGCCACACGTCGAGCTCGCCGAGACGATCCTCGCCGAAACCTAACTAGCCTTCTGAGCGGCGCAAAACTTTCATCTCGAATCCTCGCTCAAAGCTGCTACCATCCTCTGCGTATCCCGGCCACATCCGCAATGCCATTCAACTTGGAGACCCATCTATGTTCAATGCACGCATCATTCTTCCCACACTCGCGGCTGCGCTGCTCTGTTCCGCCGCAGCACTCGCGCAGGCTCCTGCCGGCGCGCCCGCCGGCGCAACCGGCACCTGCAAAGACGGCACCTACACCACCAACGCCACCAAGTCCGGCGCCTGCTCCGGCCACAAAGGCGTAGGAACCTGGTACGGCCCCACCACCGCGAAGGCCACGCCCGCTGCAGCTCCCGCCACGAAGCCTACACCTGCTCCGACTCCTGTAGTCGCCGCCAAGCCCGCTCCGGCTCCCGCGCCAGCACCAGCTGCTAAGACGATGCCCGCTCCCGCAGCGACAGCCGCTGCCGGCGGTGGCCCTGGCATGGTCTGGGTCAACACCTCTACCAAGGTCTATCACTGCCCAACGGATCGCTACTACGGCAAAACCAAAGCAGGAAAGTACCTCTCCGAGCAGGCAGCCATCGCCGAGGGCGACAAAGCCGACGCCGGCAAGAAGTGCTTCTAACTACCTCTTCGCACTCCCTAACAATGCAGGCCGTCCCCACCGGGACGGCCTTCATCTTTCTCTACTCCTTTACTCTCTGCTTCCTACACCGGCGTAATCACGCCGCCAACCGGCAGCGACGTCGGCAGCGTTCCCGGCCGCTTCAAGTGCATCGCCTCCGCAGTCATGTCTGTGTACTTCAAACCAGCACCTGTGTTGAACAGAACCACGCGCTCACCGCGTTTGATCTCGCCACTCGCCAGCAGCGAGTCATACGCGGCCGTCGCAGCGGCACCCTCCGGAGACAGGAATATCCCCTCCTCCTTCGCCCAATCAAGAATCGACGTCAGAATCGCCGCATCATCCGAGCTCACAGCGCGACCGCCGGACGCCTTCAGGATCTCAAGGATGATGTAGTCGCCATACGGCTTCGGCACGCGCAACCCGGCAGCAAACGTCTCCGCATTCTGAAAGAACTCGCTCGCATCCTTGCCTGCGTCGAACGCAGTCGTCACCGGCGCGCAACCCGCAGCCTGTAGAGCATACATTCGTGGCCGTTTCCCCTTCACCCAGCCAAGCTGCTCCATCTCCTCAAACGCCTTCCACATCCCGATCAGCCCAACACCGCCGCCAGTCGGATAGAAAACCGCATCTGGATACTCCCACCCAAGCTGTTCCACCAGCTCGTAGCCCATCGTCTTCTTGCCCTCCACGCGAAATGGCTCCTTCAGCGTGGAGATATCGAACCAGACATCCTCAGCAGCAACGCCGCTCTCGCGCTGCTCCTTAATCTGCTCGCCCACCATCCGCGCGCAGTCCGAGATCAACCCATCGACCATCGTCACATCGGCACCATACACCACGCCCTCCAGGTAGTTGGCGAACGGCACATCCTGAGGCATAAAGATATGCGCCGCAATCTGCGCCGCTGCCGCATACGCCGCCAACGCACCCGCAGCATTGCCCGCCGAAGGAACCGCGAGATGCCGCAATCCATAGTGCTTCGCCATTGTCACAGCCAGCCCCAGCCCGCGAGCTTTGAACGTCCCCGTCGGATTGGCACCTTCTTCCTTGACGAACAGCCCATCATAGCGGCGGCTGCGCAACATCGGCGTCCAGCCCTCGCCCAGAGTCACCGGCGTAACTGCAGGCAGCACATCGGCATAGCGCCACATGCCCAGACTCGCGTGCGACTTCGCCGCCAGTTCCGCAGGCCGCTCTCGTTTGGCGGTCTCCCTCACTGCATCCATGTCATAACGCACGTACAGCGAGCCCGCATCAATCGGGCAAAGTGTTTGAGGAGTTTCGGCAGAGATTCGATGGTGGCAACGGGAGCACTCAAGGTACGCAATCGCGGGCATCTCTCTATGGTATTCGATATATTACGGCTCAGTACACCTCAAATCACGCCGCCTGACTTCTGTGACGGTGGAAGAAACCGGCGAATCTGCCACTGCGGTCAACGCCCGTTGCCCAGCAGCCAACCTTCGAGGCGAATATCGCCTAATCTAAAACGATGGACTTTCGCCTCATTGCAGTGGACATGGACGGGACGTTGCTGGACTCCGACGGCCGTGTAAGCCCACGCAACCGCGCCGCACTCAAGGCCGCCGAAGCTGCTGGCATCGAAACCGTCATCGCCACCGGCCGCCGCCACTGCTACGCCATGCGCGTCCTCCGCGAGCTAGATTTGAATCCCGCCAGCGCGGTCGTCAGTTCCAACGGCACTGTCATCCGCACCATCGGCACAAAGCTCCTCCATCGCACTGAAATGGCAACCGCCAGTGCTCTTTGGCTCTGCGATCACCTTGCCGAGTTTCGCAACACGCTCGTGCTCACCTTCGACACCGTCAGCCCTGACGGCGAAGACTCCCGCGGAGCGCTTGTCGTCGAGCATCTCGACGAGCTCCACGCCAATATCGGTCGCTGGATGCGGTCTAACGAGCCCTACATCCTGCGTGTCGAACGCCTCGAAGACGCCCTCACAAGCACCGCCCCCATTCAGGCCATGCTCTGCGGCCCCGTAGAGCGCATGGCGCGCGCCGAAGCCCGTCTCCTCGAGCACCCACAGGTAGCCGCCGTCGGCGTCGAAGCCCAGCCGCAAACCGAGATTACCCTGCACCGCACCATCTATCCCGACCGCGACCTCTCCATCGTCGACATCCTGCCCGCGGGCTGCTCCAAAGCCTCCGCGCTTCAACAGCTCGCCGACCTGCGCGGCATCTCCACGAGCGAAATCCTCGCTATCGGCGACAACTGGAACGACCTGCCCATGCTCCGCATCGCCGGCTCGTCTGTGCTGATGGATAACGCCCCTGAAGATCTCAAACAGCTGGCCCTCCAGCACGGCTGGGCCATCGCCGCCAGCAATGACGATGACGGAGTAGCGCTCACCATCGAAGCCGTGCTCGATAACATGCTCACCTACTTCGGCTCATAACCCCTCCGCGTCGTGGATCCCTTCATTCGGCACGCAGGATGCTTCCCTGAGCCCACAGTGCTAGTCTCATACTCAGTGTTTCGCGGTCTACCAATCCGAATCGCCCTTACGGCCGCCGCGTGCTCGTTCGCTCTCTGCGGCTCGGCCCGCGCACTCGAACGCGTCAACCTAACCACCGGCTTCTCCTACGACTGTGTCCGCAGTGAACCTGCAGACTCCGGTCGCGTCCGTCTCTACCTCTACACCCCGAACAGCACCACGGTCAGCGACAACTTCGTCGTCATCGACGCCCACCAGATCGCCAGCGTGGAGACGCTCCCCGACCCGCCGCAACCAGCCCCGAAGGTAGAAGCCAACGCAGCATCCGCAGCCGTCACCGACGTTCACGAACTGCTCGCCCGCGCTGGTGAGCAGCACAACATCGACGTCGAGCTACTCGCCAGCGTCGTCAAGGCCGAAAGCGGTGGCCGCAGCAACGCCGTCTCCCGCACCGGCGCGCAGGGCCTCATGCAGCTCATGCCCGGCACCGCGCGCGGTCTCGGCGTCAAAGACGCGTTCCGCCCCGACCAGAACATCGCCGGTGGTGCCAGCTACCTCGATTCGCTGCTGACGCTCTACAAAAACAACCTCGATCTCGCGCTGGCCGCCTACAACGCCGGCCCGGCAGCCATCGCCCGCTATCATAACCACATTCCTCCCTACGCAGAAACCATCGCCTACGTCAGACGCGTAGAAAACGAGTTCATCCGGCGCAAAAAAGCCGCACAGCAGGCTGCGGCGCGACAACTCGCCACTCAGCGCACCAACGCCCTCACCGCCGCAGTCGTCGCGCGTTAGCCATTGCGCCTTCGCCAAGGTACGCACAGAGCCCCTCATGCCTCCTGAAGCGCCCAACCAAGCCGCCCTGGCAGCAGCCTCACCGAGCCCGTCCGCATCTGCCACGACGCCCATCAGCAGCCGGACACGAACCATCGTCCTGTTCCTGCTCACCATCGTCCTCATCGCAGTCATGGCGTGGCTGTCACGAGACCGCATGCACCTCGACTGGCACTCACTGCGACAGCAGTTCTACGCCGTCTCCTGGGTCCGCGTGGCCATCGGCATCGCTCTCATCTATCTGTGCTTTGTTCTCCGGGCAGCACGTTGGTCCGTTCTGCTCGCACCCATGCGCAAGGCGTCTACCTGGCAGCTGCTACCCGCACAGGTACTCGGCTTCACCGGCGTAGCCATCTTCGGTCGCGTGGCTGACCTCTCCCGCCCCTACATGATCGCGCGCCGCACCGACAGTCCGGTCACCACGCAGGTCGCCATCTACTCCATCGAGCGCGCCTTCGACCTCGCCGCTGCGGCCACGCTCTTTTCGCTCGCGCTGGCCTTCGCTCCAGCCTCGACACCGCACCACCAGGCCTTCGCCCGAGCCGGCGTGCTCTCCATCGTCGCGACGCTGCTGCTCGCGGCCACCGCCATCAGCATCCGCCTCGCAGGAGAGCGCCTCGCGCGCCTCATCGAACGCCTGCTCTCCCCGCTCTCCGCAAAACTAGCTGCCAAGGCCTCGGCACGCGTGCTCGACCTCCAGAGCGGCTTCGGCGCCATCTCCACCTTCGGCGAGTTCGCAGCCGCCATGTCGCTCTCCCTCATCATGTGGGCCGGCATCGCCGGTTGCTATCTCATGGGAACGACAGCCTTCCGCGCCACGCCAGAGCTCGCAGGCTTCAGCATCTCCTCTACCATGCTCATCATGGCCACCGGCATGGGAGGCTCCGTCATACAGCTTCCCGTCCTCGGCTGGTTCACGCAGGTCGCGCTCTTCGCCACCGCCATGCACGCCCTCTTCGGCGTTCCGGTGCAGACAGCAACAGCCTGCGCAGCGCTCATCTTCACCATGACGAACCTCTCCGTTATCCCCGGCGGCCTGCTGATGGCACGACTCCAGGGCTCCGGCCTGCGCGGAGCCATCAGCCTGCAATAAAGCCTTCAGCCGCTAGAACTGCGTCAGATCCACCGTTCCCATGTGCCCGTTGATGGCATCGCGCACCATGAAGCGCAGTCGAACCGCCCCCTTCGTCGCTTCCAGCGGCAACGTATAGATCGCATCGCCATCCTGAATCACACGTTTGAAGATCTCCTCGCGCGCCATGTTCCCCAGCATCTTGCCCTGGGCGTCGTACCAAGCCACCGCCACCATCGCCTCCGAATGCTGCGATGCATCGGTCGTACCCGACGTCCAGCCAACCCCATTCGGCGATACGTTCAATACCCACAACCCGCTGGAGCTCTTCATGGCCTTCACGATCAACCCGTCATAAGTAGTCGTCGACATCAACGCATTCGACATATCCAGCTTCAGACTCGCCTGCACCTGCTCCAGCACACCAGTCTGAGGCCTGGAGTTCGTCGACTGCAACGGCGCGTCCTGCGCCCAGCCCCCTTCGGGGCTCAACAATCCCAGCGACAAACTCGCCACAAATAAACGCAATGGCGTACGCGAAGCGAACTTCACCATGGAACTCCCAGCCTACTGGCTCTTGAGATTTGAGGCGACACCAGTGTACCCGCCCGCGTCCAGCGGCCTCATTTTCTCCTCTACCCTCGAATCCTCTACACTCTGTTCTATGAAATGTCCGTACTGTGGCTTCACCCAGGACAAGGTCATCGACAGCCGCGAAAGCAAAGAGGCCGACTCCATCCGCCGCCGCCGCGAGTGCGAGCGTTGCAACAAGCGCTTCACCACCTATGAGCGCCTCGACGAAATTCCCTACATGGTCGTGAAAAAGGACGGCCGTCGCGAAAACTTCGACCGGCAAAAAGTCCTCACCGGTCTCCTGCACTCCTGCCAAAAGCGCAAAGTCTCCGTCACCCAGATGCAGGAGATCGTCGACGCCGTCGAAGCCTTCGTCGTCGACTCACCCGAACGCGAGCGCACTACGGCCTCGGTCGGCGAGCTCATCATGACCCGCCTGCGCGAGATCGACACCGTCGCCTACATCCGCTTCGCCTCGGTCTATCGCGACTTCAAGGACGTCAACGAGTTCAAGGAAGAACTTGAAGGCCTCCTGAACAGCCGCGACTCACGCCACCGCCGCAGCAACCCCCGTTAGAACCTCTCGTTCACCCACCCCACATTGTCATCTCGACCGAAGCCAAACGGCTCCATTGCTTGGCCTAGCGGAGAGACCTGCAGTTTGGCGCTGTCGACGCCCTGCGCAAGAACCTGCTACCGCGACCAGGCCAGCCCATCCGCCAACGGCCCGGCCGCAATTACCGACGACACCGTCCAGCTCGTCAAATCAATCGCGGCAACCTTCCCGCTCGTATTGCACGAGACATACGCAACCTTCGCATCCGGCCGTATCAGCACCTCCTGCGGAGCCATCGGCACATCAATCGTCTTCGCCACCGTCATGCGCTTCAGGTCGATCACCGCGACCTTCCCCGCCGCCGGGATCGCAATCACCAGCCAGCGTCCATCCGCCGTCGGGGCAGCACCATAGCCCAGCCCCGGCAACGCAATCCGCTGCTTCACGCTACGCGTAGCCGTATCGATCGCCACAAGCTCCGGCTTCTTGTAATCCGAAGTAAATACCAGCTTGTCATCGTTCGAGATCGCAATCCGCTGCACCTCGGCCGCCACTGGAATCACAGCAAGCGTCTTTCGCGCCTTCATATCCAGCACGCTCACCGTCCCAGGCCCAACATTCGCCGTGTACCCCAACTTGCCATCATGCGACAGCACAAGCATGTGCGACTGCTCCTGCCCCGTCGGCACCGCGCCCACAATCTTCAGCGTCTTCGGATCGATGATCGAGATCGTCTTATCCAGCTCTGTCGTCACGTACAGCATTCCGCTTGCCGGGTCGAGCAGAGGCCGATGCGGCCGCACTCCATGCCCAAAGTCCACATGCGCCACAATCTTCCGCGAAGGCACGTCCAGCACCAGCATCTCGTGCCCATCGATCCCTGGTTTGCCCACTCCCGTGCTGCCATAGATCGGCAGATACGCAATGCGCCCATCTGGTGATGTCGCAAGCTCATGCCCATGCACTGGGCCTGTATTCTCCGCAATCGTCGCAACCAGCTTGCCACTCGCAGGATCGACCACACCCACAGTCGCATCACCCTGGTTTGCCACCAGCAACGACTGCGCGTTCAAAACCATCGCGCAGCCACACAGAGCCACAACGCAAAACTTCGTTAGTCCTCGCATGGCAGAGAAGCATACCGCACTTCACTGCACGGTTACCGTTCCCCTCTTCAGAATGCCCCTTAACGCAGCCTTTACAATGAAAAGACGGACTGAAGCAGCTTTTACCATCACCCAGGCGGATTACAGCAGACCAAAGCTCGGAATCCTGCTCGCTCCTCAGCCTCCACAAGCCATCTCAAAGGAACCCACTGGATGTCCACCCGCACGCACAAAATTACGCTGATCGCCGGCGACGGCATCGGCCCTGAGGTCTCCGCTGCCACCGTCAGCATCCTCGAAGCCGCCGGCAAACAGACCGGCTGCACCTTCGACTGGCACCGCTACGACGCCGGCGCCGACGCCTTCGCCAAGACCGGCGAGTACATCCCCAAGGCCCTCTACAACTCCATCGAAGACACCCGCGTCGCCCTCAAGGGTCCCGTGACTACTCCCATCGGCGGAGGCTTCTCGTCCATCAACGTCACGCTGCGCAAAAAGTTCGACCTCTACTCGAACTTCCGCCCCGTCAAGTCGCTCCCCGGCCTCAAGACCAAGTTCCCCGACATCGACATGGTCATCTTCCGAGAGAACACCGAGGACCTTTACTCCGGTGTCGAAGTCATGATCAACCCAGACCTCGCGCAGAGCTTCAAGATCATCACCACCAAGGGCTCCACGCGAATCGCGCAGTCGGCCTTCGACTACGCGAAGAAGCACAACCGTAAGAAGGTCCACGCCATCCACAAAGCGAACATCATGAAGCTCTCCGATGGCCTCTTCCTGCGCTGCTGCAAGTTCGTCGCCGACAAGTTCCCCGAGATTACCTACGCCGAGCACATCGTCGACAACACCTGCATGCAGCTGGTGATGAACCCCTGGCAGTACGACATCATCCTCACGGAAAACCTCTACGGCGACATCCTCTCCGACCTCTGCAGCGGCCTCATCGGCGGCCTCGGCCTCGTCCCCGGCGCAAACCTCGGCACCGAGTGCGCCATCTTCGAAGCCGTGCACGGCTCCGCCCCCGACATCGCCGGCCAGGACAAGGCCAACCCCACGGCCCTGCTGCAATCAGCCGTACTCATGCTCCACCACATCGACGAGACAGACACCGCCGACAACGTCCAGACCGCCCTCGAAAAGGTCTACGCCGAAGGCAAAACCCTCACCCGCGACGTTGGCGGCCAATCCGGCACCAAAGCCTTTGCCGAAGCCGTCATCGCAGCCCTTTAGACAAGCCCGCGACAAACTGAGAGCCACGACACGATGTCGTTGCTCTCAGTTTTTTCTACGTTCTACTGTCTACCCTCTACTGTCTGTCTTACTTCCCAAACACCTGCTTCAGCAACCCCGTCGTACGCGCCGCCGGATTCGTCCGAATCTCTTTCTCCTGCTGCCCCAGCATGTAGAATAGACCACTCAGCGCGCCATTCACCACATACGTATTGATGTCGAACCCACCGTTGCCTCCACCCATCCCAAACGGCATCTTCGGCGCAGAGCCTTGCAGTTCCTGGTACTTCTCCGTCACACCCGTCGTCTTCATCGCCGCCTCCACATGCGGACGAAACGCCACTGCCAGTTTGTCGCTCGTCTTCTCCTTGAAGTAGTCGGTGATCGACGTATCGCCGCCATTCAGCAGCTTCCTCGCATCGTCGATCGTCATCGCCTTCACCGCATCGCCAAAGATCCCCGCCGCCTCCGGAGCAGCGCTCTCCGCCGCGTGGTTCATGCTCGCAATAAACCCGTCGATCTTCTCGCCCTGCCCTGCGCCGCGCAATACCTTCTCCACCGGTTGCAGGTTCTTTGGCAGCAGAATCTTGATCGCAGCATTGTCCAGATACCCACCCTGCGCACTCACCAGCGTCACCGCCTTCTGTGTGCCGATAGACAGCGTCTGCTTCAACCCATCGCCAATCTGCGAATCACTTAGTCCCGCACCAAGGCCGCCGCTCTGCGTGCCGCTCTTCAACCCACCCAGAGAAGGCATACTCGGCATCTGGCCCAAAACGGGCACGCCAACAACAAGAGCACCTGCCACCACAACAGGCAGCCATGAAGAGGAAAGACGGTGGTTCTTCATACGAACACCTCGCTAGGTTTGAAACGTCCTCGAAGGCTACACCCCGCTGCCTTCCGCGTCGAACGAATAGAATGAAAATTGTGATGAATCGAGCCAGTCTTTTGATGCCACTTCCTGCGCGCCACCGTATCGTTGCCGCCACCGTCCTTGGCCTCACACTTACCGCCGCAGGCTGCAAGCACGCAGCAACCCCTGGAGCCACCACCGGCACAACCACCGTAGCCGCTCCCGCAGCCCCAGCTATCGACCCCGCCACCGCCGGCACCATCGCCGGCACAGTCCACTTCGACGGCAAGCCGCCCGCCCGCGTCTCCATCGACATGAGCATGGATCCCGCCTGCGCCATGTCCGCCACGCCCAACAGCGCCGAGCAGGTCGTCGTCACCGGCCACTCTCTCGCGAACGTCTACATCTACGTCAAGTCTGGAATCCACGCATCCTCCGCGCCCACCGGCACAGCCCCCACCGTTCTCGACCAGAAGGGCTGCCGCTACACTCCGCACGTCATCGCCCTGCAGCAAGGCGGCTCGGTACAGTTCAAAAACTCCGACCCCACCATGCACAACATCCATACCACACCCGCCGACGGCAGCACCTCCATCGACGTCTCGCAGTCCCCCATGGGTGAGCCGCAGACCAAGCAGTTCAACCAGGCGGAAACTATGCTTCCCGTCCGCTGCAACAACCACCCCTGGATGCAGGCCTACATCAACGTCGCGCCCAACCCCTACTTCGCCGTCACCGGCACCGACGGGACCTTCAACATCCCCAACCTCCCGCCCGGAACCTACACCCTCGCAGCCATCCACGAAACTCTCGGCGAAAAGGACATCCAGATCACCATCGCGCCTAAGTCCACCACCAAGGCCGACTTCACCTTCGCCGCCAAATAGCTCCTCAGGTTTCTCCACAGCCACCGTGGCGAAACTTTGCTAACTTCGCGTCCTTGGCGGGAGACACAACCGCCCGAACCCAAGTCAACGCCAAAATCCATCCCCCGAGACAACTCTGTACCGCCAATCGCTCTCGAACTTAGAGATATCATCTGCTGTCTACCGAAAGGCCTGTCCATGAACGTCTCGCTCGCACTTACGGTCCACTCCATCCCGCTCTGGTTTCTCGTTCTGTCGCTCTTTCTGCCGCGGCTCTGCATCTTCCTCGCGTGGCTGCAGCACGGCACGGGTCACTTCATCCCCGTCACGGTCAACCTAATCGGCATCGTGCTCTGGATACTCATCCCACGCCTGCTCATTCTCTATTGGATCTACATCGACCAGGGCATCAGCCTCTGGTTCATCATCCATCTCATCGCTCTGGCCATAGCCTGGGGCGGAGGCGGCTCCCGAGTCTACTCCCGCCGCCGCGTCACCTACGTCGACTAGCCTCCCCAACAGCAACGGCCCGCGCATTCCATCAACGCACGGGCCGTTGCCACTCCCTATTCCCCACTCCCTACTCCCTGCCTCTTGCGCTATCCTAGAAGGATTATGGAACGGCGTAACGTAGGCATTCTTGGCGCGACCGGCGCAGTCGGCCAGCGATTCATCCAGCTCCTCGCGGACCACCCCTGGTTCAACGTCACCTGGCTCGCCGCCAGCGACCGCTCGGCCGGCAAAACCTACGCCGAGGCCTGCCAGTGGCGTCTCGACACACCTCTGCCCGCGCACATCGCGCAGATGGTCCTCCAGCCCAACACTCCTGAAGACGCCGGTGCAGACCTTCCGCGCCTCATCTTCTCGTCTGTCGACTCGCCTATCGCCAAGGACCTCGAGCCCCGCTTCGCCGCCGCCGGCTGCGCCGTCATCTCCAACTCCTCGGCCTTCCGCATGGCGCCTGACGTCCCGCTCGTCGTCCCCGAAGTCAACGCCGACCACCTCGAAGTTATCGAGTCCCAACCGACCCGCAAGCGATCTGGCGGCTTCCTCGTCACCAACCCCAACTGCTGCGCCATTGGATTGGTCCTCCCGCTCAAGGCACTCGAACAAAACTTTGGTATCGAGAAGCTCTTCGTCACCACCATGCAGGCCGTCTCCGGCGCAGGCTACCCCGGCGTTCCTTCGCTCGACATCCTCGGCAACGTCATCCCCTTCATCAAGTCCGAGGAAGAAAAGCTGCAGGAAGAGGTAGCCAAACTCCTCGGCGGCGCGACCAGCGCAGGCTTCCAGCCGCTCGACGCCACCGTCTCCGCCATGTGCAACCGTGTGCCTGTCCTCGAAGGCCACACCGAGTGCGTCAGCATCAAGCTCCGCAAGCCCGCCACGCACGAGCAGATCCTTGCCGCCTGGCAGAGCTTCCAGCCCCTCCACGGCAAGGGTCTCGACGGCCTGCACCTGCCCTCCGCGCCCGAGTTCCCCGTAGAGTACGTCCACGGTGACGCTCGGCCGCAGCCCCGCCTCGACCTCATGCGTGGCAACGGCATGACCACCACCGTCGGCCGCCTCCGTCCCTGCACCCTCTTCGACTGGAAGTTTACCCTGCTATCGCACAACACCATCCGCGGCGCAGCCGGCGCGGCCATCCTCAACGCAGAGATCCTCGCCGTCCTCGGCAAGTTCGACTTCCGCGACTTCCCCCCCGTGAACTCGCAATCAGAATCTCTGGTGTCCGCATGAGCACACCCCGTCAGGACATCGTCGTCATGAAGTTCGGCGGTACCTCCGTCGAGGACGCTGCCGCTATCCTCCGCACCGCGGCCATCGTCACCGGCCGCGTGCGCAAGCAGCTCAAACCCATCGCCATCGTATCGGCCATGTCCAAGGTGACGGATACGCTCCTCGCCGCAGCAGCCGCCGCAGGCAAGAACGACCGCGAAGGCGCGCTCCGCCTCTCCGACGGCCTCCGCACGCGCCACCTCAAGACCGCCGCCGATCTCCTCAGTAATTCCAAAGACGGGGGCGACCGCCTTACCAGCCTCCATCTCAACATCCATCACGACTTCGACTGCCTCGACGACCTGCTCCGCGGCATCTCCGCCGTCGGCGAGCTCACACCACGCACCGAAGACAACGTCGTCAGCTTCGGCGAGCGCCTCTCCAGCCAGATGGTCGCCGCCGCCTTCGCCGAACAGGGCATGAACGCCGCCCATGTCGACGCCCGCACTGTAATCCTCACCGACAACCACTACGGCAAGGCCACCCCCAACGAGAACGCCATCGAAAACGCGCTCGTATCTCAGGTCCTTCCCCTCGTTGACCTCGGCAAGGTCCCCGTCATGGGCGGCTTCATCGGCTCCTGCGACGGCATCACGACCACCCTCGGCCGCGGAGGTTCCGACTACACCGGAGCCCTCGTCGGCGGCAGCCTCCACGCCGGAGCCATCGAAATCTGGACCGACGTCAACGGCATCATGACCACCGACCCGCGCATCTGTCCCGATGCCCTGCGCGTCCGCACCATCAGCTTCGAAGAGGCCGCCGAGCTCGCCTACTTCGGCGCCAAGGTGCTGCACCCGGCCACCATCCTCCCGGCCGTGCAGAAGAACATCCCCGTCTTCGTTCTCAACAGCCGCAACGCGGAAAACGAAGGCACCCGCATCGTCGCCACACCGCCGCCCTGCGCCAGCCCCTTCAAGTCCATCGCGGCCAAAAAGCGCCTCACCATCATCGACATCGTCGCCAGCCGCATGCTCCTCGCGCACGGCTTCCTCAAGCTCGTCTTCGACGTCTTCGACAAGCACAAGTGCGCCATCGACATGGTCTCCACCTCGGAGGTCTCCATCTCCGTCACCGTCGACTCCCGCGAAGCCCTGCCCGCCATCTGCGCCGAGCTCAGCAAGATCGCCGACGTCAAATACGAGTCCGAAAAGGCCCTCATCTGCCTCGTGGGCGAAGACATCCGCGGCCAGGCCGGCATCTCCGCGCAGGTCTTCACTGCCATCTCCCACGTCAACGTGCGCATGATTTCGCAGGGCGCCAGCGAAATCAACATGAGCTTCATGATCAACGAGGAAGATGTAGACGAGGCCATCCGCTCGCTGCACAAGAAGTTCTTCGCGTCCCCCGACCCCACCGTCTTCGACGTCGAAGCCAGGACAGTCGTAGCCGCCAAGGTCTAACGTACGTAGCTATACTTCGCTTGCGTCGGCAAACGGAGGGAGCAGGGGCCTTCAGGCCCCTGAATCAGGTGATCGTTTCCTCGGGGCTTCAGCCCCGGCCTCTTTTGAAGGAGCACCAAATGCGTGTCCTCGTCCTCGGTGTCGGCAAGACCGGCAAACTCGTAGCAGAAGTCGCCGCCCAGCGCGGCCACAGCGTCCACGTCCTCGACGCCACCGAGAACAAGGAAGGCGCGGCTCTCACCGCTCCCTTCGTCGCCGGCTTCGACGTCATCATCGACTTCACCACACCCGAGGCCGTCGTCACCAACATGCGCGCCTGCCTCGCCACCGGCGCAAAGATGGTCATCGGCACCACCGGCTGGTACGCCAAGCTCGACGACATGAAGTCCCTCGCCGAGCGCCGTGGCGGCTCGCTCCTCTACGGCACCAACTTCTCCATCGGCGTGCAGCTCATGCTGCAGCTCAGCAAGCAGATGGCCGCCGCGCTCAAAGACGCCGGCTACACATTCTCAATCTCTGAGACCCACCACATCAGCAAGCTCGACTCCCCCAGCGGCACCGCCATCACCCTCGCCGACGCCGTCAAGATCATCGTCGACCCGCACAAGGAGATCCCCATCAGCGCCAGCCGTGTCGGCGACGCCGCAGGCATCCACACCGTCGAAGCCGTCAGCTCCAACGACCGCATCCTGCTCACGCACGAGTCGACCTCACGCCGTCCCTTCGCCGAAGGCGCAGTCCGCGCCGCCGAGTGGATCTCCACCCGCACCGGCATCTACGATATCCGCGACATCTACGACAAGTTGTAGTTGCCACATAGCACACATAACGAAGGCCAGCATCAAAGCTGGCCTTCGTTGTGTGTCTGACATTTGCTCTTTTTGTTTGTCATTCCCGAAGGGAATCTGCGTCTCCGAATCACCCACAAGGCCTTTCATCTCGACCGTAGCGGAGCGGAGAGACTCCTGTATTTTGCTCGAATCACCGCTACCGCGGGGTGCCCTATCTTCGACGCAGCTCCATCGCGCCTAAGGTGGGATGCAAAATCTCCGAAGCCTCTACTCCTGCCGCCCGATCACAACCTCCACACCCGCTACCACCGCGCGGCTCTGATTCTGAACACCCAGAACCTCCTGGTAATCCGTATTGCTCAAATTCGTAGCCCGCACATACGGCTGCACGCGCTTGCCTTCATACGCCGCAGAAGCATCCCAAACCGGATAAACACTCCTGTCAATCCGGTTCACCACTCGCAGCCGCTGCCGCAACAACAACCCATTCCGAAACTGCCCAATCCACTCCGCACTCGCATTCTGCACCGGATAGTTGAATACATACTCTGACTGCAACCCATTCAGCGCTCTCTGCGCGCCGGTCAGCGTTGTCAGTCCTATACGAAATTCCTGCCCAGCCATCGGCCGCCAGTCCACGCTCTCTTCTGTCCCGGTAAAGTGCAGCCCATCCAGATTCTGCGCCTGCCAGGGCGACGACGCATTCGCGCGCACATAGTCGATCGCATTCGTCTGAACCGAATGAAACGCCGTGAACGACAGCGCCAGCTTCGCGCTCGCGTACCAGTCCACACCGCCATCAAAGTTCCATGCGCTCTCCGGCTTCAAGTTAGGATCGCTGATCGTCGAAGGATCGTTGTAGTAAAGATCGATATACGTAGGCAGTCGAAACCCGCGCCCCACCGAAGCCCGCAGCTTCAACTGTCGCGGCAACCGCACACTCACTGCCACATCAGGAGTGAACACATTCAGTCCGCCGCTGAAAACCTCCTCCCGAGCACCAGCCGACAGCGTCCCCCACTTCGCACCCGTCCACTCAAAACCCGCATACCCCGCGCCACGATTGCGCCCATGGTCGCCCAGGCTGTTGCTGTGGATCTCATCCGCATTCGCCTCCAGTCCATAGAACACTGCAGCTCCATGCAGCGGCAGCGTCTCCTTGCGCCGCACCGCGCCCTGCCAGCTTGTATCGATGTGGTTGTTCTCATACACGCTCGGATCATCACGCAGCAGCACATACTCATCCGTATGCCGCCGATACGCCAGCATCGCCTGCGTCTTCGCATCTATCTGTTGATTGATACCAGCGAGCCACCCTTTCGTCCGTTCATACGACGGATAATTCCCATAAAACTGGTTCGCCCCAAAGGCACGATCGCTCGCCGCCAGCAGCACATCGCTATCACCGAACAGCGACTTCACCCGCGTCTCCGAGTTAGCCTCCTCCGACCTGTAGTCGCGATCAGTGATAAACCCATCCGAAAACTCGCGCCCACCCGCAAGCATCTCGCTCGCTCGCTTTCCACCCCACGACGCGACCGCCGCCTGCTCCTGCTCACCATAGCTCCCACCCCCCGCACGCAAGTGCAGCGAGTATCCCGGAGCAGGCGCAGCCGTCACAAAGTCCACCACCCCAGCCACTGCATCCGACCCATACAGCGCCGACCCCGCCCCATGCAGCACATTCACGCTCTGCAACGCATCGGCCACCACTGGCAGATCCAGATTGAAGTGCGACGTCTCCGCATCATTGATCCGAAACCCATTCAGCAGCACCAGCGTCTGCTCAAACGACCCACCCCGGATCGTCACATCCGTCTGCACACCCGCGCCGCCGCGCTCCTCCAGATCAACACTCGTATCGCTGCGTAACAGATCCTGCGCGTCGCCATACACCAGCTTCGTCGGCTGCACATCCAGCGTCGCCGTCGACCGCGCCGATTGCCCCTCCGTCAACGGATCAGGCGTGCCGACCACCACCACCGTCGACTGCACCGTCGGTACCGCTGCCACCGTCGGCTGCTGTTGCCCCTGCTGCGCACTGCCCGCAAGTGCGAACGCCAGCAGCCCCGGCAACATCCATACGGCCTTCTTCACTCGAACCACGTCTTCCAAAATCACCTGTCGCAAATCCTTAACCTCACCGTTGAGCCTGAGCCACCCATGCAAAACTTTCAAGCATAGTTTCGTATCATCAGAGATAATTGAGTCACTCAATCAAGGCACACCCTTATGCGCATCGAAACCTTCCTTAAAGAAAGCCCCATGTTCTGCATCTCCCTTACGGCACGTCGTTTCGACGCACTCACAACCCGCCTCTTAGAAGCAGACGACCTCAATTTTCTTGAAGCCCTCATCCTCTCAACCCTCTTCTTCGAGTCGCCCACCCCGGTGAAACCCTCGCAACTCGCGGAGACCTTCGGCACAACACGAGGCAACGTAAGCCACTGCATCTCGTCTCTAGAGGCCCGCGGCCTCGTGCAACGAAAGATCGACCCCGAAGACGCAAGAGCCTACCACCTCGCGCTCAAACCCCAGGGCAGGAAGGTTGCAATCCGCGTCATCGGCGCTCTGGACAAGGTGCAAAGAGAATTTGAGCACAAAGTCGGCAAAGATGCCCTGCAGTCCGCACTCCGCGTGATCCGTTCTCTCGGCTGAACTCCGCAAAGCCATAATCACTCCCGCCCTTGCGATCTTTCTCCGCGCCGCCTACCCTTGAAATCATGAGTTCTACCACCCTCGCGCCCACCGCCTTCGCCGCCCTCTCGTTCGACCAAAAGCTCGACCGCCTCGCCGAAGTCGCAGTTCGCGTCGGCCTTGGCATCGAGCCTGGCCAGACCCCGGCGCAGGAGCTCTTCCTCACCTCGCCCATCGATGCACTCCCTCTCGCGCGCCTCATCGCCGCCCACGCTTACAAGGCCGGCGTCAAGCTCGTCACCACCATCTTCTCCGACGACGCCAGCACCCTCGCCCGCTACCAGCACGCCACCGACGAAAGCTTCGATTACGCGCCCACCTGGTTCTACGATGGTGTCGCCGCGGCCTTCAAGTCCGGCGCAGCGCGCATGGCCATCGCCGGCGCCAACCCCGCTCTGCTAGCCGGTCAGGACCCCGACAAGGTCTCCCGCGCCAACGTTGCCGTCTCCAAGGCCTACAAGCCCGCCCTCGAGTTCATCACCCGCCACGATATCAACTGGACCATCGTCGCCGCCGCCACGCCCGCCTGGGCCGAGCTGGTCTTCCCCCACGACCCACCCAACGTCGCCATCGGCAAACTCTGGGACGCCATCTTCTTCTGCTCCCGCATCACCGGCGACGATTACCTCGCCGACTGGAAGCAGCACAACGCCAACCTCCGCACACGCGTCGAGTTCCTCAACAACAAGCGCTACCACTCCCTGCGCTTCTTCACACCAGACAACGCAACCGACCTGACCGTCGGCCTCGCCGATAACCACCTTTGGGCCGGCGGAGGCACCACTGCAGGCAACGGCATCTACTGCAACGCCAACATCCCCACCGAAGAGTGCTTCACCACCCCGCACAAATCCCGCGTCAACGGCCACGTCAGCGCCTCAAAGCCGCTCTCACATCAGGGCACGCTCATCGAAAACATCCGCTGCGAGTTTAAGGATGGCAAGATCATAAAAGCCACAGCCACCGCCGGCGACGCTGCCCTCAACAAGCTCATCTCGGCCGACGAAGGCGCGCGCCAGCTCGGCGAAGTCGCGCTCGTACCAAACCCGTCGCCCATCGCACAATCTGGCATCCTCTTCTGGAACACCCTCTTCGACGAGAACGCCGCCAGCCACATCGCCCTCGGCCAGGCCTACTCCACCTGCCTCATCGACGGCGACAAGCTCACCCGCGAGCAGCTCGCCGCCCTCGGCGCCAACGAAAGCCTCATCCACGTCGACTGGATGATCGGCGGACCCACCATGTCCGTCGACGGCCTGTCCGCCGACGGCACCGCCGAACCCCTCATGCGAAACGGAGACTGGGTCTAACCTCACCAACTGGGTGCCCCATTCATGACGGCTTCATCGTCATGAATGGGGTTACGAACCCATCCCACACCGATGCCCCTTTCGCTCGCATGTAATGTGATGGCAACGCCTCCTCGTTGTATCCTTCCCACACATGCCCGAACATCAGCTCAGCACCGCCCGCATGGAAGCCTTCTCCGACGGCGTCATCGCCGTCATCATCACCATCATGGTGTTGGAGCTCCACGTCCCCGCCGAACACCTCAGCAACCTCGACAGCGTCCGCGCCATCCTGCCCACCCTCTTCATCTACCTCCTTAGCTTTGTCCAGGTCGGCATCTACTGGGTCAACCACCACTACCTTCTCGACGACGCCGACAGCGTCAGTCACGGCATGCTCTGGGCTAACCTTGCTTTCCTCTTCTGCTTGTCGCTCTTCCCATTCGCTGCACGCTGGGTCGGCGAGCGCGACATCTCGTCCTTCTCCATCGCTCTCTATGCCTTCGTCTCCGTCCTCCCCGCGCTGGCGTGGAATGTGCTCTCTGCCATCATCTGCCGCCGCAACGGCAGACGCTCCACCGACAACCCCATCAAGCTCGCCGCTTCCACGTCGCTTTATCTCGGCGCGATCCCCATAGCCTTCCTTTCGCCGTATGCAGCCCTTGCCATGCTCATCGCCGTCGCCATCCTCTGGCTCATTCCGCCTCGCAGGATCGTCGAGCGTACCCAAAACTCTCGGGTGCCCCATTCATGACAGCTCCATCGTCATGAGTGGGGTGACGAACCTCACCGCTCACCACGAATACCTGTAAACTAAGCCACGGTATGAACCTCTCCGGCTGCGGCACCGCTCTCATCACCCCCTTCTCTCAAGACGGCTCACTCGACGAGCCTGCTCTGCGCTCCCACGTCACCTGGCAGATCGAGCAGGGCGTTTCGCTCCTCATCCCCTGCGGCACCACGGGCGAGGCCTCCACCCTCACCGAGCAGGAGTGGCTCCGCGTCATCGAGATCACCGTCGAAACCGCCGCCGGCCGCGTCCCCGTCTTCGGCGGATGCACGCACAACGCGACTGCCGTAGCTGTCGCCAATGCAAAGAAGCTCGCGAAGCTCTCCGGCCTCACCGGCATCCTCACCGCCAATCCGTACTACAACCGCCCTGGCCAGGAGGGCCAGTACCAGCACTTCCGGGCCATCGCCGAAGCCGTCGATCTGCCCATCCTCCTCTACAACATCCCCGGCCGCACCGCGACCAACCTGCTCCCCGAAACCGTCCTCCGCCTCGCCGAGCTCAAAAATATCGTCGGCATCAAGGAATCCTCCGGCGTCATGGGACAGATCACAGAGCTCCTTGCACAGGCCCCCACCGGATTCAACGTCCTCGCCGGCGACGACGCCCTCGCGCTCCCGGTCATCGCTCTCGGCGGCACTGGCCTCGTCTCGGTCGCCTCCAACGCCATCCCCGGCCCCTTCTCGCAGATGATCTCCGCCGCCCTCACCGGCGACTGGCAGACCGCGCGCGCCCTCAACGCAAAGTACTTCGCGCTTATGCAGGCCCACTTCATCGAGCCAAGCCCCGCCCCCATCAAGGCCTCACTCGCCCTCCTCGGCCGCGGCACAGAAAACCTCCGCCTCCCAATGATCCCCGTCACCGAAGCCACCCGCACCAAACTCCGCACGCTGCTACAGGGTCTCGCACTCCTGCCAGCCGCGTCTTAAAACATCTGGCACCCGCAATAGAGGTGTCATCTTAGCCGGAGCAGGATGGCATTCTCGTTCTGCGACGTGGAGAGCACGGCTTCGACCAGTTGAGACCGCGGACGTTACAGAAACATCAGGTCGAGCGGCCAGCCAACGCCTCACGCGTTCGTCTACAGAAGCGTGTCATCGGTACGGACCACAGAGGCAAGCTCTGTAGACTTTAGCCGCTACCCTGCATTCTGAATTGCGAGACGATAAACCAGCGTCGCCAAGCGGTTGAATCCCTATCCTGCGCGTTGGAGTTTTTTTGATGAGCAGCACGATTGGCGACCTTTCACTCTTGGGCGAACCAACGGCTCTCCCCATAGGCGCAGATGAAGAGCTCGCCGGGCCAATTCGCATAACCCCCGTCGGACTATCTGAGCGAATCTCCTCGATCGACGTGCTGCGCGGCTTTTGCCTGATGGGGATTCTTCTCGCCAACATCACCGACTTCGCGCTTCCCGGATGGAACTATACCTTCCCTCTCGATACTGTGAACCCTGTCTTCAATGGACCGCACTGGAAGATCAATACCGCGGCCTGGTTCCTGCGATGGATGTTTGTCGAGGGCAAAATGCGCGCTCTCTTCTCGATGCTCTTTGGAGCGGGCATCATCCTGCTGACAACCCGCGCGCAGGAACGCGGCGTCGGCATTCGCGCTGCCGACATCTACCTGCGCCGCAACATGTGGCTCGTGGTCTTCGGCTTCATCCACTGCCTGTTCATCTGGAGTGGCGATATCCTGTTCTTCTATGGCGTCTCAGCCTGGCTCTTTCTCTTCGTCCTTCGCAACCTGAAACCGAAAACATTGATCCTTCTGGGCGTCGTCGCTCTCTTCGCAAACACGCTGATCGTGCCGGTCAAGCAGACAATCCGCGCGGCACACTATAAGCGAGACGCCGAGCAGGCCAACATCGCCCTGGCGCACCACCAGGTGCTGACAGCACTACAGATCACCGCGCTGGAGGGCTGGAAGGCCGAGCAGGATCGCTGGCGGCCCGGCGTGGAGAAACTCTACGCCGACATTGCTGCACATCAGCACGGTTATATCGGAGCTCAGCGCGCCGACGCCCATGATGCCATCTACAGTGAAGTCAGAAGCGCGCACACCTTCGGCGACTGGATCAGCACGATGCTCATCGGCATGGCGCTCTTCAAGCTGGGCTTCTTCTCCCTCCGATGGTCCACGCGTAGCTACATGCTCACAGCTGTCGTCGGCCCGGGTATCTCACTGCCACTCACTTTCTGGGGCTGCTGGCGGACATGGCGCAGCGGCTTCGATATGTTCGACGCCGCCCACTCGCTGCTCTATCCTGGCGATCTCACGCGGGTTGCGGGAGCGCTCGGATACGCCGCCATTCTTCTGCTGTTGGTGCGGGCCGGATTCTTCCGCTGGCTTCTCGCACGCTTCGCCGCCGTTGGCCAGATGGCATTCTCCAACTACATCCTGAACAGCCTGGTAATGAAGACACTCTTCGTCTGGGGCCCGCTCCACTGGTATGGCTATGTGGACTACTACAAGTTGTACTTCGTGGTCGCCGCTGAATGGATCGTCAACATGACCTTCTCCGGACTCTGGCTTCGCCATTTCCGCTTCGGTCCACTCGAGTGGTGCTGGCGTTCATTGACCTACTGGCAACGGCAGCCCATGCTATTGCCCTCTGCTACGGAAGCAGATCTGATGAGTGCCGAGTCGGCTTCTGGGAAGTGATGCCGTCATCTCCGGGGAGCGGCGTCTTCGGGAACTTCCGGTAGCCCGCACTCTATAGACTGCCTCACCACGCATCTTGACACGTCTGCCGCGCCTTCATACACTCGCGTCTTCAGAACATCCAGCACCGGGCCCACATCAAGAGTTCCCTCCGAGGCGCCTATGCCCCTGCCCTTCCTCAAGTACCGCCAGCAACACCTTGAAGCCCGTCGCCAGCTCTCACCCACCGAGCGCTTCGCCGAAAGCCAAAAGGACCTCCGTTTCTGGACCAACCTCGGCCTCGCCAACGCCATCATCATCGGCTTCATCGTAATCATCGCCCACGGCGGCATCCTCACCTCCGCCATCGCCGCCTTTGGAGCAGCGCTTGGCACCGGCGGCATCCTCGGCTTCCTCTTCGGAGTTCCCAGTGCCGCCAAGGCTCCCGTCAACATCAACAATGCAGGCTCGGTCGCGGTCGGCACCGGTAACGACTCCCGCACCACCGGCGGCGCCGTTAACGACCCCACAGCCGGCGTGGCCGCCGTTCAAACCACACCCCCGGGGCCATCCCTCGTCGCTTCTCCTCCTGCACCCTCTTCCAACACAGCCGCCAGCGATCCC
This sequence comes from Acidobacteriaceae bacterium, assembly GCA_903970395.1. GTDB lineage: Bacteria > Acidobacteriota > Terriglobia > Terriglobales > Acidobacteriaceae > Granulicella. The sequence goes on from CAJCIM010000026.1 coordinate 45,860, forward strand.
GCCTCCACCACCGCCGACAACGCCACGCTGGCACACTACAACATCTCCAATCTCGAACAGGTCGCGGACTGGGTCACGAAGCTTCTCCTCGGCGGCGGCCTCACGCAGATGCAGCGCATTCCACCCACCATCTGGCGATGGTCACAGATCGTCGCGTGGGGCATCATCGGCGACAATGCCAAAGTCACTCCGCAGCGCATGCTCGCCGAGCAATCCTACTCCGCCGCTCTGCTCGTCTACGGCTTCGTCCTCGGGTTCTTCGCAGGCTTCCTTATCACCAAGCTCCAGCTAGGCAAGGCCATCGCCGACTAGAGCCCGATATGAACCTGACGCCATTGCCTTAGCGACAGTCCTGGAAACTATTTTCCTCAGTGTCCGCAATTCCTTGGAATAAAGTCTTTGCTGCCTTGTTATGTCCAACAGCGGCAATACGGTTAGGGCTGGGTGAGCTTGTAAGCGCGGAATAGAAACCTGGTTCTGACCACGACAGTTCATCCTCAGCATATTCAGAAGAGAAATAGTCCAATGATGAATGGTATTTCAAACGCGATAACGTCACCCCTGGAAGACCTGAGTCCTGTTTCGGACAGTCTGTCGAATCTGCCACAGGGTTTCAGTGGCGAGGATCAGGCGGCAGGGGCAAATGGGAACTCAAACCTTGAGTCGGAAATTCAGAATACCCTCATGGCCCTGGCTCAGGAACTTCAGCAGTTAGAGCAACTTATAAGCAACTTGGGGGGTTCTCAGCAGGGCGGGGATGACAGCGGCCAGGGTGGCGCGTCCGGTATCTCTTCAGGTGGTTCAGCTTCGCCGGGTGCTTCGACGCAATCACTCCTTGCTGCTGGACCGGAAGGCGGCGCCTCCGGTCCGAGTGGGGCGCCGCAATCTGGTGCTGGCGCTCCTGCTGCCAGCGCAGGAGCGAGCGGCGCTGCCGCGCCAGGTGGAGCATTGGGGCCAAATGTACCGAGCGCATTGCAGCCGTACACGCAGGAGATCAACGCAGCTGCAAAGCAAACAGGCGTGCCGGCTTCTCTTATTGGGGCGCAGATCCTTCAGGAATCGAGCGGCAATCCAAACGCGGTCACAACAAACCCGGCTCTAGGTAAGCCTGATATGGGATTGATGCAAGTCGATCAGGATACATTCCAGGGACTGCAGCAGCAGTATCCAAATTTGCTGGGTGGTAAATCGGCCTTTGATCCAGGAGCCAATATTATGGCCGGAGCGCTTTATGATGCACAGATGCTGAAGCAAAACAACGGAGATATCGGCGCAGCTTTGACCGCATATAATGGCAATGCAGACTCGAATTACGTCAACGAAGTGACCGCAAAGATGAACGCGCTCCAGAACGGCACTCCTGTTCCGGGCGGCTTTTCATAGTGTCTCTCTGATTCTGGAGGCTTCGATGTATCCCAAGCTCTCCAATCGCAAGATAGGCCGGCAGAGCTGCCATGACGTCTTGGGCAGCCTCTCCCGCCTATCTTGCGTACAAGAACGTCCCGCAGAGGTCCGTAGCCGTCGCCAGTCCTTCAGCCGTCAGTACCGGCATATCGCTGCCGGAGAAGAACGCCAGGTGCAGGCTCCTGCCATCGGAATAGCTCACCATCCACTGCGTATCTTCGCTGCCGCACAGCGTATTCCTATGCGCAAACCGCTTTGACGCCGGAATCATCGTCCGGTACAGATGACCGCTTCCAACCGCACCGGGCTCCACATCAAACACCCCGGTCGCCTCCTCCGGCTTCAATGTGCGAATCTCCGCAATGGTGAACGCCGAGAAGTTGATCGAAACCTTCTGACCGGAAAAATACACATCGCCCGTCGTGGACTTGGCCGCCTCATTCGCAGCGCGCCACTGCCCGCTATCCTGGGCCTCACCCGTCGCCGCAAACGCCAGCCCGCACACCATCGCCAAACTCAACAACATCCGTCGCTTCATCTATCCAGCATGACACCGACGCCAAACCCAATCAAATGCACCCACATCAAACCAGCCAACTTCAAGAACTCCGAATAACCTCAACCATCCCCACCACAGCCGTGGCGAAACTCGGCTAACTTCGCGCCCTTTACTGGAAGGCCCTGCCTTTGCACTTGCTTTTACCCTTCCAGAAAATCCGCCACCCGCTGCCGCTACAATCTAAATAACTATGTCCCATGTAAGCCCACACACGCTGGAACCCAAGATCGAGCACTGGTTCGCCCAGGGCGCTGCCGCCGTCGGCGAAAACGACGCCATCTACGCATTTGAGCTGCTGCGCGAGCAACTTGAGCTCGGTCACCTCCGCTCAGCCGAACCCGACGCAAGCTCGCCGACCGGCTGGCGCGTCAACGCCTGGGTCAAGCGAGGCATCCTGCTCGGCTTCCGTCTCGGTGCACTCGAAGATATGTCCGGCAACTGGGCCATGGCTCCGGGCCCACTCAGCTTCGTAGACAAAGCCACCTACCCAATCCGTCGCTTCACCCCGGAAGACGGCATACGCATCGTCCCCGGCGGCAGCAGCGTCCGCGCCGGTGCGCACCTCGCCAAGGGCACCGTCATGATGCCCCCGGCCTACGTCAACGTCGGAGCCTACGTCGGCGAAGGCACCATGATCGACTCACACGCCCTCGTCGGCAGCTGCGCCCAGATAGGCAAGCGCGTACATCTCTCCGCCGCCGCGCAGATCGGCGGCGTCCTCGAACCCGTCAACGCCTCGCCCGTCATCATCGAAGACGACGCGCTGGTTGGCGGCAACACTGGCGTCTACGAAGGCACTATCGTCCGTTCCAAAGCCGTGCTCGCCGCCGGAGTCATCCTCACCCGCGGCACACCGGTCTACGACCTGCCGAACAACACAGTCCTGAAGGCCACAGCCGACAGCCCTCTGATCATCCCCTCCGGAGCCGTCGTCGTCGCCGGCAGCCGCGCCATCACCCATGGCCCCGGCAAGGACCTCGGCCTCTCGGTCTATACCCCCATCATCGTGAAGTACCGCGACGAAAAGACCGAACTCTCCACCACGCTGGAGGATCTCCTGCGCTAGCGCGGGAACCGCCAGCTCAACACCCTCGTACTGAAGAAGGAAGGAGTTTCTCATGAAGGTCCTGCTCTTCGTTATCCTGCTTGTCATCTGCTGGCCGCTCGCACTGCTGGCTCTGGTTCTCTATCCCATCGTCTGGCTGTTTCTGCTGCCCTTCCGCATCGTCGGTATCGCAGTCGATGGCGTCCTCGAGCTCGTCCGCGCCATCTTCACCCTGCCGGTGCGCCTGCTCCGCGCCATCTAGCAGCGCCCACTGAACCTGATACGCTATGGCCAACTATGCAAGCGTTCAACGAGCACATCGCGAAAGACGGCTTCCGCCTGCGCGGCACTGCCATGTCGCGTATCGACGGTTTCTCTGATGTCGTCTTTGGCTTTGCGCTCACTCTCCTCGTCGTCTCACTTGAGGTGCCCCGTACTTACGACGAGTTCCACGCCGCCATTCTGGGGTTTCTCCCTTTCGCCGTCTGCTTCTTCTTCCTTCTCCTGATCTGGAGAGCACACTTCCGCTTCTTCCGGCGGTACGGTATGCACGATGCCGGCACCATCTGGATCAACGGAGCCCTGCTGTTCGCCGTTCTCTTTTATGTCTATCCGCTGAAGTTCCTGTTCTATGTCGCCAACGGAAGACACACGAACGACAATGTCTTCACCAATCCCTACCAGCCACGCGAGATGATGATCGTCTACGGCCTGGGCTTTGCGGCGATCTACTTCTGTCTCTCCGGGCTGTATCTCAACGCCTGGCTCCAACGCAAGAGTCTTCACCTCAATCCGCTCGAGGTCGTCCTCACCATGTCCAGTGCAACGGACATGGTCGGCATCGGCAGCATCGGTATTCTTTGCGCCATCATCGCTCGAATCCTTCCGCCAGAGCACGCAGGCAATGCCGGCTGGTTCTTCTTCCTCATCGCCATCTGGAGCACCGCCCACGGCTTCGTATCCGGACGCTTCATCCGCGCCGCTCGCGCCCGCACGGCACCGGAGGACCTCCAGCCGTTACCACATGGAAGTTGAGTTTGTCCTGCACCGCTCAGCGCGGCGCCGCGCTTGTATAGTGCGATAGACTGGAAGTCCATGGCAAATGAAAAACTGCAGATAATTCCTTTAGGCGGGCTCGGTGAGTTCGGTATGAACTGCCTCGCACTCCGCTACGATGACGACATCATCGTCATCGACGCTGGCCTGATGTTCCCCGAAGAAGAGCTCCTCGGCGTCGACATCGTCGTCCCCGATATCAGCTACCTGATCGAGAACCGCGACAAGGTTCGCGGAATCATACTGACCCACGGACACGAAGACCACATCGGCGGCCTTCCCTGGATCCTCTCCGAGCTCAACGTGCCCGTCTACGGCACCGAGTTCACACTCGCCTACGTCGAAGGCAAACTCGAAGAGCACCGCCTACTCGACGACACCGAGCTCATCGAAATCCTCCCCGGCGAGCGCATCAACCTCGGCGCGTTCTCCATCAACCCCATTCGCGTCACGCACTCACTCGTCGACTGCGTCGCCCTCGCCATTTACACACCGGCCGGCATCGTGCTCCACACCGGCGACTTCAAGATTGACCTCTCCTCACCCGACGGTCATCCCTTCGACCTGCACGCCTTCGCCGACCTCGGCAAGCAGGGCGTCCTCGTCCTCTTGCAGGACTCCACCAACGTCGATCGCCCCGGCTTCACGCCCGGCGAGCGGGCCGTCATCCCACGCCTCGACGACATCTTCGCAGCCACGAAGAAGAAGCTCTTCTTCTCCTGCTTCTCCTCGTCGATACACCGCATGAAGATCGCGATGGACCTCGCTCACAAGCACGGCCGCAAGGTCGCGCTCATCGGCCGCTCCATCGACAACTCCGCGGAGATCGCTCAGGACCTCGGCTACCTCGACCCCGCTCCGGGCCTCATCATCAACCCCGGCCAAATTCGCGACACCCCAGCGAGCAAGCTGCTCATCCTCATCTCCGGCACGCAGGGCGAGCCCATGTCCGCGCTCTCCCGCGCCGCGGTCGACAACCACAAGTTCGCCAAGATCGACGCCGGCGACACCGTGCTGCTCAGCTCGCGCGTCATCCCCGGCAACGAGAAGGCCATCTACCGCGTCATCGACCACCTCGAACGCCGCGACGCCCGCGTCATCCACGACGACGGCACCAACGGCCTCATCCACGTCTCCGGCCACGGCTCGCAGGAAGAACTCCGCATGATGATCAACCTCGTGCGTCCGAAGTTCTTCATCCCTGTCCACGGCGACTACCGTCACCTCAAGCGCCACGTTGAGCTGGCAACCGCCACCGGCATTCCGGAGAAGGTCATCCTCATGGAAGACGGGGACGTCCTCACCGTCGACCGCAACTCCGCCGAAAAGACCGGCAAAGTCACCACCGGCCGCGTCTGCATCGATAACAACTCCACTGCCGACGTCGTCGAAGACACCATCATCCGCGACCGCAAGCACCTCGGCGAAGACGGCGTCTTCCTCCCCATCATCGCCATCAACCGCCGCACCGGCCAGGTCGAAGGCACACCCGAGATCACCACCCGCGGCTTCGCGGCAGACGATCCCGAACTCCTCCGCAACGCCCGCGACATCGTCGTCCGCACACTCGAAACCTCCAGCAACGAAGAGCGCCGCGACTACGGCGTGATGAAGGACAAGATCCGCGGCGACCTCAAGCGCTTCCTGCAGAAGAACGCCAATCGCAAGCCCCTGATTATGCCGATCATACTGGAGCTGTAAACCACCGACTACTCGCTGGACTCAATCTCGTCCAGCAGTTTCTCTGAGTCCAGCGGCTTGCGCGCAAAGTAGTACAGGCTATAGGCGAGCGCAGCGAAAGCCACGATGCTCACGCCCCGGTTGTAGAGCGGGTTGGCATCGCTGAACCGGAAGATCGCCTTGTCTGTTGCGGCCTCATACAACTTTACACAGACACCCAGCAGCCCCATGATGCCGCCTGCGGCGATTAGTCCAGAAGCATAGAGACTTCCCGGGGACACCTCTTCGGAGGAGCTGTCACGCAACGTCCCGGACCGCGCCAGGGCCCGGTCCACCAGCCAACGGATCACCCCGCCGCAAAAGATCGCCAGCGTCGTGCCGATCGACAGATACGCCCCCACAGCAAACGTGAGCGAGCGGATGCCCAAGAGTTCTATGCCGAGCACAAGCATCACGCCCAGCAGCACCAGGCTCCACGGCAGCTTGCGGCTGAGAATGCCGTTGATCACCGTCGCCATCAGACGCCCCTGCGGCGCCGCTGCCTTCTCACTGCCGATGCCCTGCACCCACTGCACCTCAATCTGACCTGTGGTCGGGTTGTAGAGATACTTGCCGTCCTCCAGCGTGGTCGAGCCAATCGAGTTCAGCAGCACATACTGCCGCGCGTTGGTCAGTTCCTCATGAGAGGTGGACCCGCTGGGCGACTTGACCGTGAGCGCCACGTGATCGCGGCTAAAATATCCCTGCTTCGAAACCCCGTCCGGCAACGCCGTGAGCGAAAACGTCTTCGCTGCCGGAAGCTTTTGAAACGTCTCCAGCCCTTTGTTCATCGCATTCAGCGTCCAACCGATGGAGAACGTCGAAATCACTACGCCGATCATCAGCGCTACCTGCTGCTTCCAGGGCGTCGCACCGATCAGGTAGCCCGTCTTCAGGTCCTGCGATGTATCGCCGGCATTGGAAGCCGCAATGCAGACCATACCGCCGATCGTGATCGCCAATGCGCCGAATGCCGGTGCGGTCCAGCCCTTCACGAGGAAGATGGCCGCAGTGGCCATGAGCGTGGCTATGGTCATGCCGGAGACGGGACTTGAACTCGAACCTACGATGCCGACGATGCGCGCCGCCACGGTCACGAACATGAACCCGAAGACCATCACCAGCAGCCCTGCCGCAATGTTCGCCGCCAGGCCGACATACGCGCCAGGCACCGGCTTGAACTGCAGGAACAGCACGATCAACACCAGCAAAGAGCCAACGCCGAGCAGAATCAGCGGCAGCGGCATGTCGCGCTCGGTACGCGGCACCTGCGTCGCGGCACCACCAGTTGCTGACGCGCCGGAAACCGCCTTCTTGCCCTTGAACGTCCCCGTCAGCGCACTCACAATCGTGGGAGCGGTGCGGCACAGCGTAATCAAACCGCTGGCCGCCACGGCGCCTGCACCCATGGGCCGAACATAAGTCTTCCACAGTGCGCTCGGGTCCATCATGCTGATCGGGATGGTCCCGGGATACAGCGGCCCAGCCGAATGCTTGCCGAAGAACACAATCGCCGGCATCAGCACCAGCCAGCTGAAGACGCCGCCGGCCAGCATCACGGCCGCGACGCGAATCCCAATGATGTAGCCCACACCCAGATACTCCGGCGTGACGTCGGCGCGGACAGCAGCCCCTTTGAGAATCTGCTGCCCATTAGGATCGAAGTTGAAGTTGACGTTGGGTGTGGAGGGAAACAGGCTCAGCAGATTGTCATTCTGAAAGAGCGTGTACAGGCCGCCCAGCCCCAGGCCGAGAAAGACGCGGCTTGCGAAGGAACCACCCTGCTCGCCGGCCTTCAGCACATCGGCACACGCCGTTCCCTCTGGATACGGCAGTGTCCCGTGCTCGTCCACGATAAGCTGCTTACGCAGCGGAACCATAAAGAACACGCCCAGCCATCCGCCAAACAGCGCTAGTGCGAAGATGCGGAAGCTTTCGAGGTCGAACCCCAGGAAAATCAATGCCGGCAGCGTAAAGATCACTCCCGAGGCAATCGACTGTCCGGCGTTGCC
>CAJCIM010000027.1 GCA_903970395.1 Acidobacteriaceae bacterium
TGTCGATCGACCAGATGGTGCCCTGCGTAAAGACGGCGTGCTCGTAGAGCGCGATCAGCGAGCCGAGGAGCTTCGGGGTCAGCAGCTCGGCGAGGATCACGTTGGAGGGCCGGTTGCCCTCGAAGACCTTGTGCGCGACCAGCGCTTCTGGGACGCCTTCAGCGCGGACCTGCTCGGCTGTCTTGCCGAAGGCGAGAGCCTCGGCCTGGGCGAAGACGTTGGCCATCAGCATGTCGTGATGGCGGCCGAGCGGGTTGAGGCTCTTGTAGAAGCCGATGAAGTCGCACGGGATAAGCCGCGTTCCCTGGTGGATGAGCTGGTAGAAGCTGTGCTGGCCGTTGGTGCCGGGCTCGCCCCAGTAGATGGGGCCGGTGTCGGCGTCGACGTGTTTGCCGTCGAGGGTGACGTGCTTGCCGTTGGACTCCATTGTGAGCTGCTGGAGGTAGGCGGGGAAGCGCTTGAGGTACTGCTCGTAAGGCAGGATGGCGACGGTCTGCGCGTTGAAGAAGTCGGTGTACCAGACGGTGAGCAGGCCCATCAGTACGGGGAGATTCTTCTCAAGCGGCGTGGTGCGGAAGTGGACATCCATCGCATGGAAGCCGGCGAGTAGCTTGCGGAAGTTGTCCGGGCCGATGGCGATCATGGTGGAGAGGCCGATGGCGGAGTCCATGGAGTAGCGGCCACCGACCCAGTCCCAGAAGCCGAACATATTGGCGGTGTCGATGCCGAACTTGGCGACCTCCTTGTCGTTAGTGGAGATGGCGACGAAGTGGCGCGCGATCGCTTCGGTCTGCTTGAGTTTGCCGAGAGTCCACGCGCGAGCCGAGTGCGCGTTGGTCATGGTCTCGAGCGTGGTGAAGGTCTTGGAGGCGACGAGGAAGAGAGTCTCTTCGGGGTCGAGGTCGCGGACGGCTTCGGCGAAGTCGGTGCCGTCGACGTTGGAGACGAAGCGGAAGTTGAGATCGCGGTGCGAGAAGTGACGGAGGGCCTCGTAGGCCATGACGGGGCCGAGGTCGGAGCCGCCGATGCCGATGTTGACGATGTTCTTGATGGGCTTGTCGGTGAAGCCGAGCCACTTGCCGGAGCGGACCTGGTCGGCAAAGGCGGACATCTTGTCGAGGACCTTGTGGACTTCGGTCACGACGTCTTCGCCGTCGACTTTGATGACCTCGTCCTTGGGGGCGCGGAGGGCGACGTGGAGGACGGCGCGGTTCTCGGTGATGTTGATCTTCTGGCCGGTGAACATAGCCTCGATGTGCTGTTTGAGGCCGGACTCTTCGGCGAGCTGGATGAGGAGCTTGAGGGTTTCGTCGGTGACGCGGTTCTTGGAGTAGTCGAGGAAGATGCCCTCGGCCTCTGCGGTGAGGCGCGTGCCGCGGGCGGGATCTGACTTGAAGAGGTCGCGAAGGTGCTGCGGGCGGATCTCTTCGGCGTGCTGAGTGAGGGCTTTCCAGGATGGGCGTTGCGCCAATGTGGCGACTTGGGTACTCATGAACTCTCTCCTTGGGGATGAGGAACCATAGAATGCAGTATTCCTCAACCCGTCAGAAGTATTAGAGCACTGTTGCGTTGCGCATTTGTAGTTTTCAGCTGCGAGGAGTGAGAGTGGTTGATTTGGAGCCTCTGATTGGGAGTTGGCGAGAGGGTTGAAGGGCAGTGTATTGTGGTAGTCCGAAACTGTTTCAGTATCGAATTGGAGGTCGTGATGATGCGTTCTGGTGTGCGGAGTGTGGTGGCGCTGGTTGTGATTTTGATGGTGAACGCGGCGGCGATGGCGCAGAGCAATGCGGCGACGCAGTACTTCGGCAACTGGCCTGCGGGGACGTCTCCGCAGGAGGTGGGCAAACACATGGCGGAGCATTTTGTGACGAGTCCGCACCAGTACACGGCCACGATTCACTACTCGGAGGTGGGTACGTGGTACGGCGCGCTGACATTTGCTCAGCTGACGCACGATGATGCGCTGCGGCAGGAGCTGATCAAGCGGTTTGAGCCGTTGATGCCGGGTGGTGCGGAGGCTGCGCGGATTCCGACGCGGCATCATGTGGACGATTCGATCTTTGGCGTGGTGCCGCTGGAGATTGCGATCCAGACGAAGGACTCGAAGTATTTGGCCGATGGCGTCGGCTGGGCCGACCGGCAGTGGGAGAGCCCTCGGCCGGATGGTCTGTCGGCGGAGACGCGGTTCTGGATCGACGATATGTACATGCTGACGATGCTGCAGCTGGAGGCGTATCGCGCGACGGGCGATCACAAGTATCTGGATCGAGATGCGAAGGAGATGGCGGCGTATCTGGACCAGTTGCAGCAGCCGAATGGGCTGTTCTATCACGCGCAGGATGTGCCGTTTTTCTGGGGCCGTGGCGATGGTTGGGTCGCGGCTGGGATGGCTGAGATGCTACGGACGTTGCCTGAAGGGCATCCTCAGCGGCCGCGGATACTGGAAGGCTACAAGAAGATGATGGCAGCGCTGTTGAAGTATCAGCGCGAGGATGGGATGTGGGGACAGCTGATCGACCATGAGGAGGCTTGGCCGGAGAGTTCGAGCTCGGCGATGTTTGCGTTTGCGATGATTACCGGCGTGAAGAACGGCTGGTTGGACGCGGCGACGTATGGGCCCGCGGCGCGGCGAGCGTGGATCGCGGTTGTGGGTTATGTGGACCAGAACTACGATGTGACGCAGGTGTGCGAGGGGACCAACAAAGAAAACAGCCTGCCGTACTACCTGGCGCGGAGGCGTCGGACGGGTGACTTCCATGGACAGGCCCCGGTACTGTGGACTGCGAGCGCGCTGCTGCGGTAGGTGCTTGTGTTTGCATTCGAGTGAATCGCAGCGGCCTCGGGCTGCTGCGATTTTGTTCGTTGAGAGCTGTTAATCATTCATTGGACTATATTCTTGAGTGTCTAATTCTCCATGGAGAGAAGGGCGAGATAGGTCTGACGAACAATGATCCGACAAACACAAGCAGAAGAGGTTTAGCTGAAAGATGTGCGGGGACGCCGCGGCGCCGGAGTGCATCTATGAGATTGTTGAAGTTCAGAAGCCGCCGTATGTGGCGGGATCACTTTTGTATGTAGCGGGCACGATGTTGCCGGAAAGCTAAGTGGCATGGAATTTCATATCTCTAAATCGATCCGCGAGCGCCTGAACCTTCATGATGTTCTGTTCAGCTATACGGGCAACGTTGTGTTTGCGAATGTGGCCGCGAGCCGCAGGCTGGCGCAACAGCTCAATACGCTGGAGGTCGCGCCAGAGAAGGTTGTGAACGCAGGCTCGCTGTTTGCGATGGGACTGATCGACGAGCTGAGCCATGCGCTGGTGGAGCGGTATCGCAGAGAGCGCGACCCGGCGGTGATGGCCGAGGCGCTGCGGTGGCTCAACCAGAGCGCTCCCGATGGCAAGGGCGAGAAGCTGCTGCAGACATTCGCGGAACAGTTTCCGACGGTTGCGGTGTATCGCGGCAAGCTGAGCGCGGAGGAGTGGCTGCGCGGAAGCACCGAAGACAGGCCTAACCGCGAGATTGCGTTTGAAGAGCTGCTGTTGCTGTGGCTGGCGAACAGCAATCCCGCGTTTGCGCCGTTCAAGCTGCTGTTTGACGATGACAGCCTGATGAAGCAGACGGTATACAAGGGCGTAACAACGGAGCTGCCGAAGTATTTTGCGACGCGTCCGCCGATGAAGGTGGGGACTCTGCTGGATGCGTTGATTGCGCCGATGAAGGCGGCTCCGGATTCGTTGACTGCACAGCTGGATTACATTGGCGAGCACTGGGCTCCGTATCTGGGCGATGATCTGCGGCGTGTTTTGCTGGCGATTGATGTGCTGCGCGAAGAAGAACTCGCGATCTGGATGCGGTTTCATCCGGCGGGGCCGGACAACTATCGCCATGCGGCGCCAGGGCATGGTGGCGAGGGTTTTGTCGGCGACGAGTTTGTAGGGTTTGAGAGCGAGTACGTTGTTGGCGCGGATGGCGTGAAGAGGCGGCGGTATGCGGTGGACTACCAGGCTCCGTTGAATGAGTATGAGGCGTTCAGCGCGGACCAGGCGTGGATGCCAACGGCTGTGCTGATTGCGAAGAGCACGTATGTCTGGTTGGAACAGTTGTCGAAGAAGTATCTGCGGCATATTCATCGGCTAGACCAGATTCCTGATGAAGAGTTGCAGCTACTGGCGGACCGTGGGATCACGGGACTGTGGCTGATTGGGTTGTGGGAGCGCAGCCGGGCTTCGAAGACGATCAAGCGGCTGCGTGGGAATCGCGATGCGGTTGCTTCTGCGTACTCGCTGAAAGACTATTTAATTGCAGAAGACCTTGGTGGCGAGCAGGCATATGAAGACTTGCGGTACCGCGCGTCGAAGGCTGGGCTGCGGCTGGCGAGCGACATGGTGCCGAACCATATGGGCATCGATTCGGATTGGGTGATCGAGCATCCGGATTGGTTTCTCTCGCGGAGTGAGAGCCCATTTCCGGTGTACAGCTTTGAAGGGCCGGATCTTTCGACGGACAGCCGTGTCGAGATCAAGATCGAGGACCACTATTACGATCAATCGGATGCGGCGGTGGTGTTCAGGTTACGGCATTATCGCGATGGGCAGACGCGGTTTATGTACCACGGCAACGATGGAACCATGTTTGCGTGGAACGACACGGCGCAGTTGGATTACTCGAAGGCCGAGGTGCGCGAGCATGTGATCCAGGTGATTCTGAACGTTGCACGGCGGTTTCCGATCATTCGCTTTGATGCTGCGATGGTGTTAGCCAAGCGGCATGTGCAGCGGCTTTGGTTTCCGCTGCCGGGTGCGGGTGGGTCGATTCCTTCGCGGGCGGAGAATGCGATCTCCGACGAGCAGTTCAATGAGCTGATGCCGCATGAGTTCTGGCGCGAGGTGGTGGACCGCGTCGCTGTCGAGGTGCCGGGAACGCTGCTGCTGGCAGAGGCTTTCTGGCTGCTGGAGAGTTACTTTGTTCGTACGCTTGGGATGCATCGCGTGTACAACAGCGCGTTTATGAACATGCTGCGCGATGAAGAGAATGCGAAGTATCGCAGCTATCTGAAGAAGACTGTCGAGTTCGATCCAGAGATTCTGAAGCGGTATGTGAACTTCATGAGCAATCCGGATGAGCGGACCGCGATCGATCAGTTCGGTTCTGGGGATAAGTATTTTGGTTCGAGTGTGCTGCTGGCGACGCTGCCGGGGCTGCCGATGTTTGGGCATGGGCAGGTTGAGGGTTACACCGAGCGCTATGGCATGGACTTCAAGGTGGCGCGGCTGGATGAGCATCCAAACAATGATTTGATTGCGCGGCATCAGCATTTGATTGCGCCGCTGTTGAAGAGCCGCAAGCTGTGGGCGGAGAGCGAAGATTTTCTGCTGTATGACTTTTGGACCGGGTACGGGAACGTGGACGAGAATGTGTTCGCGTACTCGAATATGCATGGTGGTCAGCGTGGGTTGATTCTTTACAACAATCGCTATGGATCGACGCATGGGACGATTCGGACCTCAGTGGGATACCTGGAAAAGCACACGGGCAACTTCCGGCAGAAGGACCTGGGCGATGGGTTGCGGCTGCCACATGAGCCGTGGATGGTGATGGCGTATCGAGATACCGCGCAGGGGCTGGAGTATCTTCGACGCGCGAGCAATCTGCGCGAGCATGGGCTGACCGTCGATCTGCGCGGGTATCAGCATATGGTGCTGGTGGATTGGCGCGAGCTGCAGCCGACGGCTGAGTATCCGTGGGACAGATTGTGCGATGCGCTAAATGGTTCGGGTGTGTATAGCGTGGATGATGCGCTGACGCAGTTGAGACTGCAGGCGCTGGTGGAGTCGCTGCATCGGGTGATCAGCGAGGCGAACATCCATGCCTTTGTGAAGGCGGCGAGCGCGGCGATCGCCGGCTTGAAGCGTATGGACTCGATCGTTGAAGCTAAAGAGGCTGTTGCGGAAGAGTTAGTGGTTGACGAGGTTCCGGAAAAGGCGAGTGAGCCTGTGCTGACTCCTGAACTGACTGAGTTTGTAGAGAGCGTGCGCGGGTTCCGCGAGATGGCGATGCGGCTGGTGCGGCCCGAGGTTTTGCAGGACGGCAATTCCGCGTGGGCGATGGAGTGCAGCGCGGAGTCGAAAGAGAATAACGGAGCGGCGATGACGGCTGCGGCGGTTCATCTGCCGGAGTTGGTGGTGAAGTTTCCTGAGGCGTTGCAGCGTGCGGCGCGTGGCGTGCTGCCGAGCCACGAGACGCATCCGAATGCGGCGCAGGTATGGGCCCCTGCGCTGGCGTGGATAGCATTGCGGACGTTGCCTTCGCCGGCTGCGGCGCTGGCGGTGTATGACGAGTTGAAGCTGCGCCATGCACTGGCGGAGACATTTTCCGCTGTGGGCGAGACGGGCGAGCAGGTTTGGTGGTCGGCGGCGCAGGTGCGTGCGCTGCTGCTGATGAGCACGTACGCTTCCTGCGCCGAGGCCGTTGGCTCTGGCGCGTTCTGGCGCGATGGCGATGTGCGATGGCTCACGGGCGTTCATGAGGCAGCCGAGATCAAAGCGATGGACTCTGACGCGGTTGTGAAGGTGGAACGGTTCGATCGCGAGAAGTTTGAGACGTTTGTGTGCTGGTTGAAGCTACCAGCACTGCTTCCGGCTTCCGAAAGCTGCTCGAAACATGCGGCTGAGCAGACCAAGGCGGTGAATGAGATTACCGCAGTTGCAGCGAACGTTGCGTACGTGGCGAAGATTGCAAAGTACGATGTGCGACGGTTTTTGGAGCAGTTGACGGTGGCCCGAGAGGCGGAGCGGCGCGCGCCGAGTGAAGAAGAGGCCGCTGTGGCAGCGGATGATAAGCCGGCGTAGAGCGGTGGCCGTGCCCCAAAGCAGATCCTTCGCTGCGCTCACGATGACAAGTCTTCGCAGTTTCAGGCGGCGTGTTCTACGTTGGGGGAGTACAAGGCTGCGCTCTGGAAGCCGGCTTCGGCTTCGCGGGCGTAGCTGATCATGTGGTGTGCGACGAGAGAGACGTGGATGACGTCTTCGATGTCGAGTTGTTTGAGACAGGGCCATGCCATCTTCCAGAAAGTGCGACGGTAATTGGATAAGATACCGACGCGAACAACAAGCTTGCCGAGTGTGCTGAAGCCTCGCCAGATGTTTGCGAGGCTGATCTTGCCAGCGGGTGGGATGACGATGCGGTTTGGATACGTGTGCTGCTGGTTGTAGGCGAAGCGGCGGTAGATGGCCTCGGGTGAGAACGCGGTTGAGAAGGTGCGACGCCACATGGTGACGACGTCGTTGTAGGGGAGCTTAAAATCTACGTTCGACTCGCGGCCGGTTGCGTCTTCGATGAGGCGGCCTTCGGCCTGCAGGCGGCGGTAGAGCGGCGTGCGCGGCAGCGCTTCGAGGAGGTTGATGGTGAGGACCGGAATCTTTGATGCTTCGACGAACTCGAGGATGCGGTCGGGTGTTTGGTACGTGTCGGTGTCCAGGCCCATGATCATGCCGCTGACGACCTCGATGCCGTAGCTATTGAGGGTTTGCACGGCTTCGAGGAGAGGGATCTCATTGTTCTGCTGCTTCGACATCGCTTTGAGCGCGTCGGTCTCGGGTGTTTCGATGCCGCAGAAGATGGTCCAGAAGCTGGCTTCGCGCATCATCTCAAGGAGATCGGGAGAGCGGACGATGTTGAGTGTCGCTTCACAGGCGAACTCGAGTGGGTACTTATTTTTCTTTTGCCATTCGATGAGGTGTGGCAGAAGTTCCTTCGCGGCTTTGCGGTTGCCGACGAAGTTGTCGTCGACGAAGTAGACTGCGCCGACGGCTCCGCCGGCGACGATCGCGTCTAATTCTTTGATGATTTGTTCGGGCGTCTTAAGGCGGGGGTTCTGGCCGTAGAGCTCGGGGATGTCACAGAACTCGCAGCGGTAGGGGCAGCCGGAGGAGAACTGGACGTTGGCGAGGAAGTAGTTGTTCATGCCGGCGAGATCGTAGGCCGGGGTGGGGAAGTCGGAGAGTGTGAGGCGCTCGGCGGTGGTGAAGACCTGTTGTGTCGCGGGGCGCTCGATGGAGCGGGTTAGCGCGATGATGAGTTCGTTCGTGGCGTCGCCGAGCTCGCCGATGTGAAGGTAGTCGAAGTCGGGGTAGTACTCCGCGCAGCCGGAGACGGATGGGCCGCCGAGTGCGGTGGGCTTGCCGAGCGCGTGGGCGCGGTCGTTGATGGCGTTGATGGCGTTGCGCTGGATGTGCATGCCGCTGACGAAGACGGCGTCGGCCCAGACGAAGTCGCGCTTGCGGGCGGGAGCTACGTTTTCGTCGATGAAGCGGACTTGCCAGTGTTTGGGCAGGTAGGCAGCGATGGTAAGCAGGCCCTGCGGAGGCATGAAGGCCTTTACGCCGAGTAGTGGGTACGCGTTGTCGAAGGTGCCGAAGCTCTTGGTGTAACGCGGGAAGACGCAGAGGATGCGGCGTGAGACGGCGTCGACCTCGGGAGGAAGCGGGGCAAGCCCAGCGTTGGCTTCACGAATCGGTATGAGCTTCATGGTGTTTACGATGCGGTCTGACAGCGAGCTTCTATGGGTTAGTGTACGAAATCGCCGGTTGGTTGTGAGGCTCGAAGAATGAAAGAATAGAGACATGATTACAGCGAAAGAACTTGCGATCACACCCATCTTTGCATGTCTTCCAGAGAACGAGCAGCAGCGCTTTGCCGAGCGTGCCGCCGATGTGAAGCTCGCGGCAGGGGAGTGGCTGATTCGCGAGGGCGAGGCAGCCTCTTTTTATGTGCTGCTTGAGGGCGAGATGAAGATCGTCAAGGAGATCCTCGGGCAACAGCAAGTCATCGCCGAGTATAAGCAAGGTGCGTTCTTCGGCGAGGTTCCTGTGTTGCTGCTGGCGCCTTCGTTTGCGTCGGTGAAGGCGAAGTCGGCCGCCCGTGTGGCACGGTTCAACCCGCAGTATTTGTTTGAGTTGATCCATACCTCCGAGAAATGCAGTGCCCTGATTCTGCAGACGATGACCGACCGTTTGAGCGGCGTGGGCGAGTTTGTACGCGAGACGCCAGCTGCGCGCGTACTGATTGTTGGCACTCAGTATGACGACGACTGTCGCGAGATCCGTGCATTTCTTTCGGCGAACCGAATTCCATATGAGTGGGTGGACCACTCGCGTGAGCCAGAGCGTGTTCCGACTTGCATGCTGGACAGGAAGGGTGAGCCGTTTGCTTCTCCCTCGGTCGTGGTAGACCGGCAGGCGTGCCTGGACGCGCCAACAGTGCGGAAGGTGGCTGAAGCCTTGGGTATCAATACAAGGCCGCAGAAGCAGGAGTATGACGTTGTGGTTGTGGGCGCGGGGCCTGCCGGGCTGGCGGCGGGCGTGTACGGCGCGTCCGAAGGTCTGAATGTGCTGATCGTGGAGAAGTCCGCGTGCGGCGGGCAGGCGGGCACGAGCTCGCGTATCGAGAACTACCTTGGGTTTCCGAGCGGTGTGAGCGGCGAAGAGCTGAGTCAGAAGGCGCTGAAGCAGGCTCAGCGTTTTGGCGCGGAGATTGCGATGACGCGCACGGTGGAGTCGATGTTCAGGCTGGACAATGGCCGCCATTGCGTGGAACTGGATGGAGGCGAGCGTGTGACGTCGAGCGTTGTGGTGCTGGCGACCGGCGTGGAGTGGCGGCGGCTGGACGCGGAGGGTGTGGACCAGTTTCGCGGACGTGGCGTGTACTACGGCGCGTCTCGGGATGAGACTGTGAACATCATGGGCAAAAAGATCTTCATCGTCGGTGGTGGCAACTCAGCAGGGCAGTCGGCGATGTACTTCTCGCACTACGCGAGCGATGTGATTGTGCTGGTACGCGGCGAGGGCCTGAAGCTGACAATGTCTCAGTACCTGATCGACCAGATTGCAAGGCGGAAGAACATCAAGATCGCGCCGTATACAGAGGTGATCCGTGCCGAGGGTGAGGAGCACCTGGAGCGGGTGACGTTCCGCCGGCGCGTGCCGGGTGAGGAAGAGGTCATCATCACGAAGGACGTGGATGCGTTGTTCGTGATGATCGGCGCAAAGGCCAACACGTCATGGCTGCCGTCAGAGTTGCAGCGTAACAGCGCAGGCTACATCTGCACGGGACGGGACCTGACGACGTGGAAAGACGCGGCGCGGCCGGCGTTTCCGTTGGAGACGAACATTCCGGGGGTGTTCTGCGCCGGTGATGTTCGCGCTGATTCGATCAAGCGCGTGTCGAGCGGTGTGGGCGAGGGCAGCATGGCGATTGCGTTTATTCATCAGTATCTGGCGCTTTGAGGCAGAGAGTTGAGGAGCAGAGAGTAGAGGGTAGAGAAGGCGGTTCGGCGACGGCTTGGAGGGTGGGGAGAGTTGCTTCCGGGTCGGTGGTGAGTTCTTCGACGAAGGTGGTGGGTTCTTCGGGCGTTGCGGCGCAGGGTGAGGCTGGCGATTTGGAGGCCGTAGAGGAGTAGGCCGGCGCGGCGCGGGTCGAGATCGTTGGAGGCGATGCGTTCGAGGATCTGGCCGAAGGCAAGCTGGATGCCGGAGCGGTGGTCGATGTCGTTTGCGGGGAAGTGGTAGGTTCCGAGGCGGGCTTTGCGCGCGGCGGGGTCTTCGATGGGGCGGCGGGTGGTGTGGTGGTGGTAGCAGAGGGCTCATTGCTGAGGCAGGGCGAGCCGCAGCGGTGGCCGTCGGGGAAGATGTGGCGGCAGTGTCTTGTTCGGGGGTGAGGTAGGTTGGCATTGGGCCTCTATTTAGGGAGTAGCTGTGGGGTCCCCTGGTAGTTTTTTGGAGGTAAAGTCCGCAGCGGGTTGGGGTTAGGGGTGTATGCCTGGTTAAACGCGAACGCCTCGGCTGGGCCGAGGCGTAGGGTGTTTCTCTCTACTTCTAGTGTATCGGGTTGGTGTGGGTGAAAATGCTTTTGTTTCTGGGGTGGAAGTGGTTCGGAATGTTTGGGTTGGCGGTGGGTTGGCGTTCTGAGGGGTTGACAGAGATCGGAGCGGTTGAAGAACAAAGCAAAATCTCTAACGCAGAGGGCGCGGAGGAAAGGCGCAGAGGTCGTAGAGGGAAACGAGCAACGGCAGACGCGGGGGAGTGACAAACTGGGAGCCAAAGCGACGGCGGATACGGATGCAACTACAGGTACCAAGGGATGTTGATGACGAGGATGCGCTGGTTGCCTCGGAGGAGGAGGAGGAGTTTCAGGACCTGAGCGCGCTGGTTGTGGAGTGGGGTCTGCCACCAGTGTTTTACGACTAGCTCAGGGATGAGGACGGCGATCTGGCGTTCGGGGTGCTGGGCTTCGAGTTCGAGGACGTGGTCTACGAGTGGGAGAAGGATGAAGCGGAAGGGGGATTCGAGGAACGTGAGTTTTGGGGTGGGGTGGTTCAAGGCCGTCAGGGGTTTGGCGACGTCTCGGTCCCACAGCTCACAGAGCTGGTCACGGCACTCTTCGGCGTCAACGTGGATGGCTTCGACGGAGTCGGAGATCTTGAGGGCGAAGCGGAGGGATTTTTCGGTGATGCGGTCCCACTTGTTGATGGGAAGGACGACGAGCGGCGAGGTGAGGCGCGAGATGTCGATGGGGCGGTCGACGGCGATGTCGCGGGTGACGCCGTCGTAGTGGCGCTTGATGGCGAGCATGAGGAAGATGAGGCCAGGGATGAGGATGGCCGTTATCCATGCGCCGTCGAGGAATTTTGCGACGAGGACGACCAGAAGAGTGATGCCGGTGGCGATGGCTCCGATGCCGTTGACGAGCATGCGGTGCCAGTGGGTGCCGGGCTGTTTGTACCAGTGGACAACCATGCCGGCCTGCGAGAGGGTGAAGGCCAGAAAGGCTCCGATGGCGAAGAGCGGGATGAGGCGGTCGGTGACGCCGCCGAAGGCGATGAGCAGAAGAGCGGTGAAGCCGACGAGGGCGTATATGCCATGTGAGTAGAGCAGACGGCGGCCGCGGACGATGAAGACGTGCGGGAGGTAGTCGCGTTCAGCGATGGCCCGTGTGAGACGGGGGAAGTCCGCGAAGGAGGTGTTGGCGGAGAACGCGAGGACGGCAAGGATGCTGGCGATAGAGACGTAGTAGAAGATGCCGCGTCCCATGATGGCGGCGATGAGCTGCGAGAGGACGGACTGGTAGCCGGGGCCGGTGGGGTCGGTTGCGCCGATGTTGTAGGCGCGGCAGAGAAGGGCGAGGCCTCCGAGGAAGATGGCGAGTAGGACGATAATGATCGTCAGCGTATGCTTGGCGTTGGTCTGTGTGGGCGGGCGGAAGGCATTGACGCCGTTGGAGACGGCTTCGACACCGGTCATAGCGGTGCAGCCGGAGGCGAAGACCTTAAGCAGGAGCCAGAGGGTGAGCGCTGAGGTGACGGTCGGGAGATGGGGCGGGGCGACGATCGGTGTGGGGCTTCCTCCGTGAGCGGCGAAGACGCGGTAGGCGCCGATGCCGAGGGTGGCGAGCATGGAGCCGATGAAGAGATAGGTGGGGATGGAGAAGGCGAGGCCGGCGTCCTTGGTGCCGCGCATGTTGATGAGGGTGAGAAGTGCGAGGGTGACGAGGCAGAGCGAGAGGATGTGCGGTTGCAGATGTGGGAATGCCGAGACGACGGCTCCTACGCCGGCGGCTATGCCTACGGCAGCGTTGAGGATGTAGTCGATCATGAGCGCGGCGGCGGCGAAGAGGCCGGGGATGTCGCCGAGGTTTTCCGATGCGACGGTGTAGCTGCCGCCGCCGTGCGGGTAGGCGTCAATGGTCTGGCGGTAGCTGAAGAAGACGATGAAGAGCAGAACGATGATGGCCGCGCTGATGGGAACGATGTGCGCGACGCCGGCGATGCCGAGAGGGATGAGAAGCGTCAGAGCGGCTTCAGGGCCGTAGGCTGCGGAGGAGAGCGCGTCGAGGCCGAAGATGGAGATGCCGGAGATGGGGCCGACACACTCGCCGCGTTCGTCGGAGGTAGCGAGGGGTTTGCCGAGGATGAGTTGCAGCAGAGACATTTGTGGCGGCTCCTAAGTGGGTCTTGCGCGAGGCTGACCCCGTGGAGAAGTGTATCGATGAAGGCATTAGGGAGGCATAAAGTTTTTGGTTTGAGCGGTTTTTAGGTTTGTGACGTAGAACCTGCTGACAGTTTTCTGCGTACTTCTGCAATATCCTGCGGACTCGTACGTTAATAAAGACATATACGGTGAAGAGACGCGGCGCGAGGATGAGATGGCCAGCGATGAGTTGACAGGCGATGGCCTGACATTGGCGGAGCAGGACCGTTTCATCGCGGAGGCGATGGAGCGAGATGAACCGAAGCTGCGGAGATTTATCCGGCGGAGGGTATTGGATACGGCCGATGCCGAAGACGTACTTCAGGACGTCTTTTATGAGCTGATCCAGGCCTACCGGATGATGAAGCCGGCCGAGCAGGTGACGGCGTGGCTGTACCGCGTGGCCCGGAACCGCATTGTCGACCTGTTTCGGCGAAAGAAGACGGTGTCGTTGAATGAGCCGGCGGCTGCTGACCATGATGCGCCGTCGCTGGAAGATCTGTTGCCGTCTGCGGATGCAGGGCCGGAGGCGGTGTATGCGCGGGAGCTGCTGTTTGAGGCTGTCGACGAGGCGTTAGAGGAACTGCCGGAGAACCAGCGCGAGGTGTTTATCGCGCATGAGTTTCTGGGCAAGAGCTTCAAGGAGCTGAACGAAGAGACGGGCGTGAGTGTGAACACGCTGCTGTCGCAGAAGAGATATGCGGTACTGCATCTGCGCAAGCGGCTGCAGGAGATGAAGGACGAGTTCGACGGGAAGTGAGGTGAGGACGATGCGTCGTGTGATGAAGATGGTGATGTTCTTCGTTATGTTTGTGGTGTTTTGCTTCGTGGTGGGGCTGGTGGTGGAGCACCTTTGGAACTGGCTGATGCCGACGCTGTTCGGGTTGAAGAGGATCACGTACTGGCAGGCTGTAGGGCTGCTGGTGCTGTGCAAGATCCTGCTGGGTGGCTTCCACAAGCATGGCGGAGCGCGTGGCCACAACTGGAACGCGAAGCGCGAGTGGAAGCGAAGGATGCATGAGCGCTGGGCGACGATGAGCGATGAAGAGCGCGCGGCGTTTCGCGCCGGGATGAAGGGCCGTTGGGGATGCTATGGCGGCCGCGATGAACAACCAACGGAACGAGTTGCGCAGTAACTGCGTATGACCGTTCAGGAGAGATAAGCATGATGATCGAGTTGAAAGAGAGACTGGAGAGAGTGTTTGAGCAGAGAGCGCTGCCTCGCGTAGAAGATGCGAAGATGGCGCGGATGACGCTGGGTGAACTGCTGTATCACGCGCTAGTGGAGATGGATGACCGCGGGTTGATGTCGCAGGGCGCGATGCAAGGGGCGTAGAGGCGCGCTTTGCGCGTAGTGGTTAGTGATAAGTGAAAAAACAGAAGCGAGAAGCGAGAAGCGTGAATGCAAAGCCCCTCCTGAACGGAGGGGCCTTTTTTATCCTGACGTGGGAACTGTGAAGGGTGCTGAGATTCCGCGAACCCATGTCTCAGAAGCGAGACATGGGGCACCCAGATTTGTCGCTGATTTTTTAGGGGAGGAGTTCGAAGGTCTGGACAGCTACGTGGGAGCCGCCGAGGCTGCGTTCTCGGGCGGGGATGATCTGGACGACGATCTCGTCGAAGGCGGTGTCGCGGAGGGAGCGCGGGAGGTTGAAGGTGAGGGTCTCGTCGATGGCGGGGCGGTTGAGTGGGATGTTGCGTGGTGTGCTGGAGGGGAGCACGACGCGTCCGAGGGATTCGGTGAGGTTGCTGGCGGAGTTTTTAAGGTCGAGCTCGATGGAGATCTGGCCGGGGCGGTCGTCGGCGTTGCGGAGGGCCACGCGGATGGCGTGGAGTGAGTTGGTGTTGATGGGGGCGCCGAGGAACTGGTGGGCTTCCATGGCGAGTGGGAGGTAGTCGGTGGAGTGGATGTCGACCTTGGTGGCTTCGCCGTGGACGTGTTGGGCATCGCGTCCGGGGCGGGTGTCGGGGTGCTTGTAGTACCAGTAGACGCCGTCGAAGGGGATGAGTTTGGGTTCGGTGTGATGTGTGCTGGGTGTCGGTGTGTCGGTGGGCGGGTGCGGGATGGTGCGCTGGTGGGGCTTGAGTGGGAGAAAGAGGATGAAGCCGGAGTAGCCTTTGCCGTGCGCGTATTGATGCTGCGCGATCTGCGGCATGTTGGGCACGATGTTGGCGTAAGGCAGATGAAGGAACGCGCTGAAGCCGGATGAGATGCGGTGATAGCGGAGGAACGGCATCAGCGGGACCGCAGTGATGATGAGGACGATGAGTGTGCTGAGTGCGAGGGCGTGTTTTGGCTTGAGGCTGCGTGGTGTGGTGCGGCGTGGGAGGTTCCAGAGAGGGAAGATGAGCGATGCTGCGATGAGCAGGCCAGCGTAGATCGTGTGACCAGTGAAAAGTGTGGCGATGCCGCCTTGCAGAGCGATAGAGGAGAGAAATGCTGGGTAGAGTTTGCTGAAGAAGGCGGGTGAGCCTTCGGTGCGGAAGAGTTCGGGTGTGGCGGCGCGCGGAGGGTATGGGTGAGTGCGGGCAGCGTCACCCCGCTCATGCCGCGATAAGGCTGCGTCATGAGCAGGGCACCTATGTTTGTGGCTGAGGAAGAGGATGGCGCAGGCGGCGATGAGTGGCGGGACTGCTGCGGCGTAGATGGACTGCTCTTTGCTGAGGAGGGTGAGCAGAGGGAGCCAGGCGACGCTGAACCAGAGGCCGAAGATGAGTGGGAGTGGCCGGGCTTCGAGCTGTTCGCGGAAGATACGGCAGATGAGCCAGGTGCTGCCAGCGTGGAGTGCGGCGGCGAGCAGGACGTAGGCGATGGTGAGGACGATGAGGTTCGTCCAGGTGAGTGTTGGGAGCCTGGGCGGCGTACAGAGCAGGTACGTGGCGATGCCGGTGAGGATGAGGCTGCCGACGAGTGGGATGAGTTTTGAGGCGAGGCTGGGCGATGAGTCGACGGGCACGGACGCTCCTGTACGCGTTGCGGAAGTGGCTTCGTTGCTTGGCTAACGGGCGAGCTTCGTGCGGTATGCGGAGGAGCGTGGCGTGTGGGGAAACGAGAGGAGGATCGCCGTTAACAGACTGAGCGCGAGCGGAATGCTGACGGCGAAGAGGTGAAGCGTGAGGTAGAAGTCGCGGTGAGTGACGAGGCGGAGGTCGAGGCCGGTGTCGCTGAGGTGATGCATGAGGCCCATGGTTGCGGTGAGCAGCACGCTGAGGCTGACGGAGAGGCCGAGCGTGATGTGGAACGGGGTGGCGCGGTGATCGCGGTCGGAGCGAACGAGGATGTAGAGCAGAAGGCCGAGCCAGATGAAGGTGACCGCAGGGAGGATGCCGGTGACGATCTCCACGGACGAGGAGTAGGGCCAGTTGAGCGTGGCGAAGCGGGTGGTGTCGATGGGGGTGAGGCGGCCGTTGCTGAAGAACTGCCAGAGGGTGTAGAGGGTGCTCCACGCTGAGGCGAAGGCTAGTGCAAGGAGGCGGTTGTGGATCCGGTTCCAGAGGCCGAGGATGATGGCTCCAAGGGCTTGATAGAAGAACCACGTGGCGGAGCGGCCGTTGGTGAGCTCCTCTTCGAGGTCGCCCGCGAGGGATTCGGCGTGCGGGCCGAGGGCGAGGTGGTCAAGCAGCCAGAGAAGCAGCGAGACGGCGCGGTTCATGCGGGCTCCTTTGCGTCGAGGGCGGGCAGCGACTTCCAGAGTTTGGTGAGGACGCGGCGGGTGTCGTGGACGGAGCGCAGGCCGCGGCGGGTGACGCGGAAGTAGCGCTTGGCGCGGCCGCCACGCTCGGGCGTGGCTTCGCCGAGGACAGAGGCGACGAGGCCCGCGGCTTCGAGGCGGTCGAGCGTGGAGTAGACGCCGGCGATGGAGACAGGATGGCCGCGGTGCTCGGCGACTTCACGCGCGATGGGCACGCCGTAAGCTTCGTCACCGAGGTTGAGGATGGTGAGAAGCAGAAGGAGTTCGAGTTCGCTGAGCAGACCTTGCGGTTTCATTTCTTGCACAATAGCGAAGAAATAAGATTAAGGTCAAGGATTATTTGCTGTGCTGAGCCGAAAGTTTTATTCGTAGAGGGATTGGTAGAGGCGGCGGGTGATTTGATAACACTCGCAGGCGATGTCCTGGAGGCTGGCGGTGTCGATGATCTGGATGCGGCCGCGCTGGTTTTCGATGATGCCGCTGCGCTGCAGGTTGCCGATGGCGAGGGTGACGGTGGTGCGGCGGGAGCCGACCATCTCGGCGAGGAACTCCTGCGTGAGCTGCATATGGGTGTCGCCGATGCGGTCGGAGACCATGAGTAGCCAGCGGGCGAGGCGCTGTTCGACGTCATGGATGCGGTTGCAGGCGGCGAGCTGCGAGGTTATGAGGGTGCCGTACTGGACGTAACGGAGGACGAGGTTGCGGAGAGCCTCGTTGCGTTCGAACTCTTCCTTAAAGCGGCGGAAGTCCATGCGAAGGGCGGTGCCTTTGACCTGCATGAAACAGCGCATCTCGCCGCTGAGAGGGCCGAGGAGGTTAAGCGCTTCGGGGAAGCCATCTCTACCGACGAGGGCGACTTCGACCATCTGTCCGCTGGAGAGCGCGGCGACGACAGAGGCCTGGCCGGAGGTGAGGAGATGGACGTAACGAGGGGGCTGGCCGACGTCGAAGAGCGGAGAACGAAGCGGCAGCGCGACGGGCTGCATCATGGCGAGTAGCTCCGCACGTTCGTACGGGGGGAGGGCGTCGACAAGGCGGTTCGTAAAAGGATGCGGCAAGGGGCAATCGATCTCGGAGCTCTAACGGGTACGTCAATGCCATCTGCATCGCTGTTCCGGTCAGGCGTGCAGGATAAGCTCCTGCGTTCTCTGAAAGATACCGAGGGAGCAGGAATTACTCTGTTCGATGGCTTACATTGCATTGAAATTTAGAGCCGGCGACGGTGGTGCCGGGGGAACTCGATCGCGCAGCGGAGTTTGCAGGGGTGCGGCCG
This sequence comes from Acidobacteriaceae bacterium, assembly GCA_903970395.1. GTDB lineage: Bacteria > Acidobacteriota > Terriglobia > Terriglobales > Acidobacteriaceae > Granulicella. The sequence goes on from CAJCIM010000027.1 coordinate 17,990, forward strand.
TAGTGCGAGGCTTGCTCTGTGGGCTGAGCTAAGGCACACGAGCAGCGTGAGGCGGAAGATGCGTCTGTACAAGGGGTACACCCGCGCGCAGAGACGACCTGCAGTTCTGAGTATGCGCCTTCCATAGGTAGGGTGCGGGAAATCAGAAGAAATGTTTCGAAGGAGACAGACGGGGCGCGTGGGGTGTCCTTACCTTACTTGAGCGCCTTCGTATGACATAACAGGTTGCGACTACCAAAGTTTCGTTCAAGAACACCTATGAGTCAAAAGTCTGAAGAAGTTGGATGTGGAACTTTGTAGTTTGGTTTTGCTGGTTGACCGCGACGAGATGCTGCTGACTACACGCCGGTGGGTGCTTGAGGCGGTGGGAAACCGCGTGCGGATCGCCTCGCAAGTGCAGGAGGCCGCAGAGGTGGTATCTGACGACGAGGTTTCACTGATCTTGCTTTGCCAGACGCTCCCACAAGACGAGTCGATGACATTACAAATTCTGGGGAGAGCGTTTGGGGTGCCTACGATGCAGTTGGAGGGAAGCGTGGCTCCGGTCACGCTGATAGAGGCCGCGCAGCATGGGCTGCAGCCGGCCTCTATCAGCGGGGTGTGCGGTTAGACGGCCTTGCGGTTGAATAGGGTCTTCTTGCCGGCGAAGGACGTTTTGGCCTTGACGGAGTTATTGGCATGGCCGACGACCGGCTTGGCCGTGTTGTCAGCCTTGGCGAGTTTCTCGCGCAGAGCCTGGAGCTTCTGCTCCTTGGGGCTGAGGCCGGTGGTGCGCTTGGGAGCTGCTGGCGGGATCGAGTTACTCATGACGGTAATTTTCTCACGTTGCAGCCGTGTTTACTTCACAGGATGGTCGGGGTGCAGATAGCCGGCGAGGAAGACGTAGATGTCGTGGCGTGATTCGATAGCGAGTGGGGAGTCGATGCGATTGAAATAGTGGCCGCCTGGGGCGTCCTGATAGATCTTGTACTCGAACTTCTTCTTCTCGAAAGTGAGAGCCTGGATGAGGTGTTCGACTTCGAGGTAGTTGACGTCCTCGTCGTTGGTGTTGGTGTGGATGAGGAGCGGCGTGTCGAGTTCCTTGGCGTGGTTGACGGGGGAGCGCTTGCGGTACTCCTCGATGTCATCGTGCACGGATTCGCCGAGGTGGTAGGGCGCGGAGTAGATCTCGCGGTAGCCTTCGGTCTCGTAGCCCATGCGCGCGACGAGATCGGAGACGGGAACGCCGGCGTAGGCGACGGCGAAGTCGTGCGGGTGGGCGAAGATGTTCATCAGCGTGATGAGGCCGCCGTGGCTCCAGCCGACGATGCCGACGCGCTTGGGGTCGAGGAAGCTGTAGCGTTGGAGCATCCACTGGAGTCCGCGGTAGACGTCGTCGACCTCGAGGCCGCCATAGTCGATGTCTTCGTAGTAGCCACGGCCGTAGCCGGTGGAGCCGCGGTAGTCGGTGGCGACGATGGTGTAGCCCTGCAGCAGGAGCTCGCGAACCTGATGTGCGTCGATAGTGGTGTCGAGCGACTGGTGCACACCCTGGTGGACGTAGACGATGAGTGGCTGTTTCTTAGTGCGGTCGAGGTTTTTGGGGATGAAGGTGTAGACGTGGATGATGAGCGGATTCGTGGCACCGGGAGCTTTCTTGTTTTTGATGTGTGGGTTGGGCGCACCGCCATACTCGGATTTGTCGATCTCGGCGATGTCGCCGATTTTTTGATACCAGAGGAGGTCGTCCATGCGCTTTAGCAGGACGTCGTCCTCTCCGCTGGCGGCGGGGGCCTGCGGTGTGGTGGCGGGTCCTCGCGTCGTGGGGGCCTGTGCGTTGGCGGGTGGCAGAGAAAGAGCTGGTAGAGGAAGAGCTAGGGCGGCGACAGCTAGTGCGGCGAGAGGACGCAAGGGCAGAGCTCCTGGTGTGTGTGCGAGTGAGGCGGTGCTGTCACTGTATCGCATTCCAGCATGCAGGACGATGTGCGGTTCGGACGAAGGTGGCTATGGGGTGAAGAAGACGGAGAAGTTCAGCGGCTCGCGGTTGCCGAGGTTCGGATTCTTGGCGCATATGGGTTGCTCTCCCGGTAATTGGGGGATTTACTCTATGTATCGTCTGAAGCGAGAGCAGTGGTGTGTGATATATGATATTTCCCAAGAGAAGACGTTCGAAGCGGGGATGTCTTGTGGCAGAGATTGGATGACCCGCCTGCTCTCGGTATTTCGACCACGCCTTAGATGGTGTGAGACGGAGGCGACCGTCTAATAGGTTTCGGGTAAAATCAGCAGCCGATTGGGGTTAGGGGTAGAGCACTCTGAGTTGCAGGTTGCAATGTGCTTTGTGGAGAACAACCCTTGTCAAAGAGGCAACGGTTGCAGTTGATTTTCAATCTTATTCGACAGCTTGCAAAGCGTGGTGCCGGAGGTATACGGTTACAGCCATCGCTTTTGTGGGGTTGGCGTGCTCGGCGTGGATCTGGAATCCGGTTTGTGGTTTGAGTGAGCGAGGAGGTGCAGCGATGTGCCGTCGGTGCTTTCGGATGTTGCTTCTGGTGATCGGGAGTGTGCTGCTGTTCGTTGCCGCGTTCCCTGTTCTGGCGTTTGTGCAGATTGAGGAGCCGTGGCAGACGGGATTGACGGCTGCGAAGTTGGTGATGCTGCCGGTTGGGGCGATCTGCCTGCTCGGGGCAGCGGCGCTAAAGGTGAAGGTGGAGCAAGCGCAGCAGCATTGAGGCGGTCAGCGTCTCTGGTTACTTCTCCAGCAGAAGCTTGTTGATGTTGGACTCTATGTCGGCCTTGCTGACGACGCCGACATAGGTGGCGGCTATTCGGCCTGACTTGTCGAGCAGGTAGGTCGCGGGGTAGGCCTCGAGTTTATAGGTGGACGCGATGGTGGTGTCGCCCATGATGATGGGGTAGTTGAGGTGGTGGCTGGCGACGAAGGGGCGAACCTTGGCCCAGGCCTCTTCGGGGTTCTTGAGATCGTCATAGGAGATGTCCATCGCGATGCCGACGGCGGTGAAGGGCTTGCCCTGGTAGGCCTTTTCGATGTCGATGAACGAGGGAATCTCCAGGATGCAGCCGCCGCAGGTGGTTGCCCAGAAGTTCAGCAGGACGATCTGGCCGCGGTAGCTGGCGGGCTGCTTCGTTTTGCCGGAGGCGTCCAGTAGATGGAAGGCTGGCGCTGGTTTGCGGGCGGCTGGCGGGACGAGCGGTGCGTGGACGTCCTGCTGGGCGCGGGCGCTCTGTGTGAGGAGGGCCAGCGAGAGGGCGAGGAGAGCGAAAGCTGATCGGGTCGGCTGCATAGTATTAGCTTATGTCAGCTGGCGCGGACGGTGGGATCCTCCTACGGTTTTGGGGGCAAAATCCGCAGCCGATTGGGGTTAGAGGTGAGTGCACTCTGGTGGGCGGGTTGGGTTTTCAAGTGGTTGTGTGGCTCTCCGGCGCTGGGCCGGGGTGGAAAGAGCCCGGCTTCGCCACGCTTCTCTTCCGCTGCTTCTATTGTATTGGCGGTGTCAACGAGTGATGTTTTCTATAACCCCATTGGGTGATATCCGCTGTTGGGTCGTTGCTCTAGGGTGGGTGAAACTCATTTCCGTACTTGGAATCCGTACCAGGAAGAGGACACCATGGCCGACTCATCTATGAAGCTTCAAGAGACTGATAGTATTGCGTCCCTGAAGATGTTGCTCGAATATACGTCGGAGAGTGCGCGGGCTGTTTACGCGATGGATCCAAGAGAGTACGGACGCAGTATGGATGAGGTGCGAAACATCATTGGGCGACTTGCAGAAGCTCTGGAGGCTGAGGATCGTTCTCGCGCGCGGGTCCTCTCTGATGTGGCTTACTTTCCTGCGGCGGCGGTTCGCTGGCATTGATTTCGACGGGGCCGATTCTTATGTTTGATGAGATGTGTGTCACCCGCCGTCACAGGATAGCGGTCCGCGGACGCACCAGCGCCATTCCAGCCAGAAACCCCATCACCAGGCCGCCGAAGTGGGCGGAGAGGTCGGTGGTTCCGTGCATGGCTCCGAAGAGGACGTTATAGAGGACGAAGATTCCTGCTGATTTTCCGATGCTGCTGGTCACGGCTGGATTGAGCGTGTGGCGGTTCATGAGAAGAAAACCGAAGACGGCGCCGTAGAGGCCGAAGATGGCTCCTGAAGCGCCTGCGCCGACGGCTTGCGGATGGATATACACGCTGACAATGCTGCCAAACAGGCCGGCGAGGAAGTAGATGAGCAGATAGCGGGCGCGGCCGAATACCTTTTCGATGAACGGGCCGATCTGGTAGAGCACATACATATTCAGAGCGATGTGGATGATGCCGAAGTGAACGAAGGTGGAGGTGAGCAGCCGCCACCACTGGTGTTCTCCGACGGTCACGGGGCCGAAGTCGCCGCCCCACTTGTATACGTCGAAGGGCGTGGGGCTGGTGAAGGAGACGCCGCTCGCGACCATGGCCAGGAAGACCAAAGCGTTGATGGCGATGAGCGCAGCCGTGATGGTGTAGAGGCTGGAGAAACGCTGTAGGCGGGATGGCTGGGTGGTGGGTTCGTAGATGACGCTGTCGGGCATTTGTTTACAGTTCTAGCATTGTTTGGGCGCGGCCTGGGCTTTACAGTGTTTTGGGTTTGGCTTACCTTGCTGGTATGGATTACTCGCAGATCATCACGATGGAGCCGGGAAAGCGCAGCGGGAAGCCGTGCATCCGCGGCACGAGGATCACGGTGGGGGATGTGCTGGAGTATCTGGCTTCAGGGATGTCGCATGCTGAGATTCCGGCCGATTTTCCGCAGCTGACTGAGGCGTCAATTTTGGCTTGTCTTGCGTTCGCAGCAGACCGTGAGCGGAAGATGGATACCGTGGCGGCGTGAAATACTGTTTGATGAGAGCCTCTCTGTGCGGCTGGTCGAGGCTTTGGCTGATGTGTACTCCGGGTCGGAGCATGTTTACGCTGGCGGGCTAGGCGGAGCTGCTGACAGGGACGTCTGGGAGTACGCAAGAAATTTGGGGCCCACTCCGTGGATTCGCAGCAAAACCTGACTCATAGGCCCTCTCTATAACAGCCATAGCTGAGTTACCCTACATAAGTCCGCCTCATCTCGATAGCCTCATAGTTGTAAGCAACCCCCTCCCCCCGAACAACCAAGGAGCAAAAAAGTGTCGAACGAAATGAAGTGCCCAGTCCCTCACGGTCAGACAACGGCCACCGAGACGTCTTCGCCCATGCACGGCGCCGTCACCATTGACTCGCGCAAGATTCAGCGCAACGAGCATTGGTGGCCCGATCGCCTCGACCTCGCCATCCTCGCGCAGAACAACGAGCTCGTCGATCCCTTCGATCCTGACTTCGATTACGCGAAGGAGTTCGCAACCCTCGACCTCGACGCCGTCATCAAGGACCTCCACGCCCTTATGACCGACTCGCAGTCCTGGTGGCCCGCCGACTACGGCCACTACGGCCCGTTCTTTATCCGCATGGCCTGGCACAGCGCCGGCACCTACCGCACCTACGACGGCCGCGGCGGCGCAGGCATGGGCACGCAGCGCTTCGCTCCGCTCAACAGCTGGCCCGACAATGTCTCACTCGACAAGGCTCGCCGCCTGCTCTGGCCCATCAAGCAGAAGTACGGCAAGAAGATCTCCTGGGCCGACCTCATGATCCTCACCGGCAACGTTGCGCTTGAGTCCATGGGCTTCAAGACCTTCGGCTTCGCCGGCGGCCGCGCCGACGTCTGGGTCCCGCAGGAGGACATCTTCTGGGGCTCCGAGCACACCTGGCTCGGCAGCGACAAGAGATACCAAGGCGACCGCGAGCTGGACGCCCCCCTCGGCGCCGTCCAGATGGGCCTCATCTACGTCAACCCTGAAGGCCCCGACGGCAAGCCCGACCCCGTTGCCTCGGCGCGCGACATCCGCGAAACCTTCGGCCGCATGGCCATGAACGACGAGGAGACCTTCGCGCTCATCGCCGGTGGCCACACCTTCGGCAAAGGACACGGCGCATACGATCCCGGCCCAAACGTCGGCCCCGAACCCGAAGGCGCACCCATCGAGCAGCAGGGCTTCGGCTGGAAGAACTCCAAGGGCAAGGGCCACTCCGAGGACACTATCTCCTCCGGCCTCGAAGGCGCCTGGACCACCAACCCCATCAAGTGGGACAGCGAGTACCTCGACAACCTCTACAACTTCGACTGGGCGCTCAAGAAGGGCCCCGGCGGTGGCTGGCAGTGGTACGCCGTCGCTGAAGGCGAAGTCATCCCCGACGCGCACGTCCCTGGCAAGAAGCACCTGCCCATGATGTTCACCTCCGACCTCGCGCTCAAGTTCGATCCCGCCTACGAGAAGATCGGCAAGCACTTCCAGGCCAACCCCGCCGCCTTCTCCGACGCCTTCGCCCGCGCCTGGTTCAAGCTCACCCACCGCGACATGGGCCCCATCGTCCGCTACCTCGGCCCGCTCGTGCCGAAAGAAGAATTGATCTGGCAGGACCCCGTCCCCACTGCCAACGGCTACACGCTCAGCGACGCCGACGTCGCCGACCTCAAGAAGAAGATC
>CAJCIM010000028.1 GCA_903970395.1 Acidobacteriaceae bacterium
CTTCTTCCAGAATGTCGAACACGCGCGACAGGTTCTGTTTCGCGCCCTCCAGCTTGGCTTCCGCCAGGCGCTTTTTGGTTTTGAATTTGCCGATGCCCGCGGCCTCTTCGATAATCGCGCGCCGGTCCTGCGGCTTATTGCTGAGGATCTGCCCGATGCGGCCCTGTTCGATGATGGCGTAGCTCTCCGGCCCCAGACCGGTCCCGACGAAGAGGTCCTGGATGTCGCGCAGCCGCGCTACTTTGCCGTCGATCAGATATTCGCTTTCGCCCGACCGGAACAATCGCCGCGTGATGGTGACTTCGCTCGGCTTGTGATGGCCGTTACCGTTGGCGTGTCCGTTGCCGTGGCCGTTCCCGTTGGCATGGCTCTCGGGGGCCGACGGATCCACCAGCGTCATGGTGACCGACGCCAAACCCAGTGGCTTACGGTCGCGCGTTCCGGCGAAGATGACGTCTTCCATCTTGATGCCGCGGAGGCTCTTGGCAGACTGCTCACCCAGAACCCAGGTGATGGCGTCGGAGATGTTGGATTTGCCGCAGCCGTTGGGCCCGACGATCGCAGCGATGCCGTCGCCGGTGAGCTGGACCTCTGTGCGGTCGCAAAATGACTTGAAGCCGAGGATCTGGACTTTTTTAAGCTTGAGCAAGGGTGAGAGCACCTTTTCCGCGCGAGTGTCGGCAAGCGCCTTGCGGCCACTGCTTAGGTCGAATCGTAAGCGGGGCGAGGGGGTGAATCAACCCGAATTCAACCCGAATTGTGGATAAGGCAGGCCGTAATTCAAGGAATTTCGCGGGTATCCCGGTTCGGGCGTCTACAGGGTGGAAAGTTGCACTGTTGCAGACGCACTTGGAGGTGAGGATCTGCATCCAAACCGGATGTAACCTCGGAATTGCGCTTCCGAGGTACCCACTGAAGAGAACATCGTCTTTTTGATGAAAAGAAAGGACCTCGCTCGCTGGCGGTTGCATGGTACGGGTTGCGATTCTTATAATCCGGAGCATCCGACCGGCGCTCTCCGATTTTTGGAAGAGTTTTCCGTACGGCGCGCAAACTGCGCTAATCTAAACGAACTACCGCTTACACCCCGCAAAGCTCCGAGGAGAACTTTATTTATGAAGAAGGTCGTACTTGCTTCGCTGCTGGCCGCAGTCTGCTTCGTTCCATCAGCGTATGTCGCTCGTGCCCAGGATGCTGGGCAGGTGGCGATGTCTGCCGATGAGTATGCGGCGTACAACAACGCCAACACTCAGACCACACCCGCAGCCAAGGCACAGGCCTTCCAGGCTTACCTGAAGGCGTACCCCAAGTCGAGCGTTAAGCTGGCTGTGCTGACCCAGGTTGTTGCTCTTTACAGCCAGACGACCGACGAGGCCGCTACGCTTGCAGCCGCAAACGACCTGCTGGCAGCTGACCCCGGCAATCTGCGTGCCCTGGCTATCGAGGTCTACTACCTGCGTGCCGATGGGGACAAGGCTACCGACGCCACCACCAAGCAGACTGATCTGGACAAGGCCGCTGGTTTTGCGCAGCAGGGTCTGTCAGGAACCGGTTCGACGGGCGTTGCTCCTGACGACTACAAAAAGTTCCAGCAGGCGACGATGCCGACCTTTGAGAGCGCAATCGCCGATGACGATCTCGCCAAGAAGGACAATGCGGGCGCGATCAAGGCTCTTACGACCGAGCTGAATGGCGTTCCGGTGGCCGATACGCAGGACCCCCAAAAGCAGCTTCAGGACGTATACGTGTTGGCGCAGGCCTACTACACCAGCACGCCGCCTGATTACCTGAACTGCGCCTGGTACGCGACCCGCGCTGCGGCATTTGCTCCGGCACAGTTCAAGACCCCGATCCAGACGCTGGCCAGCTACTGCTATAAGAAGTTCCACGGCGGCAACGACGGCTACGATGCGATGACCGCGGCCGTGCAGACGAACCTGAATCCACCGAGCGGCTTCCTGGCAGGCATCAAGCCAGCGCCGAAGCCGGAAGACTACGTGAAGCAGTTGATCGCGACGACCCCTGACCTTTCGGTATTGGCCATCAGCGACCGTGAGTTCGCGCTGCAGTACGGCACGGACAAAGACCCGAAAACTCAGACGCCACTGAAGGATCCAAGCACTGGGGCTCCTTATCCGGATGGCAGGCTTGACCCTGCCAGCGGCAAAACATATGCAGACGAGGCTTTTGATGCCGTGAAGGGTAAGTCGGTCGAGTTCCCCGGTACCACGGTCATAGCCGCGACGGCAGATTCGCTACAGGTCGCGGTTTCGGACGATTCCGTCCAGGCCAAGACGGCGGACTTCACGTTCACGATGAAGGAGCCTCTGAAGACTGTTCCTGCGGTTGGCGACAAGGTAACGCTGGACGGAACCTATGCCTCCTACACTTCGAGCCCGCTGATGATCACGATGAGCGACGCGTCGATAGTGGAGCCGAAGAAGGCTCCCGCGAAGGCGCCAGTCCGTCACACGACACACAAGTAGCTTAACCTGAGCAAAGCAGAACGGCCTCCCGCAAGGGAGGCCGTTCTGCTTGTGATGCTGAGCCTACTTCTGGAGCAGGTTGACGAAGAGGCGGTAAGCGCCGGGAACGGCCTCCGGTAGTTGGCGATAGACGGCGAACGCAAGATACGTCCAGCGACCACTGCCGAGCTGTGTGGTGACAAGACCACCCTTCTGCGGCTCTTCGGGCTGCACGCCCTCGGCGGATGCGCCGGGGTCATGGGTCTCGGTGAGTGCGGTGTAGCGGGCGTCCCAACTGCGGAGGAAGCCGTGGCCGCGCTCCTCCACCCAGCCGTCGAAGTCGGCTGAGGTGAGGCGGTTCGGCGTGGTGAGGAGATAGTAGCTGGAGTTTGGCGCGGTCTTCTTTGCTGCGGTACGGCCGGCAGCAGACGACCTGCTGCGTGCGGCTCCCGGTGTGAGGAGTTGTACAGGATCGTTCTCATCGACGACCTTTTCGGCGTCGCGTCCGAGCGTAAGTGGATAGGGCGCATCGTCGCCGGTGAATTCGGCCGTCTGGTACTGGACGACGACGTTGCCGCCCGCCTTTGCGTAGTCGAGCAACGCCTGCGTGGGAGCGCCGTGGAGGTCAGGGTGCGCCGCGTAGGTGCGGACGCCGAGGATGACGGTGTCGAACTGTTTGAGCTTGTCGGAGGTGAGGTCAGCGATGGTGAGTATCTGCGGGGTCAGTCCGATGGAAGCGAGCGCCTCGGGTATGGCGTCGCCGGTGCCGGGCAGGTAGCCGATGCGGCGCTTTGCAGGCAGTTTGAGGTGCACAGGGACGATGCGTGTTACCGCAGGCGTATAGGCGTTGGTTGCGGGCAGGCCGGCGTAGCCGATGCCGCGGTAGCCTTCGGTGTACTCGTGGTTGTCGGGCGTCTTTGCGGAGATGTGAAATAGCTGCTCACCGGAGTAGCTGGCGGGCGGATGCGCGGTAAATTCAATGGAGCTTTGATTGCCGTTGACCGTCGTGGGCGCGGGTGGAGGATCGAGTGTCCACGACGGCGGAGTCTCCAGACTGACCTTAGCGTTGGTGGACGAGGCTGTGCGCAGGGTGGTAGTTATGTTCAGCGTTGGAGTGCCAAGAGGCAGCACGGTAGCGATGGGAGCGCTTGCGATGGAGATGGGCGGCACGATCTGCACGGGCTGCACGGATGTGCTGCCGTCGGCATAGGTGTGTACGCCGAGCGCCGGCGCGGTTACGTCGAAGTCGGCGCCGTCGTAGCTGAGATGGAAGGTGGCGGTGATGATAGGCGGCGTCGTGGGGGCGTTACGCAGCTCGGCGTCCGAGAGGTCGTAGAAGGGCTGTTCGATGCTCTTGCGATAGAAGTAGGGCATCGTAGGCTTGGCCGATGCGGGTACGTTGATGCGCGCGCCGTGTTCGTAGTCACCCTCATGCGGGAAGGGCATACCGGGCTGCTTGTCGCCGCTGGGCGAGAAGATGTTGGCGTGGGCGTGGCTGTGGAAGGTGGTGTCGACGTCGTAGCTGATCAGGCGCAGGGCCTTTGCAGGCGTGGCGGTGATGCGCACCTGCAGTTCGATATCCTGTGCGGCTGTTATGTCGGAAGACAGCCTGACGGGGTGGTCAACCAGCGCGTCATCGCGGTCTGCGGCGAGTTGCGCGCGCATCTGGACGTTGAGCGCGAGCGCGAGAGCTTCGTTCAATTGCGCCCGCTTGACGCGAAGCTCATGCAACGCGCTCTCTCTCTGGATAGCATCGCCGTTCCAGCTGCCGACATTCTGGATGAGGCTGTCGATGTCCTTCAGCGCAGCGGCGAGTGTGGGAGCAATCGCTTCGGGATGAGATCTGTCGAGCTGCTTCGTTGCTGACTCGATCG
>CAJCIM010000029.1 GCA_903970395.1 Acidobacteriaceae bacterium
CGGTCGGCGTCCTTGTTCTTGTGGCGGAGCGCGTGGCTGATCTCGAAGCCGTCGAGTTGGGCGATGCGGCGTCGCGCCTCCTCCCAGAGGGGGCGGAGGTCGGGTGAGTTGACCTTGTATTTGCCCTTAATCTGGTTGACCATCAGCTCGGAGTCGGAGACGACGCGGAGGCGTTTGTGGTGGTGGGCGAGGGCCCAGGCGAGACAGCCGAGAAGTCCGGAGTACTCGGCGTAGTTGTTGGTGCGGTGGCCGAGGAACTCGGAGAGTTCGGCGAGTTTGTGGCCTGCGGCGTCGGTGAAGACGGCTCCAAAGCCGGCGGGGCCGGGGTTGCCGCGGGCTCCGCCGTCGCAGTGGGCGGTGATCCAGTCTTCGCTGGTGGTGGTTGGGGCGTCGTGGAAGAGGCTGGTGGAGCTTGGCATCGAGCTAAGTCTAAATGCTGCGTCGTATCCATCGTGTCCACAGGTTAGGATGTGGCCATGCCTGTGGTCTTTCGCTATCGTGGATTTCGGTTCTTCTTCTATTCCAATGAGGGTGTGCCGCCGGAACCTATCCACATTCACGTTGGTAAAGACGGGCTGGAGGCGAAGTTCCCGATGTGAGCGTTGCGTACAATGAGGGCTATGATGCGCGGACGCTCCTGACGCAACGGCAGACGGCAGCAGCATAGTTGCACCCTCCCCCCTCCCTTGCTTGGAGGGCTTACACGTGGAATCAGTCACTTAGTGGGGTATCCCGGGGGTAAGTGATGATTCTAATGCGGTTGCGGGTATGATATTCATAACCAAAGGGTTAGGCTGGCAAAGGCTTTCCCGCAAAGGGCGCGAAGGAAAGCGCTAAGTTTCGCCACGGGAGTGGAGGGAGTACCGGCAGTAGCCCCTTATTCAAGTATAGAAAGGTGGGGCAGGGGAAGGTGCTTTTATCTTTGGGGTGTAAGTCGTCTCTTTTGTGGCGGTTGATGGTTGCGCGGCGGCTATGGGGCTTGACAGCATTTTGCCGGAGCAAACCGCAGGGCTAAAGCCCACTCTCTCTAAACGTGGCGATGAGACCCCAAGCTGAAGCTTAGGGGGTACCTGATTTGTGGCGGTAGTGGTAGGGGAACGGCATAAGCTTGCCTATCCGATTTCGTGATGAAAAAGGGAGATTGCTCACCTTCGTAAGTCCCTTTACGTCTATGGGAGTGTAGTTACCCTGACTCCGGAGTCAGACACAAATATGAGCAGCAGCGACGCGATCGTGTTAGCGCGCGACGGGGCCACCGACGCACTTTCTTTGGGCCGCCGACGTCCGAGTCCCTTTGCGCTGGGCCTTTTGGAGACAGAAGGCGCGGAGATAGCAGTAGAATCGACGGCAGTGATGCCACGAACTGCTGCCCAAACCGGAGTACGCGGAAAGATGACGGCCGAACAGGTCGAAGCCCGGCACCAACAGCGTGCCGAGGACGATGACCTGATCCGCGCGGCGCAGGCCGGTGAACGGACGGCGTTCGATGCGCTGGTGCGGCGGTATGACCGCAGCGTGCTGCGGCTGGCGCTGCACATGCTGGGCAATGAGCAGGACGCCCAGGATGTTCATCAGGAGGCGTTCATCAAGGCGTACCGCCACCTGTCGAACTTCCGGTTCGAGTGCTCGTTTTATACGTGGCTGTACCGGATTGTGACGAACCTTTGCCTGGATCAGTTGCGGCGGCGGAAGAGCCGTCGTGAAGATCCGGCGACGGTGCTGGATGGCTCCGGCGAAGAGCTGGACCTGATGGCGAACGTGCAGGACGAGCGCGCGATTGCGAACCCGGCCCGGGAGCTGGAGCGCAAGAACATGGGTCTAGCGATCCAGGGCGCGCTGGATGAACTGACGCCTCGGGAGCGCATGGTGTTTGAGCTGAAGCATTATCAGGGGCTGAAGCTGAGGACGATCGGCGAGATGCTCTCGACGACCGAAGAGACAGCCAAGAACACGTTGTTCCGTGCGACGCGCAAGCTGCGGGCGCGTCTGGCTGAGGTTAGATAGTAAGTAGCGAATAGGAAGTAGCAAGAGCGTGAAACGGAACCACACAGGTCGGGATTTCGGCGCGCTGCTCGGGTAAGACGGGAGAGCGGCCAAAGAGCTGCCTGCCCCGATGAAGAAAAGCTTTTGAGGCTGGTTTGAGGTACGCATATGAAGTGTGAGAACGCTCAACAGAACATTATTCTTGCGCAGTATGGCGAGTTGCCGGATGAGTTGCAGTTTGCTTTAGAGCAGCACGTGAGCCAGTGTGAGGAGTGCCGTCGCGAGTGGAATGCGATGCTGGCCCTGCAGGAGGAGCTGGCGAGCCTGCCTCTGCTGGAACCTTCGCCGAACCTGCTGGCGGCTTCGCGGATGCGGCTGGATGAGGCGCTGGATGCGATGCCTGAACGCAGCGTGGGGCAGCGGTTCTGGGGCAATGCGTTTCGCTGGATGGGCTTTATGCAGGGCGCGCCGGCGCTGACGACGCTGCTGGTGGGTGTGGGATTTATCGGTGGCAATTTTGTGGCTCGGTACCAGGCGGCGAGTGTGGCGAAGCTGCCGACGCCGGTGATTGTGACGAGCCCGAGTGGCGGGTCGGTGGCGAGCGTAAGCGGGATTGTGCAGACGCCGAACCCAGGGATTGTGCAGGTGAAGTACAACCGGCTGGTTCCGGAGACGATGCAAGGTTCGCTGGATGATCCGCAGATTCGGCAGCTGTTGATGCTGGGCACGCAGCTGGCGGAGAACAACGAAGTCCATGCGCAGAGCGTGAGCCTGATGGCCGATGAGTGCCGCACGACGCATGGGTGCAGCAGCAATGCAGAGGGTGCGAATGTGCTGCGGACGGCCCTGCTGACGGAGCTGCGCTATGATGCGAATCCGGCGGTGCGGATGAAGGCTTTGAATGGGCTGCAGCCGTATGTGGCTGAGGACCTGCAGGTGCGCGATGCGGTGCTGGATGCGCTGATGCGGGACAAGAGCGCAGATGTGCGGTCGCAGGCGATCTCGATGCTGCAGCCGGTGCAGGCAGATTCAAGCGTGCGGCAGGTGCTGCGCACGGTGTCGTCACAGGATGTGAACCCTGCGATCCGGAACGCTTCGTTCCAGGTACTGCGGGGCGCAGCCGATATCGAGTAGGCGCGAAATGTGCGGGTGGTGATGGGGCGCAGAGTCGAGATCGGAGTTGGGATGCTGATGCTGCTGGTGCTGGCGTGCGCGCCGGCGCTGGCGAGCGTCACAGGTCATGCGCGGGGTGCGCGTGGGCCGGCAGCGCATCCACCGGGGTATATGGGTGTGGGGTTTCATGATGCGAATGGGCACGGCGTGGAGGTGCTGCTGGTCGACCACGATGGGCCGGCGGGCAAGGCCGGGCTGCGGCCACATGACATCCTGGTGAGTTTGAACGGGCAGGCGATTTTGAACTCGGATGCGCTGAGCAGGATGATCCATGAGACGGCGCCGGGGGTGGGTGTGACGCTGGTGGTGCTGCGCGATGGGCAGACGCTGAAGGTGACGGTGCAGATCGCCGACCAGATGGTGGTGGAGCGCGCGGTGCGGGCGCGGCTGGCTACGAATACAGCGCTGGTTGAAACTGATCCTCCGGTAGCGGAGTACAGCGAGAGCGATGTGCCGGAGCCGATGACGCCCGCGGACAAAGGTGCGGCGAAGGGGAGCTTTATAGGGAGCGTGCTACACCTGGCTCCGTTTACGGGCTTGGCGTTGGAGACGTTGGGGCCGCAGCTGGCGGAGTTTTTTGGGGACTCGCAGGGGTATGGGCTGATGGTGCAGACGGTGAGGCCGAACTCGCCTGCGGCGTTTTGCGGGTTGCGTGCGGGCGATGTGCTGCTGCAGGCTGATTCGGTGCCGCTGAAGACGGCGTCGGATTGGACGAAGCGGCTGAAGGCGGCGCAGGGGCAGAGCATGGCGCTGACGGTTTTGCGCGATCACCATGAGATGACGGTGACGCTGACGCCGGAGTCGCGGCGGCACTCGATGGTGGAGTGGCCGCAGGGTCGGGTAGAGGCAGAGGAGTAGAGCGTAGAGAGTAGAGAGTAGAAAAGCCCGGGCTGATGGCCTGGGCTTTGTGTTGGTGCGTGTGATGTGTAGAGCGTGATTACTTGACGCCGGTGACGGGTTTGCCTTCCTGCACGTAGTTCTTGTTCCAGGCGGGGATCTCGACGACGTAGGTGCCGGGCTTTTCGATGACGCACTGGCAGCCGAGGCGGCTGTTGAGCTGCAGGCCGGGTGCGAGGTCGAGGCGGTCGAGCTCGAGGTCTTCGGCTTCGGAGAGACCTTCGGCGCCCTTTTTTACGAAGATGTGGCAGGTGGTGCAGGCGGAGACGCCGCCGCAGGCGTGGTCGAGGAAGATGCCGTAGTTTTCGGCGACGTCGAGGAAGCTGTTGGGCAGACCGTGGCCGTCGTAGGGCATGGTGTCGAAGACGAACTCGACGGTCTTGTTTTCGGGCTCGAAGGTGACGCGGACGATGTTATCGGCGGGCGGCTTGGAGAGATCGACTTCGGGGAGCGAGTTTGAATCGGGCGCGGACATGTCAGACTTCATTTTAGCGCGGTGAGGGGAATGGCGCTGAAGACGAGGCGTTTTGCGGGGTCGCCGATGACGGAGCAGACGGCGCTCGGGATCACGGGGCGATGATTGCAGGGATGAAGGCTGTGGTGTTGCCGCAGTGGTTGGCAGCGTATCAGTGTTGCCGGAGCAATCCTGCGACAGAGAGATGTTCATCGAGAGCTTCCCACTCGATGCCGTAACCGTGTCCGATGAGTTCCCAACGATTCAACTGATCCTGGGAGGCATCACGAAGGCGGGGAAAGTATTCCAACGGCGCAGCGATCTCACGGCCGTCTGCCAGTTTCACATGCAACATCCCGTCGGAAAAGAAGACGTCCGTCGCAGTCGCGTTAAATTCAATCGTTGGTGCGGTTGAAGTAATCATTCCAGCCTTTCAGCAGGAGTTCGCGGTTCTCTTGGACTAGTATCCGGATTCGCGTCAACTCGTGCAACGGGAAGTATCGATTGGACGCCAAACTGACTGGTGTGAGCCAGAATTTTGCCAAATCCTGATCCCGCTTTACATGAATGTGCGGCGGCTCGTTGTTTTCAAGACTAAAGAAGAAGAAGGTGTACGGCCCGATACGCAGAATGACAGGCATAGCCGTACTGTCTCACATCAGTCTTCGGTGGATTCGCCGGGGGTGTCCGGATTGGCTTCGGCGGATTCGATGTCGGCTTTGCGGAAGGGGTGGGGGGCGGTGGGGGCTGCGCCTTTGGCGGCGATGTCCTGGTTCGCGGTGGCCATGGTTTTGCCGCCGAGGGCTCCGGTGACGGCGGTGTCCATCATGATCTCGGCGAAGCGGCGGGTGGCTTTGTCGAGCTGGTCGATGCCTTTGCGGATGACTTTGTAGTCGCCGCCCTTGATGGCGACCTTGAGTTCGTTGACGGCGGCTTCGATGGCGGCGTGCTCGTCGAAGGTGAGCTGCTGCCAGGCTTGCGACGACTTGCCCTTGGCGACGGCGTCGAGGATGGTGTTGGCTTCGTTGGTGGCTTCGATGACCTGGCGGGCGGTGATGTCGGATTCGGCGTAGTCGAAGCTGTCGAGGATCATGGTTTCGACCTGCTCGTCGGTGAGGCCGTAGGTGGGCTTGACTTCGACCTGGGCGGCCTGGCCGCTGCGCTGCTCGCGGGCGGAGACGTGGAGGATGCCGTTGGCGTCGATGAGGAATTTGACCTCGACGCGGGCCATGCCGGCGGCCATGGGTGGGATGCCTTTGAGGTCGAAGCGGGCGAGGGAGCGGCAGTCTTTGGCGAGCTCGCGTTCGCCCTGCAGGACATGGATGGCGACGGCGGTCTGGCCTTCGACGGCGGTGGTGTAGTGCTCGGTTGCGGAGGCGGGAATGGTGGAGTTGCGCTGGATCACCTTGCTCATGACGCCGCCGTAGGCTTCGATGCCGAGAGAGAGCGGCGTGACGTCGAGGAGGAGGAGGTCGTTGGTCGTGGTGTTGTTGGTGCCGGAGAGGATTTGGGCCTGCACGGCTGCGCCGAGGGCTACGACCTCGTCGGGGTTGAGTTCGGTGTGGAGTTTTTTGCCGCGGGATTCGAGGTCGAAGAGCTTGGTGACGAGGGCGCGGACCGCGGGGATGCGTGTGCTGCCGCCGACCATCACGACTTCGTCGATCTGCTCGGGGGAGAGCTGTGCGTCTTTGAGGGCCTGGCGGACCGGACTCGCGGTGCGTTCGATGACGGCAGCGATGAGGCCTTCGAACTGGGCGCGAGTGATCTCGCGTGCGTAGAGTTGCGAGCCCACCTTAGGCCGCGATGAGACTGCGTCCGAAGATGGGGCACCCGGAATTTCCAGTTGAATTTTGGCGGAGTCGGCGGAGCTGAGGGCGATCTTGGCTTCGATGACGGCCTTGCGGAGTTGCTGGATGACCTCGGGGTTGCTGGTGACGGCTTGATACGCTTCGGGGCCGAGGTCGCCCTTGATGTCGTCGAGGGCGACGGCGGTGAGGAGGTTGTCGATGTCGTCGCCGCCGAGGTGGGTGTCTCCGCCGGTGGCGATGACCTCGAAGATGCCTTCGTGGAGCTTGAGGATGGAGATGTCGAAGGTGCCGCCGCCGAAGTCGTAGACGGCGATGATGCCGTCTTTTTGTTTGTCGAGGCCGTAGGCGAGGGCCGCCGCGGTGGGCTCGTTGACGAGGCGGAGGACGTCGAGGCCGGCGATGCGGCCGGCGTCCTTGGTGGCCTGGCGTTGCGCGTAGTTGAAGTAGGCCGGGACGGTGATGACGGCCTTGGTGACTTCAGAGCCGAAGAAACGCTCGGCGTTGCGCTTGAGCTGGAGCAGGATGTAGGCGGAGATCTCGGGCGGTGTGAGGGTGAGGCCACCGACGTTGAGCTTCAGGACTTCGCCGGGTTTGAGACCGTCGGCGAGGTGAAAGGGGAAGAGCTTGAGCTCGGGCTCGACGTCGGCGAGGTCGCGGCCCATGAGGCGCTTGACGGAGTAGACGGCGTTGGCGGAGTCGGTGAGCAGGACGTTGCGTGCGGCGTTGCCTACGGAGAAGCCGTTGGCAGTGTCCTGGTCGAAGGCGACGACGGAGGGGACGATGGGGCTGCCGTCTTCGCCGGGGATGACGGCGGGGGTGTCGCCCTGCATGTAGGCGATGAGCGAGTTGGTGGTGCCTAGATCGATGCCGACGACGGGTGCGACTGCCAAGGAGAGCCTCTTTCGTGGACGCGCAATGTTGCGGGGGCGGCCATCTACTATTTTCGCCTATTTCAAGGATGCGTGAGGCGGGGTTCAGGGTTCTTGTCGGAGTGAAGAGAGTTGGAGGATGATGTGTGGCAGAGGTGTTCGGGGTGATCTTCCTGGAGCACAGGCCGGAGGCGCGGTTGCTGCCGTGGGTGCGGATGCTTTGGTATGTGCGGGCTCCGGAGGCCGTGGGGCGGGAACGCGTGCTGCCGAATGGCGATGTGCAGATGGTGATCAACCTGGCGGGGGAGCATTGTGCGGGGTGTGCTGAAGGTGCTGCCGTATTTAAGCAGGCTCCGGCGCTGCTGGTGGGGACGCAGCGGTGCTATTCGGTGATCGATTCGACCGACCTGAAGGAGATGGTGGGGGTGGTGTTTCGGCCTGGTGGGATACGGCGGTTTGTGGCGGAGCCCGCGGATGAATTTCGGTTTGCGGAGACGGCGCTGGAGGATGTGTGGGGGCGTGGGGCGGTGCAGCTTCGTGAGCGGCTGATGGAGGCCTCCGACGTTGCGGAGAAGTTTGCGGTGCTGGAGCGGGAGCTTGCGGCGCGGCTGCGCGTGGAGGAGGTGCATCCTGGGTTTCTGCTGGCGATGCGGGAGTTGCGGGAGGCTTCGCAGCGTGGGGCTAGTGTTTCGGTGAGTGAGATAAGCCGCGCGACGGGGTATTCGGCGCGGCGGCTGGGACAGCTGTTCGGCGAAGAGATTGGTGTGGGGCCGAAGATGTTTGCGCGGATACTGCGGTTTCAGCGGGCGGTGAAGCGGCTGCATCGTGGGAGCGAGATGCGATGGGATACGCTGGCGCTGGAGTGCGGGTATGGCGACCAGTCGCACTTTGCGAATGACTTTCGCGAGTTTTCGGGGGTGAATCCGACGACGTATGTGCGGACGGTGGGGCGGTGGGGGAATCATATTCCGGTCTGATTTGAGGCTTATGGTGATTCCCTCCGGGTCTAAAGCCCCAAAGAAATCGAGGTGCAATCAGGGGCCTGAAGGCCCCTGCTCCCTCCGAAAGGGGCAGAGGCCGGCTTCCCAGGTAGCTTTCCTCAGTTTCGCAGGTAGCTATTCAATGTGGCGTGGTTGGGATTTCCGATTTGGCCAAGACGCGCGCGGGGTGAGTGGGGGAGGATGGGTGCATGAAGACTATGGGTTCCGCCATTATTCCTTCGGTGCGCTACCGCGATGCCCATGCTGGGATCGATTGGTTAGTGCGAGTGTTTGGCTTCGACAAAAAGGAAGTGTTTGAGGGGCCGGACGGACGTGTAGGGCATGCAGAGCTGACGTATGGGGCGGGCATGCTGATGATTGGGTCGACCGGCGGCGATAGCCTGTATGCCAAACGCGCGGTGCAGCCGGATGAGATTGGCGATCGCGAGACGGCAGGGCTTTGCCTGATCGTGGAAGACTGCGATGCGATGTACGCGCGGGCGAAGGCTGCCGGAGCGGAGATTGTGGTTGAGTTGCACACGCCGGAGTATGGCGGGAAGGCGTTCAACTGCAAGGATCCCGAAGGGCATGTCTGGTGGGTGGGGAGTTATAACCCTTGGGTGAGTGAGTAGGATATGCTCGCGCCTTCGCGCTTGCTACGGCGAAAGCGTTCACGCAGAGGGCGCAATGTAAAAGCACGCAAAGGTCGCAGAGGAGAACAAGCAACGACAGATGCAACGCAGATTCCCTAAGCGAATGACAAACAAAAGGGGCAATAGCAGGTGATGGCTGCAGGTGATGGCTATTGCCCCCTTCGCGCAGTAGTTACTTCTTGGGTTGTGGGACGCTGGGGCGTTGGCCGTTGGGGTCGAGGCGGTTGGCGGTCTGGAAGGGGATCATCCAGCCGGGGTACTCGGGTGGGAGGGCGCTGACTTCGTCTAGTTTGGCCAGCTCGTCATCCGTGAGTTTGAGGTCGACGGCAGCGAGGTTGTCGTTGAGCTGGTCGAGGCGTTTGGCGCCGATGATGATGGATGTGACGACCGGCTTGGCGAGGAGCCAGGCGAGCGAGATGCGCGCGGGGCTGCAGTCATGGGCTTCGGCGATGGGGCGCATGACGTCGAGGATGCGCCAGGTGCGTTCCTTGTCGACGATGGGAAAGTCGAACTCGGAGCGGCGAGAGTCGGCGGGTTTCTGGTTTTCGCGGCTGAACTTGCCGGAGAGCAGGCCGCCGGCGAGGGGACTCCAGACGAGGAGGCCGGTCTTTTCGGCTTCGAGCAAGGGGACGAGTTCGCGCTCGAGGTCGCGGCCGGCGATGGAGTAGTAGGCTTGCAGGGTGTCGATACGGGCGAGGTTTTTGTACTGAGAGATACCTAATGCCTTGGCGATACGCCAGGCGTGCCAGTTGGAGACGCCGATGTAGCGGACCTTGCCGTTCTGGACGAGGGTGTCGAGGGGCGAAGGGTCTCTTCGAGCGGGGTCACCGTGTCGGTGCCGTGGATCTGGTAGAGGTCGATGTAGTCGGTGCCGAGGCGCTTGAGGCTGGCGTCGACGGCGTCCATGATGTGGCCGCGGGAGGCGCCTACGTCGTTGCGGCCGGGGCCGACGCGACCGAAGACCTTGGTGGCGATGACGACGTCTTTGCGAGCGATGTTGAGGTTCTTGAGGGACTGGCCGAAGGTGATCTCGCTGTGGCCTTCGGAGTAGACGTCGGCGGTGTCGAAGAAGTTGATGCCGCCGTCGATGGAGGCTTTGATAAGCTGGTCCGCTTCGGTCTGGTCGACGGTGCCGATGGCCTTCCAGAAGCCTGCGCCGCCGTGGAAGGTCATGGTGCCGAAGCAGAGGGTCGAGACGAGGAGGCCCGTGTCACCGAGTGTTTTGTATTGCATTGAGTTGTCCTTGGACCGGCCGTGGGGGTTGGTGGAGCACGGCGGTGGACATAGGATGCGTGTGTGGATGCGGTTGACGCAAGCGGTAGCGTGGATATTCGGTTGGGAGGCCAGGTTCCTCCGGGGCTGAAGCCCCTTGCTCCCTCCGAAAGAACAAAGGCAGCGTTGGTTATGGCTGGAAGACCAAGCGGGTGGCCTGGTCTTTTTCGTTCCAGAGAGCGGTGACGTCGGAGAGTGGGGCTGTTTTGTAGTTGAAGTCGAAGGGATGGGTGGTGGTGAGGGTGAAGAAGTCGGTGATAGCGGAGCGGATGGCGTCGAGGGAGGCGCTCCCGAAGCCGGAGCCGATGAGCTCTAGGTTGGAGCTGCGCAGGGTGTGGGCGTTGAGCGCGATGTTCTCGCCGGCGAGGTTGCCGATCTGTACGAAGCGGACGCGGACGCCGGGTTTGATGACGCCGCGCTGGGTGATGGCTGCGAGGGTGGTTTCGGCGGCGGAGCCCCAGAGGTAGTCGAGGACGACGTCTGCGCCGCATTCGGCGATGGCGGCGCGGTAGTCGGCGATGAGGGCCTCGCGGTCTTGTGTTAGCGAGATGATGCGGTCGGCGCCGAGGGATTTGAGATTTTCGAGGGCTTGTGGATTGCGGCCGGCGGCGATGACGTGACGTGCGCCGCGGGCTTTGGCGATCTGCACGGCGAGCTGGCCGGAGGTCCCGGTGGCTCCGAGGATGATGACGCTTTCGCCAGGGGTGAAGCGGCCGCGGTCGAGCGCGACCCAGGAGGACATGGCGGGGTTGGCGATGCCGGCAGCAAAGGCGTCTTCGATGGCGTCGGGCAACGGGAGGACCATCGTGTTGCCGATGACGGTCTGCTGGCACATGGTGCCGTAGGGGAAGCGCGCCCCGCCGAAGTAGATACGGGTGTTGTCGGCTAAACGACCGACTCCGTCTACGCCGGGGATGAAGGGGAGCTTGCCGGTGCTCATGTAATGCGTGCCGTTGGCAAGGGATTTGACGATCTGGTGCAGGCCTGCGGCGGTGACGGTGACGAGCTGTTCGCCTTCGCCGGCGATGGGTGCATCAAATGTGGTGTAGACGGGTGGGGCATCAAAGGCCTGGACGACGGCGGCGTTCATGCGGGCTCCTTGTGGGTGCGTGTTAACTGTACAACTGCTTAGGATTGGACAGATGATCAGGCCGGAGCAAGAGGCAACGATGGCGGCGCAGAAGACCCGGGGCTGCGGTTGGAACGGGTATGATGATGCTGGGTTCGGTTTCGACCCCCTAGCCGAATAACCGATAGGAGCAGAGAGTGGCTACGAGCAAGGTTCCGTACGAAGAAGCGCTGGGCGACCGCGACCCGGTGAAGGTGATTGCCAAGACGCCGCGCAAGCTGATGCGTCTGTTGGACGACCTGAGCGATGACGCGATCGAGGCACGGCCTGCGGCGGGGAAGTGGAACCTGCGCGAGATCGTTGTTCACATGGCTGACTGCGAGGTCGCGTGGGCGTGGCGGTTGCGCTATGTGTATGGCGAGAAGAACCCCGTAATTCAGCCGTTCGACCAGGACAGTTGGGCGAAGGCGTACAAATCGTACTCGCTGGCCGAGGCGATGGGCTGCTTCAAGGCTCTGCGGAAGTGGAACCTGGCGTTCATCAATGGGCTGAAGGATTCGGACATCAAGAAGGTGGTTGTGCATCCGGAGCGCGGGGAAGAGACGCTTTGGACGCTTATTCGGATTATGGCCGGCCACGATTTGCATCATCTGACGGCGCTGGAGAAGTCGCTGAACCGGAAGGGCTAGAGGCTTAGTGAGGTGGATGAGGCTGCGCTACTCGTTTGAGAGTGGTGCCTTTTGCTTTGCGTAGATCAGCTGATAGTTGTGTTCGGCATCGTCGACGGCGGTTTTGTAGCCGGTGGGGTCGATGAAGACCGACGGACCTTCTTTGGGCAGTCGCTGGAGCTTGGGGAGCAGGTCGAAGTAGATGCCGTGCGCGCCGAGGAAGATGTCGCAGGGCAGGGCGTGTAAGACAGCGAAGGTGTGGTGGAAGTCTTCGGCGATGCCTGGGTAGGATGCGGGGTGTCCGGGCGCGTCGATGAGCTGGTAGCCGGAGAGTGGCGCCCATCCGCCGACGATGACGACGTTGCGAAGTTGGGCGGCGGGGTCACCGGGAACGTGGGTGCGGAAGGTGAAGGTGGTGCAGCCGCGGGAATGGCCGGCGGTCTTGTGAGCGGTGATGACGATGCCGCCGCGCGCAGGGTCTCCGAGGGTGATGGTGTCGTGGTCATGGAGGATGCGGTCGACGCGGGCGGGTGCGTAGTCGGTGGTGATGTCGTGGCCGAAGGCGAAGTCCTTGTGGCCGCCGGATTCCATGGCGGCCACATCGCCGTCCATGACCTCGTTTTTGGCGTGGGTTTCGCGGAGGACCTGGGCGGCTCCGCCGACGTGGTCGGAGTGGGCCTGGCCGTTGAGGAAGATCTTGATGTCGGTCCAGTGGAAGCCGAGCGTTTCAACGCTGGCGCGGATCTGCGGCGGCGAACTGGCGAGGTTGGCGTTGATGAGGATGTCGCCAGCGGGTGTGGTGATGAGGTACGCGGCGAGGTCGCGGCTGCCGACGTAGTAGAGGTTGTCGGCGATGCGGAAGGGCGCGAGCTGCGTAGTCCAGTCGAGGGTCTGCTGGGAGCGCAGTGTGGGCGCGAGGACGAGAAGAACGATGAGGGGGAGCAGTCGGCGCATATGTGATGGATAAACCATATAACTGGTGGGAGCGCTGTGCGGAATCCAAGTGAACAACAGTTTGGTAACGCGTATACTCCAGCGCATGGCAGGCTATCGTCCAAGTGCTGAGTTGCAAATAGTAGAGCCTTGCAGCGAGAGTTGGGAGGCGATGAGCGGGGATTCGCGTGTGCGGCACTGCGAGTCCTGCGGGCGTGATGTGCTGAACACGGCAACGATGACGCCGAAGCAGATTGAGGCGATCATCACGCGGTCGGGGCCATTGCCGTGCATGAGGATGGTGCGAAACGAAGACGGCTCTTTACTGACGGCCCAAGAAATGCGTAGCCCGAGCAGATGGAGCAGGCTGGTCGCGGCATTCTCAACGGTAGCCATGACCGCGAGTCTGGCTGCGCAAAGCGGGTCAAGCAGTCGCGATCACGAGGCCGGTGGGGTTCAGGGACAAGTTGTAGATCCAACGGGTGCGATTATTCCTCGCAGTAAGGTAGATCTCGTGGATCGAGACGGAAAGATTCTTGCGTCAACAACGACCGACGCGACGGGCACGTTTCATCTTGAGTGGAGCAAGGGCGAGTATCAGATCATTGTTTCTGCAGCGGGCTTTGAGAAGAGCAAACCGCAGGATGTGTCGATCGCTCCAGGTGTCGAAGCCACGAAGCCGCCGATCCGCCTGCAAATTCAATCTATAGAGATGGGCGTTTGCGTGACTTTGCCCGATGGCTATGGCCTCAATATAACTCCATCTGAGAGTACAGACTTATTGCCTCCGGTCCCGTACCCGTCCGGCAAGACAAAGAAGCAACGTAAGACAAAGGTGTCGAAGGAGAAGGTCTCTGCCAACGGGACGCCTTCCTAACCTTTCACTTGGCCGTCGAGGGCGGCGTTGACGTCGCGGACGAGGTTGCGGATGTAGCTGCGGCGGTTGAGGAGGGCGACCATCGCGTTTTTGGCGGCGTCCTTCGCTGCGGTGTCGTTGGCGTCTACAGCTGCGTCCCACTTTGTCCAGAGGGCTTCCAACTGCTGCTGGGCTTCGTTCAGCATGGCGGTGAACTTTGTGCGTTCGGCTTCGAGTTGAGCGCGGACGTCGGGGTCGTCGCCGCCCATCTTCAGCTCTTCGAGGGCCATGTTGAGCTCAAAGGCTTCTTCGAGGAGGTCAGCCGGGGCGACTTGTTTCTTCTCTGTGCCTGCGGCCTTTGCGGCGTCGGTCGCGGCGCGGGATTGTTCTTCGAGCTGGATGCCTTCGAGGGTGAGAAGGTACTCGGTGCGGAGGATCGGGTCGCGGAGCGTGCGGTAGGCGTCGTTGAGAGCAGAGCTGGCGACCAGTGCGGCCTGCTGCTCTTCTGCAGGGCGTGCGGCGAAGCGGTCGGGGTGCAGGCGGCGCGACTGTGTGTAGAAGCTCTTCTCCAGCGCAGAGAGGTCGATGTGCAGGTGCTGCGGGAGGTCGAATTGGGAGAAGTAGGTGTCTGGCATGACAAGTTTGATTGTAGTTCGAGAGTCAAAGGACAACGCCAAGGCGCTAAGGTCGCCAAGGTGCGCTAAGGAAAACCGTGGGTATCGGCTGCGGTACGCGGGCTGCGGATAAGCTGCGACGTTGGAGCGATACACTTCAGATATGTGTTGCGTGCGGTTGGGTGTTGCTGCTCTTTTCTTGTCGATGATGGTGCCGGGCACGGGTGTGGCGGCGATGGCGGCGGCTCTGCAGGCTGTTGCGAGCGGGGCAAGTACGGATTGGAAGGCCGATATCGAGCGGCGGCGGCAGGCGTTAATCGCGACGAACGGGCCGGGCACGGATGCCGCCGAACGCGATGAGCTGCTGAAGATGCGCGGCGAGGATCAGCGGGCTCGGGGTGTTGACACTCAGGCAAAGGGCGCAGTGCAGATTGCGACGAATCTGACCGAGATCGACAACGCGCTGACCGAAGAGTTGAAGGTTCTGGTGAAGGCGAAGGGCTGGCCGACGATTTCGATGGTGGGAATCGAGGCATCGAATGCGGCGATGCTGGTGCTGACGCATACGCGCGACCATGCGTGGCAGGTGAGCCTGCTGCCGGAGCTGGTGAACCTGGCCGACGAGAAGAAGATCGATCCTTCCGCGCTGGCGCTGGTGGTGGACAAGGAGCTGGTCTACGAGGGCAAGCTGCAGCGGTATGGCACGCAGTTCAAGCAGACAGAGGATGGCGAGATTGCGATGTACGGCGTGGAGGATCCGGGTGGGCTGGACCGCGAGCGCGCCGAGGTGATGCTGCCGCCGATTGATGTCTACAAGGGGATGCTGGCGGGGATGTATCACCTGAAGGTGTCGAACAAGATTGTGATGGCGGTGGCGCAAGGCAGACAGTAGGGGATAGAGGATAGTAATGTTTGGCTGCGAGCTGTTCGGTGGGATTCGGTTGGCAGGTCCGGTTGTCAAAAAGGGTGAAGGCGTTCCGGCCTGGGCCGCGAGGGAAGAGCCCGGCGGCCGCGCGCGATCTTTCCTGCTGGCTTTATTGTGTCGGGCGTGTCAAGCATCACGGGCGGCGTGCGCGTGGGTCTGGTAGGCTTTGGTGACTTTCGGAGATCACTAGGGAAGGTAGGTGAACGCCATGCCGAAGTTTGTGATTGAACGGAGTATTCCTGGGGCGGGGAAGCTAAGCGACGAGGAGATGAAGGCGATCTCACAGACGTCGTGCGGGGTGCTGAGGTCGATGGGGCCACAGATTCAGTGGGTGGAGTCGTTTGTGACGGACGACAAGATCTACTGCGTATATGTGGCTCCGGATGAGGCGATGGTGCGGGAGCACGCGCGGCAGGGGCAGTTTCCTGCGGACTCGGTGGCGCGGGTGCGGCGGATGATTGATCCGACGACGGCGGAGGGGTAGAGAGCACAGGTAGGGTGCATACGCACCTACAGGCGCACGATGGTGGCGAGTAGGCGGGGCCGGGGTATGAGTGGATGGAGTGGCTAGCTGACAGCAAACTCCGGGGCTAAAGCCATAGAGTTTTGTTGTATCTATGAGACCCAAGGCTAAAGCCTTGGGGTACCTGATTCTCGCCTGTAACGATCCGACGATGATGGAGTATGTGGGAGGTGAGTGTGAGCAGCGCCATCCCATTCATACCGCGATAGAGCCGCGTCATGAATGGGGCACCCAAGAGGATTAGCGTTTCAGGCAAGTTCGTCGAAGCGGGTTTCGGAGAGGTCTAGTTCGCGTTCGATGGTGCGCTGGACGTCGTCGCCGATGATGCCTTCGTCGCGTAGCTTGAGGAGTGTCTGGCGTTCTACGGCGGCTAGGTTGCGAAGGAGAGCGATGCGACGTTTGAAGAACGCGGTGGCTGCCTCGGTTGCGTCGTCGGGTCGGCTGGTGGCGTGGATAATGCTGTCGTAGGTGGAGACGGCCGCGACACGGTGGCGGTAACGGTCGAGCAGATCGTCGATGTTTTCTATATCGGTTTCCGTGGCGCTTTCTCGTTGCTGCTGGAGCCACTCGATGGCCGAGGAGAAGACGCGTAAGCGGGCTGTGAGCTGCTCGTCCTGAAGCTCAGTGTTGCCTGCCAGGCCGAGCCAGCGGATGAGCGGCGGCAGCGTGAGTCCCTGGCCGACGAGCGAGACGAGAATGATGCTGAAGGTGAGAAAGAGGATGAGGCTGCGCTGAGCGAAGGGGCGGCCGTTGGAGAGAGTTTCGGGAAGGCTGAAGGCGGCTGCCAGCGACAGAACTCCGCGCATGCCCGACCAGCCGACGACGAAGATGGATCTGTTGTCTGGAATGGGTGCCGGGTGAGGCGAGAAGCGGCGGCGAATCCAGAAAGAGATATGCGCGCCGGGAAAGACCCAGGCCATGCGCAGAGTGATGAGGATGAGGCTGAAGGTGAGGCCATAGAGGATGAGCGTCCATGCGCTGTACTCGTGGATGCCTTCGAGGATGTAGGGCAGCTGCAGGCCGATGAGAAGAAAGACCACACCGTTGAGGATGAAGTCGAGCGAACTCCACGCGCCGATGAGTTGCAAACGCGCGGCGGGCGAGAGGTAGGACGCACTGCGGCGGCGAAGGTAGAGGCCGCAGGCTACGACGGCGAGGACACCGGAGGCGCGGAACTCTTCGGCGGCGAGGTAGGCGACGTAGGGGACAATGAGGCTGGTGGCCATCTCGAGCGGGCCGTCGGTGATCCACTGCTCAATGATGACCATGAGACGGCCGAGAAGCAGGCCGATGCCGATGCCTCCGGCGATGAGCCAGAGCAGGCGCAGGACGGCCTCGTGGATGGAGAGCGAATGGCCGCTCATGAGGATAGCGAGGCCGAACTCGAGCGCGAGCAGGCCGGTGGCGTCGTTGACGAGGCTTTCGCCTTCGATGAGGCCGGAGATGCGCGGTGAGAGGCCGAGCGTACGAGCGATGGAGCCGGCGGCGACGGCGTCGGTTGCGGCCACGACGGCCCCGAGCAGAAAGCCGCTGGTGAAGTCGAGCGCGGTAACGAAGTGGTCGGCGAAGAAGGCCACGCCCAGGACGGTGAAACCGACGAGGCCCGTGGCGAGCATGGAGATGGAGACGATGTTGCGGCGGAACTCGCGCCAGTTGGTTTGCCAGGCGGAGGCATAGAGCAAAGGCGGAAGGAAGAGGAGAAAAACGATGTCAGGGTTGAGCTGAATGCGTGGGACTCGTGGGACAAAGGAGATGACGAGGCCCGCGATGACGAGCAGGATGGGGTAGGGGACATTGATGCGTTTCGCCACGCCCGCGAAGAGGACGACGGCGATGAGGAGAAAGAGACCCAGAACCTCGAGGGTGTGGATGTCCATAGAAGCAGAGGATAGAGTGTAGAGCGTAGATGAGGCTAGCGGCGGTTACGGAAGTGCTCGATGATGAGCCAAGGTCACGATGACGACGACGGTTTCGATGGAGGCGGGGATGTCGGCCAAGGTGGGGAGTGTGTGGTGTACGGCGAGGGTGTAGATGATCTTCCCGAGGAGGAAGAAGAGGCAGGCCGTGAGCGCGGTGAGGATGCGGGTGGTCACATAGGAGGCCTGCCTCTGGCAGCGTGTTGTCAGAAGGGTATGCGGTCCAATGCTGTGATGAAGTGGATACCGGCGATGCTGAGATTGTGAAGCGCCTTATCGTTCGTTATGAATAATTCCACGCCCACGCTGGCGGCGCAACTGAGTTGTATGGCGTCTGGCGCTTTGATCGACGGATTCGTCCGTAATTTGGCGTATACGTCCGCTGCTTTGGTGTCGAATGGCAATACGGTGCTGGTCTGGAGAATGGCATCGCGGCACTGATCCGCCCAGGTCGCATTCCCGGTGCGGCGAGGCCCTACCTGAATCTCTCCGAGCGTCAAAGTAGAGGTAAGCAACTCGTCCTGCCGTTCTATCATTCTGCTGCGTAAATTGTTTGCCTGCTCGAAGAAGGGCGCAACGCCTTCAAGAAGATAGATGTAGATGTTTGTATCCCAAAAAATCCGGCTCATCGCGGGTCGGTCCAGCCATCACGCAGGGAATGAACATAGGCGTCGGCACCTTGGTCGCCAAACATTCCCCTGCCCGTACCGGCGAGCGCGAGAAGTGGGTCGATTCGTTGTTCAGATCCTTTTTTGCGCTCTATTTCATACCAGTCGC
>CAJCIM010000030.1 GCA_903970395.1 Acidobacteriaceae bacterium
CTACTTTTCGACGCCGAAGGTGAAGACGGTTTCGGAGTGGAGGGTTTCGCCGGGCTTGAGCTCGGTGGTTGGGAAGGCGGGGTGGTTGGGGGAGTCGGGGTAGTGCTGGGTTTCGAGGCAGAAGCCGAAGTTCTTCGCGTACTTTGCACCCGCTGCACCGGTGAAGGAGCCGTCGAGGAAGTTGCCGGGGTAGAACTGTACGCCGGGCTGCGTGGTGGTGACGGTGAGGCTGCGACCGCTGGATGGGTCGACGACCTTCGCGGCGAGATGCAGGCCAGTTGGCTGGCCGCTGTTTTCGTGGCCGTTGAGGACCCAGTTGTGGTCGTAGCCGCCGGCGAGCTTGAGCTGTTCGAAGTTGTCGTGGATGCGCTTGCCGATGGCGGTAGGGGTGCGGAAGTCCATGGGAGTGCCGGCGACAGAGTCGAGCTTGCCGGTGGGAATGAGCGTGGCGTCGGTGGGGGTGTAGTGGTCGGCGTTGATGGTGATGACGTGACCGAGGATGTCGCCGTGGCCTTCGCCCGCGAGGTTGAAGTAGGTGTGGTTGGTGAGGTTGACGACCGTGGATTTGGTCGTCGTGGCGCTGTAGTTGATGTGCAGAGCGTCGCCGATGAGGGTGTAGCGGACGTGCGCGGTTAGCGTGCCAGGGAAGCCCATCTCGCCGTCGGGGCTGATGAGGGTGAGTTCGACGCCGTTGGGGATCTCACGGCCGGTCCAAACCTTGCGGTCGAAGCCGTCGGGGCCGCCGTGGAGTGCATTGCCGTGGTCGTTGGCGGGCACGTGGTAGGTGTGGCCGTCGAGCGAGAAGGTGCCCTTGGCGATGCGGTTGCCGTAGCGGCCGACGATGGAACCCATATAGGTCTTGTTGTCGGCCTGGAAGCCGGCGAGGGAGTTGTAGCCGAGCGCTACATCTGCGAGCTTGCCGTTGCGGTCAGGGGCCTGGATGGAGACAATGTGCGCGCCGAAGTTGGTGATGCGGATGGTGACGTCTTTACCGGTGAGGGTATAGAGCGAGACGGGCTTGCCGTCGGCGGTGCCCCAGGCGGTGGTGGTGACGGCCGCGTGGGCGGCTGCTGATGCGGTCAAGATGAGAGCTCCTGCGAGGGTTTGAAAGAGGGATGGAAGGCGTTTCCCGGACTGCATGGTTGAGGGTCTCCTGAGGTGCGAACGCAAGTAATCGTAGCGTATTGAAGACAGAGGTGGCATCCGGTGCGGCTGGCTTCCGCCATTTAGAACGACTGAGGTGCGCTGATGCAGCTTTGAAATAGTTCACCATTTGACATTTGTAGGCGCGGGTTCTTAGAGTTTGTGCTGCTGCCACTGCAAGGAGATGCGATGCGTTTAGAAGTAATGCCGAAGGGCCTGGTGCTGGGTGCTGCGATTTTAATGGCGGGGAGTGCGATGGCGCAGGTGCCTGCGTATCCAAAGCCAACGCCGGAGCAACAGGCGGGGATCGATAAGGACATCTCGCGACACTTTGGCGATGCGCCTGCCGACCCCGGGCCGGTGCAGATGGACCTTTCGGCAGCGATAACGCCGGAGGCGATCGACAAGGCGACGAAGAAGGTGGCGGACTGGCAACTAAAGGTGGCTCAGCCGTACTTCGACCGGATATGGACGTGGAGCGTGCTGTACTCGGGGTTTATTGCGGCGTCGGAGTCAACGGGTGACGCGAAGTACCGCGATGCGATGGCGGAGATGTCGAAGCACTACAACTATGAGCTGCGGAGCAAGCTGCCGAACGCCGATGACCAGAGCGTCGGGCAGACGTATGTGGAGCTGTATCTGCAGGACGGGAAGAAAGATCCTGCGATGATTGCGCCGACGCAGGCGGGGCTGGACAGCGTGATCGGGTTTTCGACGCTGAGACCGAATGATCCGCGGCTGCCGTGGTGGTGGTGCGATGCCCTGTTTATGGCGCCGCCGGTGTGGGCGAGGATGGCGACGGCTACGGGTGACCATAAGTACATCGAGTACCTGGATGCGCAGTGGGCTAAGACGTCTGCGCTGCTGTACGACGAGGACGAGCACCTGTACGCGCGCGATGAGACGTACAAAGCGAAGCGTGCGAAGAATGGGAAGAAGATCTTCTGGTCTCGCGGCGAGGGCTGGGTGATGGGCGGAATTGCGCGCACGCTGGATTACCTGCCGGCGGATGATCCGCAACGTGGATTTTATGAGAAGCAGTTGCGGGAGATGTCGGCGCGCGTGGCGGAGTTGCAGCGACCGGATGGACTATGGCCAGCGTCGCTGCTGGATGGCGAGGACTATCCGCAGCCGGAGATCTCGGGGGCGGCGCTGATGGTGTACGGCATGGCCTGGGGTGTGAACCATGGGGTGCTGGACCGCGCGAAGTATGCGCCTGTGATAGCGAAGGCGTGGGCGGGGATTCTGCAGCATGTGTATGCCGATGGACGGCTGGGCGACATTGAGCAGACGGGTGCGGAGCCGGCGTACTATCCGCCGAGTTCAACCTACACATATGGTGTGGGCGGGTATCTGCTGGCGGCAAAGGAATTAAAGGCGATGGCTCAGGGCGCGGCGGTGAGCACAGACCCCGGGCGGACGCGGCATATTCCTGTGGTGCAGCTGAAGCCGGGGATTCCAACGATCTGGCTGATTGGGGATTCGACTGTACGCAATGGCAATGGCGATGGCGCGCACAACCAGATGGGCTGGGGCGATGAGCTTGCGCCTTACTTCAACACCGACAAGGTGAACATTGCGAATGAGGCGATCGGTGGGCGGAGCTCGCGGACGTACATCACCGAGGGGCACTGGGCGGAGGCGCTGGCGCTGATGAAGCCGGGCGACATTATGCTGGTGCAGTTTGGGCACAACGATAGTGGGCCGCTGGATGATCCGGCGCGGGCGCGAGCGACGCTGCCGGGGGTGGGCGATGAGACGAAGGAGATCGAGAATCCGGTGATGAAGATGCACGAGACGGTGCATACCTTCGGCTGGTACATGAACAAATATGTGGAAGATGCAAAGGCTAAGGGAGTTACGCCGATCCTGTGCTCGCTGATTCCGCGGAAGACCTGGAAGGACGGCAGGATCGTCCGCAGCAAGGACACGTTTGCTGGATGGACGGAGCAGATTGCTGAGCGCGATCATGTGGGGTTTATCGACCTGAACGAGATCACGGGCCGGAAGTATGATGCGCTGGGCGAGGCTGCGGTGGAGCCGCTGTTTGGCGATCCGCATACGCATACGACGGAGGCTGGAGCGGTGATGAACGCCGAGAGTGTGGTGGCCGGGCTGAAGGCGCTGAAGCATGATCCGGTGGCGAAGGACTTCTCCGACAAGGGCAGGTCGATTGCCGCATACAAGGCGAAGTAGATGATCTCGCGACGGCGGTTCGTGGCCGGTGGCGCGGCGACGGCTGCGATGCTGAAGGCGCGTGGGTTTGTGCAGACGGGTGCGCCTGCGGGCGCTCCTGATGCGTATGCGAAGCCGAAGGCGATGGCAGCGGGGCCGTTTGAGCCGACGTGGGAGTCTCTGCGTGACCATTATGAGGTGCCGAAGTGGTTCAACGAGGCGAAGTTCGGGATCTTCATTCACTGGGGGTTGTACTCGATACCGGCGCGGCTGAATGAGTGGTACGAGCGGCACATGTACACGAGCGATGTGAAGTGGCACACCGAGCACTATGGACCGCCGGACAAGTTTGGGTACAAGGACTTTATTCCGCTGCTTACCGTGAAGCAGTATCGGCCGGCGGAATGGGCAGAGTTGTTTGCTCGTGCGGGCGCGAAGTATGTGGTGCCTGTGGCCGAGCATCATGATGGCTTTGCGATGTATGACAGCGACCTGACGCCGTGGTGCGCGGGCAAGATGGGGCCGAAGCGCGACCTGATGGGCGAGCTCGCGAAGGAGGTTCGCAGGCAGAATCTCATCTTTGGGTGCTCGAGCCACAGGATGGAGCATGATGCGTTTGCGTATCCTGCGGCGGGAGTGCCAAACGATGAGTTTGACCCGAAGTACGCGGGGTTCTATGGGCCGCCGATCCAGGGGGAGTTCAACAACTCGAATGCGTCGCCGGCGTTTCAAGGGGATTGGCTGGCTCGGGTGCAGGAGCTAGTGGATAAGTACGAGCCGCAGATGATCTACTTCGACAACGGTGTGGATACGCGTGCCTATGATGATGTGAAGCTGCGCGCGGCGGCGTACTACTACAACCGCGCAGCGAGCTGGGGCAAGCAAGCGACGTTAGCGACCAAGGATGAGGCGTATCTGTTTGGCACGGTGAAGGACTTTGAGAAGGCGCAGCGGGCGCCGAGATGGATCTACTCCGGTGGCTGGCAGTGCGATGACGCGATCGGTAACACGTGGGGTTATACCGACGGCATGACAGTGCGATCCGCGGAGAGCGTGGTGCGCGAGTTGATCGAGATGGCCAGCATGGGCGGGAACCTGCTGCTGAACATCTCGCCGATGGGGGATGGGTCGATCCCCGAGGTGCAGCAGAAGGCGCTGCTGGCTGTTGGGGCGTGGCTGAAGCAGAACGGCGAGGGGATTTATGGCTCGCGGCCGTGGGTGAAGATGGGCGAGGGACCGATGGTGCCGGAGACCGCGCCCGGGGATTGGAAGGGCGGGTCAACAGCAGTGGAGGGACCGCGGATTCAGCGGGCGAAGATGCCTGCGCCGAGTGCGGCGGACTTTCGGTTTACGACGGCCAGGAGTGCCCTGTTCGCGTTTGGGTACGTGCGACCGGCCGGTGAGGCGAAGATTGTGAGCCTTGCGGAGGGGATGGCGACGGTGGAGCGCGTGACCATGGCTGGATCAGATGAGAGGTTGAAGTTTCGGCAGACTGGTGAGGGGTTGATGGTAACGGTGCCGTCGGGAGATGGGTCAATGCCTTATGGGCTGAAGATCGAAGGGACAATGGCTCTGGGCGCGTAGTGCTGTGGCAACTCCAACTGCAGGTCTTCTCCTCTACTTCAAACGATGAAGCAAAAACGAGCAAGCCGCGAGAGAGGCATACTCTCGCGGCTTGCTTCGCAGGCAAAGCAACTTTGATTTAGTTCGCAGCGGCGGCAGATCCACGGCGAGGTTTGACAGCGGCGGTGGCGACTTCGGCACCGTCTTCGGGAGCGGCGGGGATCTCGGCGTCGGCTGAGGCTACGATGCCGAGCTTCTTGCGCAGTTCACTGTCGATGCGACCGAAGATCTCCCGGTTCTCTTTCAACATGCCACGGACGCTCTCGCGGCCCTGGCCGAGACGCTCACCCTGATAGCTGTACCAAGCGCCGGACTTGTCGACGATGTTGTGGAGGACGGCGAGGTCGAGGGTGTCGCCTTCGCGGGAGATGCCTTCACCGTACATGATGTCGAACTCGGCATCGCGGAAGGGAGCGGCGACCTTGTTCTTGACGATCTTGACCTTGGTGCGGGAGCCGACGACGACGTCGCCTTCCTTGACGGCGCCGATGCGGCGGATGTCGATGCGCACAGAGGAGTAGAACTTGAGCGCCTTGCCGCCGGTGGTGGTCTCCGGGTTGCCGAACATGACGCCGATCTTTTCGCGGATCTGGTTGATGAAGATGAGGCAGGTGCGCGATTTGGAGACGGTGCCGGTGAGCTTGCGGAGGGCCTGCGACATGAGGCGGGCCTGCAGGCCGACGTGGGAGTCGCCCATCTCGCCGTCCAGTTCGGCCTTGGGCACGAGTGCGGCCACGGAGTCGACGACGAGGACGTCGACGGCGTTGGAGCGGACGAGGGCTTCGACGATCTCAAGGGCCTGCTCGCCGTAGTCAGGCTGCGCGACGAGGAGGTTGTCGGTGTCAACGCCGAGCTTCTTAGCGTAGGCGGGGTCGAGGGCGTGTTCGGCGTCGACGAAGGCAGCGAGGCCGCCGAGACGCTGGGCCTCTGCGATGATCTGTAGGGTAATGGTGGTCTTGCCGGAGCTCTCAGGTCCATAGACTTCAATGACGCGGCCGCGTGGAACGCCGCCTACGCCGAGGGCGGCGTCGAAGGAGATGGAGCCGGTGGAGATGACCGCAATGGGGCCAATGGCCTCCTTGGAGCCGAGCCGCATGATCGACCCTTTGCCAAACTGCTTTTCGAGCTGCGAGAGTGCGCTTTCGATGGCTTTGCTGCGGTCGTCTGCCACGATGATGGGTCTCCTTGAGCGGCGCGAGGCCTTGAACTAGAAACCGAGTCTAGCATCCCGCACGCCGTAAAAGCAAAATAAAAGCGAAAGTGCCTGTGCAGAACCAGGAACGTTTTTGGGGAGTGCGCTGCGGTAGCCTAGAGGTGTATGCGTCGATTTCGATATCTGGATGCCCTAACTACGACGTTCGTGGTAATTCTGCTTGTCGCGAACCTGGTGGCGCAGAAGATCTTCCGGGTGGGACCGTTCCATCTTGTGGGGCCGGTGTCGATTCCGGCGTTCTCGACCTCGGGGGCTATGGTGCTGTTCCCGATCACGTACATCTTTGGAGATGTTTTTACCGAGATCTATGGCTATGCGGCGAGCCGAAGGGCGATCTGGCTGGGATTCTTTGGGACAGCGCTGCTATATGCCGTGTCGGCAATTGTGATTGCACTGCCGCCGGACCCGGAGTTCCGCAACCAGCAGGCGTTTGTGACGGTGTTCGGGATTCTGCCACGGATTCTGGTGGCGAGTTTGATCAGCTTCTGGGCGGGAGAGTTTGCGAACTCATACACGATGGCGAAGCTGAAGCTGGTGACCAAGGGGCGGTGGTTGTGGACGCGTACGGTGGGGTCCACGGTAGTGGGCCAGTTTGTGGATACGAGCCTGGTGATCTTCCTAACGTTTGCAGGTACTTTTACGGCACACAAGATGGTGGAGATCATTTTGACCGGTTATCTGCTAAAGGTGCTGTATGAGATTGCAGCGACGCCGGTGACGTATCTTGTCGTAAACTTCCTGAAACACGCCGAACATATCGATACGTTCGATACGCATACGAATTTCAACCCCTTCCGTTTTGCTGAGTCCAAGGGAGCTGAGGTAGAGCGGGTTCGCTAGAACTCTTGCTGCACCTTCACAGCTTTGCTTCATCGCTTCTCAGGAGATGACGTTGACTCGCACGATTGTGCTTCGCATCTGCGTAGCTGTATGCCCTTTTGTCTTCACTGGTGCAGCTCTTTCGCAGAGCGCGAATCCAGTGCCGCTGACGGTACAACTCGACTGGAAGCCGACAGCACAGTTTGCGGGGATCCTGGTGGCGCAGGAGCAGGGCTACTATGCGGCTGAGGGGCTGGCGGTGACGATCCTCTCCGATGATGGGAGTGGCCCGGCGAGTGTGGATACGGTTGCGAAACATGCGAGCGATGCTGCGGGGTGGGTGGGAATTACCGAGGCAGACCAACTGCTGGCGGCCGATGCAAAGGGCGCGAAGCTGAAGGCGTTTGCGACGATGATGCAGAGCACTCCGTTTGCGCTGCTGACGCTGAAGAACTCCGGGTTGACGACGATCAAGAGCCTGCGCGGCAAGGCGATTGGGCTGCATGATGATGGCGAGAAGGCGCTGGATGTGTTGCTGCAGTTCAATGGGATGACTCGTGCGGATGTGACAGTGACACGGATTGGGTATGAGTTCGATTCCCTGCTGAGTGGCAAAGTTGCGGCGATGCAGGGATACACGATCGATGAGGCCGTGCGGTTGGAGATGGAGGGGCATCCGGTGAATGTGATTCCCATGAGCGCGAATGGGTATGTTGC
>CAJCIM010000031.1 GCA_903970395.1 Acidobacteriaceae bacterium
CGCTGCCGCATCCGCATCCGTCATCTTGGCCTCGATGTCGAACCGCTCGGAATTGAACCACTTTGGCCCGCCTAGAATCCGAGGCCCCGGCAGCCCATACGCCGAATACTCCATCAGGTTCTTCAGCGTGACGTTGCTTGCCGTGAATCGCCCATCGTTCATATTCGAACTGGAGCTACCCCCGCCAGAGTGGTTCAGCCGCACCACGGAAACCTCAAAACCTATAGCTGGCGCAGCACCCTGAGCAGCCCCGCCCGCCACAACTGCAGGCGGTTGCGTAGGAGCCTGCGCCCACAACGCGGCAGGAGCCGGAAGTCCAATAACCAGCCACAGCACAACTCCTCTAAACGCACAGCTCGTGGATCCGCTCATCATCAGCCCTCTCTTATCGGCAGTTTGCGGGGGAGCGCTGTCAAGCCTTGCGCGCCGCGATACACCTATAAACCACACAAATCAAACCACTAAGCCTCTTCAAAAGAAAAGCATAATCCCCGGCAGGACTTTCTATACTGGAATTAGGGCAGTCCTTTTCCTGCGGGACAGACTCATCGCCTTGCTTGCGCACTTGGATACACATTGGGCTCGCAACTGGTTCGCCGGTTAGGGTGGAATCGCCTTCGGGACATACTCGTCGCAAGCGCATTAAAGCAACGTGCGCCGGCGGCACAAGCCACCGGCGCAACGAAGGTTAGTTGTCTCTGATTACAGGGCTGCGATGCCGTTGAATCCGGCGGTCTTCGGTAGCCCTTCGATCTCACCCAACTGGTTCAGGGTTCCATCGGAGTTGATCGTGAAGACCCCGAGCGCACCTGAGCCCGAAAGCAGGTTGAAGAGATACTTGCCGTCTCCACTGATGGTTATGTCCAGATTGTTGGCGCCGTCAGGCAGGGTGCTGAGGATCGTGCCGGCAACGGGGCTCAGTGTCCCGTTTGGGGCAATCGAGAACCCTGCAACCGTGAAGGTACCCGCATTATCGACGTATACGAATTTGCCATTCGGACTGACAACGTTCCAGCAGTTTCCGTCGCCCAGCGTGCGCAGGCTCTGGCTCACCGCAGTCAAGGTGCCGTTCGCGTTGATGGTGTAGCTGGAGATGCTCGAAACATCGGTGCCACCCGGCTGGTCCTCAGAGACGATCAGAGTTCCGCTGGGCGTAAACGATGTGGAGAAAACCCCAGGCGTAACGCTCTTGTTGCCAACCAGAGTTCCAAGTGTGCCGTCTGTATGAATGGGGAAGACATCGATGCTGTTCGATGCCTTCTCAATCACCACGAGCCAGTGTCCATCCGGGCTTACGGAGATGGACGAGGCACCCGAGTTCGTTCCCGTCAGAAACACAGTCGCGTTCGGAATCGCGTGGAGTCTTCCGAAGACATCGTCTTTGAAGGCAACGATAGCTCCCGATCCGCCAGCATTCAGGACATAGACCGTTCCGTTATGCTCTGTAACAGCTACAGGAAATGCGCCTCCCGAGGGTTCATTGTCTGCAAGGACAGGCAGCCCGTTGAAGAGTTGAAAGCTCGAAACCGTTCCAGTGGCCGAATTGATCGCAAAAAGCAACCTGTGATCGCCACTAAGAGTCAGCGAGCCCTGAGATTGAAGCGGGTCAGTCGTTCCACCGCTGCCGCGGCCGCCTGTGGCGACACGGTCACGGAGAGCAAACTGCCCGTTATACCCGCGCTGGTAGGCAAGGACCTCGTTCTTGACGTTGTCATTTGTCAGGACGTACACAGTGTTTCCACTGCCCTGAAAGGTATCGGCTGCGTGCATTGCCGGAGCGGTAGTTCCGATCGTGAGGGCGACGGCCAAAAGACCGGGAACTGACTTCATCATGTGCTGACTCCTTCGGTTGCTCTATTTTGCGCAGGTGTCATCTCAGCTTCGGCTGAAGCGGCGCTATGAACCTGCGCGTTGGTTTGAGTCGTCAGCGATACAAAGGTTACATCGACGCTGGTTACTCATTCGCAACGCTGCATTGAGGGGGATGATGTCGTCTGCATTTGCAAAACCCGCGCTGGAGCTTTTCCCTCCCACCGGTCAACCCTAACAAACCAAACCTCTTCCACCCCCAAAACCAACTGCGCGTTCCACCCCCACCATCCACGAAACTGGAAATAGCTCCAAACTCCCGTGGCGAAAGTTGGCGTCGTCCTTCGCGCCCCTTCGCGGGAGCCGCCTTTTCCCGCCCGAACCCATTTATTTCCAATATCATACCCGTAACCCAAGCAGAATCATCACTTACCCTTGGGATACCCCGCTAAGTGACTGATTCCACGTGCAGCGCAAAAAAGCGAGGGAGGGGGGAGGGGTGCTACTGCGGCACATGCAACGAGTGCCACTCCGCTCGCAGGTGGTTCAGCGCTCCATCGGCCTCCTCCGCTCGCTGGGTAAAGTACACAAGCAGAGGCCGCCCGATCACGGCATCCTGCGGCACGAACCCCCAGTAACGGCTGTCCTCGCTGTCGTTGCGGTTGTCTCCCAGCACGAAGTAGTCTCCCGCCGGAACCACCAGGTCACCGCCCGGAGGCGTACGCCGCAGCGCCAGCCACCAGTCTGTCTGCACGTGGTCGTCAGGAAACTCACGCTGCGAAGGAAATTCGTCGCGATAGTTGTTCGCCCGCGCCTTCGTGTAGATCGCATACGGCTCAACCAGCTCCGCATCGTTGATGTACACCTTGCCGTGATGCAGATGCAGATGATCGCCAGGAACCGCGACCACACGCTTCACCAGCGTCACATCGCCATCAACCGGATAGTGAAACACAATCAGGTCGCCGCGCCGCACGCTGCTCGGAGGAAGCAGCAACCGGTCCAGAAACCCTGACGGCGTAAACACCTGCTTGTCCACCAGCAGAACATCGCCAACCTTCAGAGTCGGCACCATCGACTCGCTGGGAATCCGCGACGGCTGCACCACGAACGTGACGATAAACACCGCCACAACGATCAGCTCCAGCAGGTTGCGGAAGACCGTGAACACGCCATCATGCGAGTACGCACGATCGATCTTTGGCCGCGCAGCCTTCACCGCCCGCGGAACCGCTGCTGTCACCGCCTGAGGCTGCAGCGGCTCGCTCACTCGGTAACCTCGCCTGTTGAGCCTGCTTCGCGCTGCGTCCACGCAATCAGCGCCAGTTCGGCCGCACGCTGTTGCG
Source organism: Acidobacteriaceae bacterium (assembly GCA_903970395.1). Taxonomy (GTDB): domain Bacteria; phylum Acidobacteriota; class Terriglobia; order Terriglobales; family Acidobacteriaceae; genus Granulicella. The sequence continues at coordinate 3,156 of CAJCIM010000031.1, forward strand.
CCTCCTTCTTGCTGCCGCCTTCGGCCTGCGCGAGCACCTGAACTTCGCCGCCTTCGTGTTGGCTCTCCAGCTGTGCCTCAACCGTGAACCGCTTCATGTGCGGAGGACCGCTCTCGGCCACATCCACATAGCGCAGCCGCCCAGCGTTCGTCGCCTGCACACGCTCCTGCAACAGCGTCTTGTGGTCGCGCAGCGCACGTCCAGCCTCTGCCAGCACTGCCGCGCGCATCGTCGGCAACTCCGGCTGCACAAGGTATGTCTCGGCAAGAGCACCAATCGCCGCCAGCGCGTCCTTGCCCGACGCGCGAGCGTCCAGATACACCGCAGCCAGCACCGCCTCCGCCGCGTTGGCCAGCAGCGCCGGCTTGCTGCGACCGCCATTCTGCTCCGCGCTCTTGCCCAACCGCAACGCCACATCCAGCCCTAGCGCTTGGCCCATCTCGGCCATCCGCTTCCGGCTCACCAGGTTCGAGCGCAGACGCGTCAGATCGCCCTCGCTGCACTGAGGAAACTCCCGGAACAGCGCATCCGTGATGACCAACCCGATCACCGCATCGCCCAGGAACTCCATCTGCTCGTTGTCGGTTCCCGGCGCATTGCGCTGGTCGCGCTGCTCCGGATGCGCCGGCAGGATCACCGCCGGAACGCCGTGCCGGGCCTCATACGTATGCGAACGATGCGTTACCGCCAGCTCCAGCAACGCAGGATCGCTGAACTCGTACTGCAGCCTACGCTCCAGCTCCAACAGGTCCGCTGCAGGCTTGCGCGCGCGTGCCTTGGCCTTCGGCTTCGCCGCTGGTTTGGATGCAACGTCATGCGCCTTCGCCGCCACGCGCTTACGCGCGACAGTCTTCGCCGTCCGAACCGGTTTCGCTGCCCCTGTGCTCATGGCTCTACTGTACGAGACTCGCCCGTCTGCCTGCGAGACCAGCCTCTCGCAACAGGTTACTCGTTCGGTGCGTTCGGCTTATAGGCCTGCTTCTCCGCCTTACCTGTCGGGTCGAAGTCCTTGCCATCGTCCGGATCAGTCTGCCGCTTCGCCCGCTGCGGCAAAGTATACGGCTTTGCCACGCCGGATTCTGCCGCCATCCGCGTATCCGGCCGACCATCACGCACCTCCAGAGCCGCCTTGTACTCGGCAACCGCCTTATCGCGCTCAGGTGTGCTCTCGATGTCGTACAACCGGCCGAGATAGATATGGCACCAGGCCATCGTCCGAGGGTCACGGCTCAGCGTCAGCGCCTTGGCAAACTCCTGCTGAGCCTTCTCCGGATCGCCCTGCATCAGGTCGACCCGGGCCAGTACGTACGTCGCGCGTCCATGATCCGTCTTTGGATCAGTCAGAGCTTTTTCTGCCAAATCCGCTGCATCGTTCGCATCACCCTTCAGAAGATCGGCTTCGGCCAGATCGATACCTTCCAGCTTGCGCGGCGCAGCCACAGGACGCAGCGGATCTTCCGGAGCGTTCTTGACGAAGATGATCTCCTCCGCATGCTTGCGCTCGCGATCGACGTCCATGCCGTAGATCATCGGCGCAATCTCGTCGCGCAGACCATCGCCGTTGTGCTCCATTACACCCAGCGTCTGGTAGAAGTAGCCGGTCATCGTCCAGCCCTGCTGTTCGTCGCTGGTAACCAGCTTCTGCCTCGCCAGCGTAGTCTCGCGGTCGTAGATCGTTATCAACGCCTGGTACTGATCTAGCACCTCCCGAGACTTTGCGGCGGAAGGCTTCTTCGGCTTCGGCTCAGGAATCTCGTACGTCCGAGCTTCGACGGCCTTGATCAGGCACTCCGTAATGAGCGCCACAGCATCGCTCTTGTAGGTGAACTCCAACGGCGCGTCCTGAACGCCACGCAGCACCGGCTGGATACGCTCCATCGCCGAACCGCGGCTATACACCATCGGTTCGACCACGTAATGCAGGTAGATATGGCGAATCTCCGCCATCCGTACAGGATCGCCAGCTGAGTTGTCCGGCGAGGTAACGATGATGTAGTCGCTGCCGTAAACGCGAGCATTCGTCAGGTTCGGAGAGAACATCGGCTCCAACAGCACCAGGAATCGACGCCCGTCGTAGCTCGACACAGGCTGATGCAGATAGATGTTCGTGTTCAGGATCATCTGCGTCATCGGATCGTGAACGCGCGCCGTCAGCGCCTCATACTCGGAACGGCGCTTTAGCCAGATGTAGTGCAGATCGATCTGCTCGGCAAAGTCGCGCAGCAACGGCAGGATGTTGACCACAGCTGCGGCTTGCGGAGGCAGCTGTGTCTCGTCCACATTGGGAGTCAGCTCAGGCGGAGGCGAGAGATACAACGCCAGCGACACGTACTGCGCGACCTGCAAACCAAGGTCATTGAGGCTGTGCCTAGCGATGTAGTCGCAGAGTTTGTCGCGACTCACACGCGCGGGCTCCGAACCGGCCAACGCGGCATTCATGTCCGCACGAACCTCGGCACGAACCGGCGGAGACTTATCCAGATCAGCGTCGTAGCCACATGCGTTCAACGCAGCAGCCAGATCGAAGAGCGGCTCGCTTATCTCCAGCGTCACCGCCGACCCGCCCTTCTCGATCTGCGCCGCACGTGGCCGCGGCACCGAACCCGTATCTTCCTGCTGCACCTGGCTGCCAGGGCTGGAAGACGAGCTCTGCGAGGAGGTCGACATGGTAGACGAACTCGGAGTCTGAGCCACCGACACGATCGGCAGCAGCAGAGCCAGAGGAAGGACGAGAGTGAAACGAGGGATCACGATACAGGTTCGACGCACCGCTCCAGTCTAACGGTAGCCGGAAAGATGTGCTGGCACCTCGTTTGAGCGGCCTCAGCCGTGAACAGAGACTCCAGTATAAGTGAGCACAACACGCCCCGGAACCGGCACGCCGAAGACCGTTGCCGGACGAAAGACGCTCGCCAGCAGATTCTGCTCCAGTTGAAGCTTCACATGCAGGTCGTCACCCGGTCCTTCGAGCACCGCATAGTCATACACACGGCCTGAAGCATCAACCTTGGCCTCGATCACTAACGGCACATCGCGGCGGGTCTCAATAGGCAGAGGTGGCACCTGGGAGTACAGATAACGAGGCGCGCGAAGATCCGCCAGCCCATCATCATTGGCCTGCACTGCGATAGGCACAGCAAACAGCCAACCCAGCCCCCCAACCAGCAGCAAGGCCAGCGCCATAGCGCCGCTAACGCGCAATGCGAGCGGAGCCAGCGTGCGATCCCACTGCATCCGCAGCCGGCCCATCCACGGAAGATGTGAGCCCTTCGAGAATTCCTCCGCAAGGACTGCGCGAAGCTGCGACTGGAGCCGGATCGGCGGATGCGCCGGACCAACCTGCGCCAACGCACTTTGCACATCGCGCCACGCAGCAAACTCGGCAGCACATTCAGGGCAGATATCGATATGAGCTGAGATAGCAGCCATCTCCACGCCGCTCATGACTCCATCAAGATAGGCCGAGAAAGCCTCCCGCGCACGCGCGCAATCCTCGTCATGGATGAGGTGTGGAAACATCTCTTGTTTCGCCATCCCACTCATGCCGTCACCGCCCGGATCGATCCCGATATCTGAGCCACATTCTCAGTCATTTGGACTGCTCTTGCGCCCTTGCCATCCTTCACCAGGGCTTCCCGCAGCGCAGCACGTCCACGTGTCAGTCTGCTCTTTACTGTTCCGATGTTGACACCGAGAACCTCGGCGATCTCTTCGTAACCGAACCCTTCCATCTCACGCAGCACCACAACCTCGCGAAACGCCTCGGGAAGCGTCTGCAAGGCTGCCGTGATCCTCTGTTCCAGTTCCGTATGCGCGGCGCAGTCGTAGGGGGAAGCTGAAGTGCTGGCCAACGCATCAGCCAGGCAGAACGTCTCGCCTTCGTCATTCTCCAGCGGAGCATCAATGGTCAGCTCTTGCTTCTTGTGCCGATTCCACCAGCGGCGCTGGTTGCTGGCCTCATGGAGCGCGATGCGGTAGATCCATGTTCTAAGGCTGGAATCTCCATGAAAGCCAGAGATGTTGCGGAAGACCTTGACGAAAACCTCTTGTGTCACATCAGCGGCATCGGCAGAGTCACGCAGGCTGCGCGCCATCAGGGAGTACACGGGATAGCTGTATTGGGCGATCAACAGCGCAAAGGCAGCTTCAGAGCCAGCCTTGAGTTCCGCGACGAGATCATGCTCCCCCGTCCTCACTCCAATTGCGCTTGCTAGATCGCTCATTGCCAGCCTCATCCAATTTCCGGAAACCAGGTTATCGTCACGCCCGCACCAGAATATCTGGTGTGAGTGTTAAAGTAGGCTCTTTCGCCTACATATGTCCAGACCGCGAATGACTACAAAAGAGCTGGAACAACAGCCACCGGTGGCCCGAGTGCTCGCTCACTCTGGGGATTTAGACACCAGGACGGATCGCTTTGTTCCTGCTACTGTTTGACTTGCGCGTCGCCATCCGCGAAAATAGAGAAGTTGAACCCCGAGTGGGCCTGTGGCGCAGCTGGGAGCGCGCTTCCATGGCATGGAAGAGGTCATCGGTTCGATCCCGATCAGGTCCACCAAACAACCCAATCAAAATCAGGCATAGCCTGGAGCCGTTCACTCCCTCCTCTCATCGGCTTGATTTCATTTCGTGCCAAACGCGTGAACCGACTGCTTCTGACAGCCTGGTTCTTCCCGGCGTCTTCCGTCTGAAACCCGCACTTCCACGCAATTCTTGATTGATCGAATTGAGAGTGGATTGCACGCTCTCCAGAATCTCCCACGTATAGACGTCCGTTGTCATCGCAGTTCGCCAGTGACGAAGCCTACGTCACTGGCAGGCCGCTCTTGGGCAGGCACACACGCCGCAGAGCACCTCAGACAGATCCACTCTGCACGGCTCGGTCCGCCTGCGAACACCTCCAACAAAGGACGAACTAGCTCAAACTGCTCCGGCTCACATCGCTTCCGGACACCTTATTCCTCATCTAGAAAGTGTCCCGAAAAAAAGCATCAGCGGCTAGGTGTTTAGTCCCGTCATTTGATGGTGCATACTTTTCTGAGCGCGAGAAGGAGGCATTATGGGGCAGGTTTTACACCGGAGCGCCACAACGACAGAGGCGGTCCGTCGAGCGATACAACATAGTCAAGAGAGCATGAGGTCTTTGGCGCGGCGTCACGGCATCAACCCGAAGACCGTTGCCAAGTGGAAGAAGCGCGAGTCTACAGAGGATCGCCGAACCGGGCCTACC
>CAJCIM010000032.1 GCA_903970395.1 Acidobacteriaceae bacterium
CGGCAAGCACTTCTACGACGGCCTCACCTTCCGTCGTGTCATTCCCGACTTCATGATCCAGAACGCAGACATGCCCGGCGACCCCGAGGGCGGTGGCGACATCGGCTTCCACTTCGAAAACGAGATCGTCCCCGGCCTCACCTTCGACCGCCCCGGCCGCCTCGCCTATGCAAACTCCGGCCCTAACACCAACGCCAGCGAGTTCTTCATCACCGAACACCCCAACCATCGCCTCGATGGCAACTACACCATCTTCGGCCAATGCGACGATGCCTCCGTCAAGCTGGTTGAATCTATCGCACGCCTCCCGCGCGATGCACACAATCGCCCAATCACGCCCGTCACAATCAAGCGTATTACGATCACGGCGAACACGCCCTAGCTCGCCGGTTCCATCCGTCGCGATGGACCTTCGTAAGTACAATCAGTCTATTCGCTTTGATCGCTGAGGAGAGCTGGGTAGCTTGGACGCAATAACCGATCCCCGAAAGCCAGTGACTGCCCCGGGCTACGGACGGCCAGCGCAACTTCGCGCCCCGACTTCAGTGCGGTTCCTGGCGGCACTGCATGTGGTTCTGTATCACATCGTGCGGCCTTTCAGCCTCTGGGGGCCGTTGGCTGGATTCATGGCAGCTGGGCACAGCGCAGTCCCGTTCTTTTTTCTGCTCTCAGGTTTCATCCTTACCTACAGCCACGCCTATGAGTCGCACACCGGCACGGCGTTTAAAAAACGCTTCTACATCGCCCGGCTTGCGCGCATCTATCCGCTCTATCTATTGAGCCTGCTGTTCGCTGCTGGCTCTGACTTGCACGTTTTTTCCAAGCACATCCATATCCTGGCCTTCCTTGCAGATTTGCTTATGGTGCAGTCGTGGTCGATACGGATCGTGAACTTCTTCAATGTTCCTGCATGGTCTTTGTCGGCAGAGGCATTCTTCTATCTGGTTTTTCCGTTTGTCTTCCTGCGGCTGCGTCCCCGCACCCGTGGCAGTGCCGTCGCATGGCTACTGCTCTTTTGGGCGCTCGCAATAGCCGCGCCGCTCTTTGCGCTTTATCGCACACCAGCCGCAGCTTGGCATGAGGGTGTCAACGGCCTGCTGGTCTTTCGCATCCGGCGTGTGCCGCTCTTGCTGTTGCCGGAGTTCCTGGCGGGAATTCCGCTGGCCTGGGTGTTTCTGCATCCGCGTCCGAGCCGACGAGCGTCCCTCTACATGCTCGCTACGGGAACCATGGTGCTATTCGGCACGCTCTTCTTCGCCAATCACATTCCATGGACGATGCTGGGAAACGGTCTCTTGCTGCCCCTCTATGCCATGATCGTGCTCGGTTTGAGCGAAGACCATATTGTTAGCCGCAAACTCTCATCCGCTCCACTCGTGCTGTTGGGCGAATCGAGTGGAGCGCTCTATCTTTTCCACTTCATGTTCAACGACTGGCTGGACGTTCACTTCGGTGCGGGAACATCGATCCTCGATGCACTGTGGAAGCTCGCAATTCTGATCCCGCTCTCGATCGCTCTCTATTTGCTGGTCGAAAAGCCCAGTCGCAAAAGGCTTGTGCAATGGTGGAACAGCCATCATCAGTATCCGGCCTGAGCGCCCATCTGCATGAGAACGCAGGCCGGATACGTCTAACCTACTTCGCCGCGACAGCAGCCTCGACACCAGCCTTCAGCGCGGCAGCCTTATCGGTGGCTTCCCATGTGAAGGTGTCGCCCGTGCGGCCAAAGTGGCCATACGCAGCAGTCTTCTTGAACACCGGACGGCGCAGGTTGAGGCTCTCGATGATGCCCTTCGGCGTCAGCTGGAAGTTCTCGCGCACCAGTTCGATCAACCGTGGCTCGCTCACCTTGCCTGTGCCAAACGTATCCACGCGGATCGACACCGGTTCAGCCACACCGATCGCATAGGCCAGCTGCACCTCGCAGCGATCAGCCAGGCCAGACGCCACAATGTTCTTCGCCACGTAGCGCGCCATGTAGGCCGCCGAACGATCAACCTTGGTCGAGTCCTTGCCACTGAACGCGCCGCCACCATGCCGGCCCATGCCGCCATAGGTGTCTACGATGATCTTGCGGCCCGTCAGGCCCGTATCGCCCATCGGTCCGCCGATAACGAAGCGCCCCGTCGGGTTGATGTGGTACTTGGTGTTCTCATCCAGCAGCGCAGCCGGAATCACGGCCTCGATCACATGCTCCTGAATCTCCGCACGCAGCTGGTCGTTGGTCAGAGTGCTCTTCGGATCTTTATCGCTGAACTCGGCATGCTGTGTCGAGATCACAACAGCATCCACACGCACTGGCTTGTGGTCGGAGTCATACTCCACCGTCACCTGGCTCTTGCCGTCAGGACGCAGGTATGACATCTTGCCATTTTTGCGAACTTCGGTCAGCTTCTCCGCCAGCTTGTGTGCCAGCGAGATCGGTGTCGGCATCAGCTCAGGCGTCTCGTTCGTCGCGTAGCCGAACATCATGCCTTGGTCGCCCGCACCGCCGGTATCCACGCCCTGGGCAATGTCGGGGCTCTGCCGGTTGATCGTCGAGATCACAGCGCAGGTGTTGTAGTCGAAGCCCTTGGTTGCGTCGTCATAGCCGATCTCCTTCACGGTGTCGCGCACCAGCGTCTGGAAGTCGACGTAGGCCTTCGTGGTGATCTCACCGGCCACCACAACCAGGCCAGTGCAGGTCAGCGTCTCGCATGCCACACGGCTGTAGGGATCTTCTGCAAGGCAGGCATCCAGAATGGCATCGGAGATCTGGTCGGCGATCTTGTCCGGGTGACCTTCGGTCACGGACTCGCTGGTAAAGAGAAAACGATCGGTTGTAGACAAAGCGTAAAGCTCCTGTAATCGAAATAGCCGGACCCGCTGATGTCTCAGTAAGGCAGGGGAGACACTCGAAGCGCCCGACGACCGGGTTACCTGGTGCAAGCCAAGCCTGCGCTGGCTCCGGTCGTTCCACCCATGCGAAGAGATCCGGACAGGGGAACCTTACTATTCTACCCCCGCTCCCCGCCTCGTCCAAACCCCAACAGTAGGCGGCGCAAATCCGCCCCCGAGCGGCAAAATCGCTCATTCAGCGGCACTCCATCGGGACCGTTTCAAAAGAAAGACGGCGTTCGCTTCAGCGAACGCCGTCTTTTTAGAGTTAAACCGGAGGTTAGAACTCGTACTTCAGCGACATCTGGAGCTGACGAGCCGGAGATAGGGTTGAGGTGATCTGACCGAAGGTGGACGTTGTTGAAGCGGTTGAACCCGGAGCTGAGTAGGAAGCAATGTTGCCCACGTTGAAGGCATCGATACGGTACTGGATGTACTGCTCCTTGTAGGTGTGGAACTGCTTGAACGCCGACGTGTCGATAACGCGGTATCCCGGAGCGCGCTCTGTGCCTACGTGTGCTGTTCCGAAGGAGTTGGGGAGCTCGGCGCCGTAAGCGCAAATGCCGTTGTCTGCAGCAGCACAGGGAGTAGCACTGGGATCTGTCCCGAACCAGTGTGCCAGCGAGCGGTTCTTAATGATCAGCGGGCGATACTGGTTGGCATGTGCGCCACCACCGTTGTTCGTACCGCCGCCACTGGCGCTGCCGATGGTGATTGGGAAGCCGGAGTACATAACGGCATCCAGCGACACCTTCCAACCGCCGATGGCCCAATCGATGTAGCGGTTCACGTGGGAGCCGTATTCACGACCCTGTCCGAACGGAATCGCGTACGTCCCGACGAAGGTCGCGTTATTGCGGGTATCGAAGCCCGACACGCCGTAATCGCCGTGCGGGTTGTACACGTTCTGCGGGTAGATGCCCGGACCGTCGACTCCACCGATACCGAAGTAACCAGGGTTGTTGGTCATGTTCTTCGAGAAGGTGTAGTTGAAGGTGTACTCCAGGCCGTGCCACTGGCGCTGGCGCAACTGGACCTGCATGGCGTTGTAGTTCGAATAGCCTTCAGACGCGGTCAGGTAGACCTGACCTCCAATGCCGACGAGATTCTTGAACGGCTGAGTCGCTGTAGCCGCAGCGGTTGTTCCCAGAACCGTCTGCTGGTTAATCGGTTCCGGAACAACGAGGTGCTGTGCGATGTTGCCTACGTATCCGAGCTGGAAGGTAAAGAGCGGTCCCATAGCTGTTTGCAGGGTGAGGTTGTACTGCTGGATGAGTTCGGGCTTGATGTTCGGGTCCCAGGCGTTGTACTTGCTTGTAAGACCTCCTGAAGTCGCGCCAACCGTAAAGCCCTGGCTTACCTTGACGGGGGTTCCGCCGTTCGTCGCCGAAGGAGCAGTGCTGGCATAGAGGTATGCCGGAATGTATGGGGGGTTCGCCGTGAGGCGATTCGCAGCGCCCATGCCTTCAAAGTCGTCCGTGATAGCGTAGCCACCACGAATGACCATCTGTGGGTTCATCTGGTAGGCAAACGAAACGCGAGGCATGAACTGCTTGTGGAAGGCGTTGTACAGGGCGCGGCTGGCACCATTCTGGCCAGCAACAAGCAAGCAGTTGGGGCAGTTCTGCGGGTTTCTGATGTCAACGTTGACTTCTTTGTTGTTGACCTCATACATCGGCTGGTCGTAGCCATAGCGCAGACCGAGATTTAGGGTGAGCTGAGGTGTTAGTTTCCATTCGTCTTCGCCAAAGAACGCCATACGATACTGGCGCTGACCGACACGTCCTGCCGTACCATTCACCTGCTGGTTCTCTGATTGGTCGAGAACAAAGTCCGCAAAGCCGTATCCCTTCCCAAGGGTAGGATTCACCGTCAGGTCCTTGGTGAAGATACCGTTGTAAATGAACTCACCCATGGTGCCGGCATTGCCTCCGTAGTAGAAGTTCTCCTGGTAGCGCAGAACCTGTGCGCCACCCTTGACAATATGTTTGCCGTGCAGCCATGTGATCGTATCTCCATAGTCGAAGATGTTGTCGATGTAATTCTGCACGGCGCCTAGGGTGCCTACGTTCTTTTCCGCACTGGAGATGTTTGTCTCGGTGAAGCCGGGGTAGGGGCTAGCATAGGGATAACCAACCTTCGGGTCGCTGCCTGCCGGGAAGTTGCCGGTGCTATCGACCGGGATGCCGGAAAGATTACGAATACGCGAGTAGCCGCCTCGGAACTCGTTCTGCAGGTTGGGGGTGAAAGTGTGTACCTCGTTGAAAACGCCGTTCCAGAACGGGTAGTCATCACCGCCCGGGAACTGGAAGCTGAGGATGGAAACGATGGGGAGATCGTACGAACCACCATGTGTGAAGCGAGCCCAGAGATTGTCCTTCTGTGAGGCGGTGTAGTCGACGCGAATGTCGCCCTGATTATTCACGTAGGCACTCTTGTTGTACCCCTGATAGTTGTTGGTATCGGGCGAGTTTACATTTGAACTGGGGCGGTTTGGCAACGGATAAAACTCCGGGTGAGCGAAGAGATACTGAGCGACCGGGTTATTCACCGGAATCTGATTGTTTACATAGGGAGTCGCCGCTGCGAGGCCAGCGGTGGTGTTGTAAAGCTGGATGATTCCAGCGGCCTGAATCGTCTGACCAAATTCGTTCGGTACTGTTCCCAGCAATTCAGAGAAATCGCCCATGCGCATTCTGCGCGAAGGCACCGAGATGACAGTCTGCGCGCTCGCCGTCGTATTGCGGAAGCCCTCGAAATCCGCGAAGAAGAACAGCTTGTTCTTGTACACGGGACCGCCTAAGGTGGCGCCGAACTGGTTCTGGTGGAAGTTGGCCCTTGCCGCGATGGGCGTCAGATATTTATTGGCCCAGGAGTTAGCTTGCCAGTCCTGGTTCTCATAGAACGAGTAAACGCTGCCGTGGAACTTGTTGGTTCCGGCCTTGGTGACCGCGATGATTTCGCCGCCGTTCACGTTGCCATATTCGGCGTCGGCGTTGCCGGTGATGATGCGCATCTGGCCGATGGCTTCTGGAGCGGGGTTGTAGGCGATGGTATTCTGCAGTGGCTCGTTGATATCCGTACCATCGAAGATGTAGTTGTTCGTCTGCATACGGTTGCCGTTGAAGGACGGCTGCGTCGACGAGGCAAAAGACGTGTCACGCTCTGTACCCTGCGTAGTGCCTAACGAGCCGTAGGTCGGGAGGACCGCGCCGGGAACGAACACTGTCGCTGCGGAGAAGTTCTGGCCGGGAAGAGGCATGCTCTCGAGCGTGTTCGCGGTGATGGTGGTCCCCAGTGAGGCATCTTCGGTCTGCAAAATCGAACCTGAGTCAGCTGCGACATCGACAGCTACCGAAACATCGCCCACCGTGAGCCTGATATCGATCTTCGCAATCTGGTCGATCTCTAGCGCAAACGGCTTTGTCGAAAAGACATTAAATCCAGGCTTCGTCGCCGACACCGTGTAATTGCCAATCGCCAGCGTCTGAATGTTGTAGGTACCGCTTCGATCTGAGAGCACAGAAGTCTTTACCCCGGTAGCGACGTTCGTTGCGGTCACTTGCGCACCGGATACAGCCGCGCCGCTTGGATCTATAACCCCGCCACGAACGGAACCCGTAACTGTCTGTCCGAATGCCAATCCCGCCGCGAATAGGGCTGTGGCGCACAGCGCCAACAGTCTCGTACATCGTTTGCTCTGGTGCATCTGAAACCTCCTGAAAAGGGAACAAGGGAAGAACGCACGAGGATCTTGCTCATCGTGCCTACCGTGAACTTGGCTGCCATTGCTATGCGGTCGGCCGGTTCGGAGCTGTCTCACGAATCGCTCAGTCTAGGCCACAAGCGCTTGACCAGGACAGCAACGGCTCTGTGAATGCCACGTAAGAATGCGTGTTAAAGTGCACTTCAGACGTCAAAACTTTACGTGAAGTGTCTATTATGCACGTAGGTTACAAAAAGGAACAATCGCTAAGGTCTATAACGCTCACAATAGCGATAAGCCCTTAAATGAATATCTTCCCAGGCAATCTCACAGGTCTATGGGTGCTTAACGGCTCGGAGACTGCGCCGGTTCGATCATTTGTCCGGCTTGCGGAAGCAGTCTCACCTGCGGCTCCAGCACCAGGCGCCACGCCGCCCACCCCAGCGCCACCAGCAACAGCAGCATCACCAACACACCTAGCCACTGCGCGCCCGTGTGCGACCGTTTGCCAACCCGGCTACGTCGCACATTCTCTGCAAACGACTCCCAGTCCTGTTCGCTCTCTGGCGTAGCCACGCTCGGCAGACGCGGCAGCCACTCCTGCTCGTCAAGCCCCAGAAATTTGCAGTAGTTCCGCAGAATCCCCTTGTTGAAGATGCCGCCCGGTAGCTGTCCGTACTCTTCCTGCTCCAACGCTCGCAGATGTCGCAGAGGCACTTTGGTGCCCTCTGCAATCGACTCCAGCGAGATACGGCGCCTCTGGCGCTCCAGTTGCAGATCTCTACCGAACGACACTTGTTGCTCCGTTGACTCCCGCGTTTGCGGTGTGTTCTGTGCTTCGTCCAACGGCCTAACCGCACAGGCCCGGGGCGTTTCTTCCTGCTCACTACAGTAAAACGCAGACGACCCCGCTGGAGACTGTTCCGGTGTCGAATTCGTTTTGATGCGGTTTCCCATAGCGGTCTGCCTGTTCGCGTTCCAGATTGCCACTATTTTAGTGCAAAGTAACATACCGAGAACCTCACTGGATACCCTTCTGTTATCGGTACGGGGCATAACCGGCGCTCGGCAGCCTACTCCTCCGCCACCCGCAGCATCGCCATCTCCACCGTCAGCGGAGCCGTCGCTAGCGCCATTGGCAGAAAGATCCGCACCTCATCCAGCCTCCCCATGCAGATCCACAGCAGCGCATAGCCCAGGCCGCTCACGAGCAGTGCCGCTCCCATGCCTTCGCCCATCGTCCGCCGCCGGACTGCCACACTTGTCGTCCATAACAGCGGCGCAAGATAGATCAGCGTCGCCGCCCACTCCGTCGGCCTCAGAAAGTCATGGGGCAACATAAAGGCTGGCACACCGTCATAACTCGCCTGCGGATAGCGCACCTTCATCAGATAGAGCTGCACACCTCCGGCTATCAGTAGCCCGCACAGGCTTGTAGCGATCGCCGCCCAACGCGGCAGCGCCAGCCGTGCTCCAACGCCCAGCACGCTCACCGTTAGCACGCCCAGGCACAGCACCAGCGCGATATCAGAGCGCACCATGCTTTGCAGCGCCACCAGCAGCAGAATCCCCGCCGCTCTCAGCCCCTGTTGAGTTGTCGTCGTCTTCCCGGTGGGAGACCACAGCCACACCATCATCGCCACTATGCCCGCCGTCGGCAGCGTCCCCACCTTCTGATACCAGTTCGTCCAATCGACGGCGTAGATCGTCAGCGCCACGAACGCTGCCGACGCAAACCACCGCATCGCTGCTTCGCTCCGCCGGTAGATCGCCGACAGCTCCAGCAGCCTGTACAGCAACATCACCGCC